>JAFAPY010000329.1 GCA_019246795.1 Streptosporangiaceae bacterium | reverse complement strand
CCGTGCCCATCGTTCCCGGGTAGTCCATCCGGGTAGGCCCGAGCACGCCGAGCTTGGCCAGCGGCTCGGCCGCGATCCCGTAGCCGACCGACACCACCGAGGTGGCCTGCAGGCCCTCGACCTGGTTCTCCGAGCCGATCCTCACCGTCAGGGCAGTCGGGTCAGTCGCCTCGCCGAGCAGCCGCATCAGCACCACCTGTTCTTCCAGGGCTTCGAGCACCTCCCGCAGGCCGGTGTCGAAGTCATGCGCGGCGAGGTTGGCCGTCCCGCTGAACACGATCTTCTCCTCGTTTCGCTCCACCAAGGTGGCTAGCAGGACGGAGAACACGGCGTTGGCGTTGCCGCGCTCGTCGGCGGGGATCCGCTCGGCGAGGTCGCCGACCATGGCGGCGGCGTCGGACAGCTTGTGCCCGCACAGGCAGGCGTTCACCACGGCGCGCACATGGCCGACCGAGGCGTCGTCCCACGGTTCGGGCAGGTCCACGGTGCACTGTTCCACCCGCCCGGTGTCGGTGATCACCACGAGCAGCAGCTTGGTCGGAGTGAGCGGGACCAGTTCGATGTGCCGGACCGCGGACCTGGTCAGCGAGGGGTACTGCACCACGGCCACCTGGCGGGTGAGCTGAACGAGCAGCCGCACCGTGCGCGCGACGATGTCATCGAGGCTGTACGCGCCGGCCAGGAACGTCTCGATGGCGCGCCGCTCGGCTGCGGACAGCGGCTTGACGCTGGACAGCCTGTCCACGAACAGCCGGTAGCCCTTCTCAGTCGGTATCCGCCCGGCGCTGGTGTGCGGCTGCGCGATGTAGCCCTGCTCCTCGAGCACGGCCATGTCGTTGCGGATGGTCGCCGGGGACACGCCGAAATGATGCCGGTCGACCAGCGACTTGGAGCCCACCGGCTCGGTGGTGGACACGTAATCTTCGACGATGGCCCGGAGCACTGTGAGCTTCCGTTCGTCAAGCACGCGTTCACCTCCCTTGGCACTCAAACGTACCGAGTGCTAATTCTAGTCCGTCCGGGAGGTTCCTGGCGCGTCCGCGAGGGCGGTTAACTTATCTCATGGGGCGAGAGGAGTCCGGGCCTGACGCCGCGGGCACGCCGACACGGACACCGCCGCCGGCCCGGCCGCCCCGCTGGCCCGACCCGCACGACGCCGCGCGGGATGACGGCGGCCAGCCTGCCCGGCATGCCGACGTGCGCTGGGCGACGGCCGGCTACCTGGGCGCGGCCTTCCTCGGGCCGCTCATCCCGCTCGCGGTCTACCTGCTCGGCCGGAACAGGTCGGCGTTGCTGCGCCATCACGCCGCCACGGCGCTGAACCTGTCCCTGACCGCCGTGCTGTACTGGGTGTGCTGCGCGATCCTCGGCGCGCTGCTGCTGCTGGACAGCGTCACCGCCGCCCTGGCCGTCGGGCTCCCGCTCGGGTTCGGAGTCTGGCTCGCCATGGCGAGGTACCTGGTCCGCGGGGTGACCGCAGCCAGCCGCGGACAGCAGAACCAGGCGCCCGACTGGATCTGCGCGCCGATGGTGCGGTTACTCGGTGAGCCTGCAGGTCACCGAGTCGGCGAGAAGGCGGCCGCGCCGGGTGAGCACGACGCGCCCGGCGGCATAGGCCTGCGCGCTGGCCAGCCCCTCCGCGACCACCGCGGCCGCCTGCCTGCGGCCGGCCGGGCCGAGGGCCGCGACCGGGCACCCTGCGGCCAGGCGCAGCATCAGCATGACGCGCTCGGTGTGCCGTTGCAGCTCGGTGAGCACCTCCCTGGCGTGCCCGGGGGACAGGCCAGCGCGGATCCTGGCGGCGTAGGCGGCCGGGTGCCGCACGTTCCACCAGCGGGTCCCGCCGACGTGGCTGTGCGCCCCGGGCCCGATCCCCCACCAGTCGCCGCCGGTCCAGTAGCCCATGTTGTGCGCGCACGCCGACCGGCCGCCGGCGGCCCAGTTGGAGATCTCGTACCAGCGCAGGCCGGCTGCCTTAAGCGTCTCGTCCGCGGCCAGGTACCGGTCGGCGAGCACGTCGTCGTCGGGCGGGGGCAGCTCGCCGCGGCGGATGCGCGCCGCCAGCCGCGTGCCGGGCTCCACGGTCAGCGCATACGCGGACAGGTGATCAGGCCCGGTGCCGACCGCGGCGTGCAGGGAGCGGCGCCAGTCCGCGTCGGACTCCCCCGGGGTCCCGTAGATCAGGTCCAGGCTGACATGGGAGAACCCGGCCGCCCGCGCCCAGCGGGCGCAGCGCGCCGGGCGCCCCGGGTGGTGTACCCGGTCCAGGACCGCCAGCACAGCGGGCACCGCGCTCTGCATCCCGAACGACATCCGGGTCACGCCGGCGGCCCGCAACTGGTACAGAGCGGCCTCGTCCACGCTTTCCGGGTTGGCCTCGGCCGTGACCTCGGCGCCCGGGGCCAGCCCGAACTCGCCGTCGATGGCCGCGAGGATGGCGCCGAACGCGGCGGGAGGCAGCAGGGTCGGCGTCCCGCCGCCGAAGAACACCGTGCGCACCGGGACATCCGCCGTGCCGAGCACCTTGCGGGCCAAGCCGATCTCCGCGATCACCAGCTCCGGGTAGCTGCCCGGCGAGACAGCGGCGCCGCGGGGGCCGAGCTCGGCGGCGGTGTAGGTGTTGAAGTCGCAATAGCCGCAGCGGGTCGCGCAGAAGGGCACATGCACGTAGATCCCGAACGCGCGCTCGCCGAGTCCGGCGAGCGCGGAGGGCGGCAGGGCACCGTCACCGGGGACGGCCTCGCCGCCGGGCGGGACACAGGGCACGCTGGCAATGGTAGGCGGGGGAACGGCCCCACGGTGAACCCGCCGGCGGGGATGCCGGATCCGTGATCCGCGCGTTTACACTGACGGAAAGGGTCGCGTTCACGGGAGGCACCGGTGACAGATAACCAGTCGCAATGGCCGGCGCAGTACCGCAGGTACGGCCCGCCAGCCGGCTATCACGTCCCGCCCGCCAGCGACCAGATGCAGGTGACCTCCTCCATGCGCGCGGCCTCTGCGGACCGCGAGCGCGCCGTCGACGTGCTGAAGGCCGGCTTCGCCGAGGGGCGGCTGACCCAGGACGAGTACAACGACCGGATGGGCCGGGCATACGCTTCCCGGACCTACGGCGAGCTGGCGGCGCTGACCGCCGACCTCCCGGCGGGCGCCGTGCCCGGCTGGCAGCATCCGGCTCACCCCGCCGCGGCCGGCACCAACACGATGGCGATCGCGTCGATGGTCCTCGGCGTGGCCGAGTTCTTCACGTTCGGGTTGACCGCGCTGCCCGCCGTCATCTGCGGCCACGTCGCCAGGCGGCAGATGCGGCAGACCGCGCAGCGCGGCGACGGGCTGGCGACCAGCGGCCTGGTGCTCGGCTACCTGGGCATCATCTTCTGGACGGCCATCATCGCCGCGGCCATGGTCGGGGTCGCCATCTCGGTCTCGCATGGCGGGCCAGCGTCCATTACCGTCCACCCCGGCCCGGGGGGATGATGAGGCCGGGCCAGCGCGCGCGGCCTGGGCACTCCCGCGGCGTGTCGCGCGTCTACACTCAATAGAGGCGTCCGCGGGGAGGCTACAGGTGGTGTACGGTCCGGCTCAGGCATTTCCGCCCCAGCCCTGTGCGCCCGGCGCGGTGAGCCCCGCCTGGCTGGCGGCCACCGCCGACCGGGAGCGGGCCGCTGCGGTGCTGCGCGCCGGGTTCGCCGAAGGACGGCTGTCCGCTGATGAGCTGGACGAACGGCTGGCCAAGGTCTATGCCTCGCGCACCTACGGCGAGCTGTGGGCGCTGACCGCCGACCTGCCGGCCGGGGCGCTGCCCGTCCCGCATCCGGGGCAGGCGCCCCCCCACCCGCGGCCGGACGCCTCGCCGAACGGCTGGCAGTCCGCCGCCGCGCTGATCATCACCGCGATGGTGATCTTCGCGCTCGCCGCGCTGGTTACCGCCATCATCACCGCGCACGCCCACCCCGGAATCTACAACGCGCCGTTCCAGCAGTTCCAGCGGCCGCATCTGCTGCCATTCATCAAGCCGGCCGTCGGCATCAGGCAGGGCGGCGGGCCCTAGCCAGGCAGCAGAGGTTCGTTCGGGATAAAAATCAGCGCTGGCGGCGGTCGCCCGCCTGGGTGGACAGCGCGGCGACGAAGGCCTCCTGCGGCACGTCGACCCGGCCGATGGTCTTCATCCGCCTTTTGCCCTCCTTCTGCTTCTCCAGCAGCTTGCGCTTGCGGGTGATGTCGCCGCCGTAGCATTTGGCGAGCACGTCCTTGCGCAGCGCGCGGATGGTCTCGCGCGCGATGATCCGGGAGCCGACCGCTGCCTGGATCGGCACCTCGAACTGCTGGCGCGGGATCAGCTCCTTCAGCCGCTGGGTCATGGCCAGGCCGTAGTCGCGGGCCTCGTCGGCGTGCACGATCTGGCTGAACGCGTCCACCGGCTGGCCCTGCAGCAGGATGTCCACCTTGACCAGGTTCGCCTCTTGTTCCCCGGCCGGCTCGTAGTCCAGCGAGGCGTAGCCGCGGGTGCGCGACTTGAGCTGGTCGAAGAAGTCGAAGATGATCTCGGCCAGCGGCAGCGTGTACCGGATCTCCACCCGGTCCGCGGACAGGTAGTCCATGCCGAGCAGCGAGCCGCGCCGTTGCTGGCACAGCTCCATGATCGTGCCGATGTAGTCAGCCGGGGCGATGATCGTCGCGCGGACCATCGGCTCGTGGACGCGGGCGATCGTGGCCGAGCCGGGGAAGTCGCTGGGGTTGGTCACCGTGACCTCGGCGCCGCTTTCGGTGATGACGCGGTAGACGGCGTTCGGCGAGGTGGAGATCAGCGACAGTCCGGACTCCCGCTCCAGCCGCTCCCGGACGATCTCCATGTGCAGCAGCCCGAGGAACCCGCAGCGGAAGCCGAACCCCAGCGCGGCGCTGGTCTCGGGCTCGTAGGTCAGCGCCGCGTCGTTCAGCCGCAGCTTGTCCAGGGCGTCGCGGAACTCGGGGTAGTCGTCGCCGTCCACCGGGTACAGGCCGGAGAACACCATCGGCCGGGGACGGGAGTAGCCCGCCAGCGGCTCGGCGGCCGGGCGGGCCGCGCTGGTCACGGTGTCGCCGACCCGCGCCTGCCGCACGTCCTTCACGCCGGTGATCAGGTACCCGACCTCCCCGGCGGCCAGGCCGTCGGCCGGCGTGGGCTCCGGCGAGATGACGCCCACCTCGAGCGTCTCGTGCGTGGCGCCGGTGGACATCATCAGGGACCGCTCTCGCCTGGTGATCCGGCCGTCGACGAGCCTGACGTAGGTGACCACGCCGCGGTAGGTGTCGTAGACCGAGTCGAAGATGAGCGCCCGCGCCGGGGCATCCGGGTCGCCATGGGGGGGCGGGACGAGGCGGACGATCTCGTGCAGCAGGTCCTGTACGCCTTCCCCGGTCTTGGCGGAGACCCTGAGCACCTCGCCTGGGTCGATGCCGATGATCCCGGCGAGTTCGGCGGCGTAGCGGTCCGGTTGCGCCGCCGGCAGGTCGATCTTGTTCAGCACCGGGATGATCTTCAGGTCGGCGCCGAGCGCCAGGTACAGGTTTGCCAGCGTCTGCGCCTCGATGCCCTGCGCTGCGTCGACGAGCAGCACCGCTCCCTCGCAGGCTGCCAGGCTGCGGGAGACCTCGTAGCTGAAGTCGACATGGCCGGGGGTATCGATGAGGTTCAGGACGTAGCGCCTGCCGTCGCCGCCGGCCCAGGGCAGCCGGACCGCCTGGCTCTTGATCGTGATGCCGCGCTCGCGCTCGATGTCCATCCGGTCCAGGTACTGCGCGCGCATCTGGCGGCCGGTCACCACGCCGGTGAGCTGCAGCATCCGGTCCGCCAGCGTCGACTTGCCATGGTCGATATGGGCGATGATGCAGAAGTTCCTGATCAGCGCCTGGCCGGTGCGGCCGGGCGCCGGGCGGACGCCCGGCTCGCTGGCGCGGATGTCGGGGCTAGCTGGTGACACGCACATCCGTTCCGGGATTGATCGGTTTGCCCGCGGGCCTGGACGTTCCATGATTCCATGTCCGTGCCGGTGCCTATGCCGGTGCCGGGCACGCTGGTTTGAGCGCGCGGTCCGGCTCGGATAAGCTTCATGGTCGCGTCACCTCGGCGCCGACCCGCCCGCAACCTTGAAGGACCTCCACGCGTGGCCAACATAAAGTCTCAGATGAAGCGCAACAAGCAGAACGAAAAGCGGCACATGCGGAATAAGGCCGTCAAGTCGTCGCTGCGGACGTCGGTGCGCAAGTTCCGGGTCGCCGCGGACGAGGGGAACCTCGAGGACGCAGAGGTTCTGCTGCGTGCGGCCACCCGGCAGCTCGACAAGGCGGTCAGCACGGGCGTGATCCACAAGAACCAGGCGGCGAACCGCAAGTCGGCAATCGCCAGGCGCTACGCCGAGCTGCAGCGCGGCTAGCGGCCTGACGTTCCGGCTGCCGCCCCCGCCGCAGGCTGCGGGGTCCGGGCATCCTCCGCTGAACCCGGTACTGCGGTTCCCTTGCGTCTGTTGCGCTATGGCGCGGAAATTATTTCCCCCGCAAACGTTTGCGACGTGCTCAGCTATCTTGCCAACACGCTCCGTCAGGAGCATCGTAAGTTCTGTAGCGTTCAAACACCCGCAACCGGCGGGAAAGGGGGAATTGTGAAGCTTTCCGCTCGCAATGCACCATGGGCCCGAGCCTGGCGAAGAAGGCCGCTCGGGACCCGGGCCTTGCTGGCCGCGCTGGCCGCGGCGGGCATGGCCACAGTATTCGCGGCAGGCCCCGCCTCGGCCGTGGTGACGCCTCCATCTCCGCTCAAGGGCGCCGCGCCGGGGACCGCCTTGGTGGGCGGCACGAACCTGGTAATGGCGTACACCGGCACGGACGGATCGGTGTGGGTGAAAGACGTCACCACGGGCGTGTACACCCCGGCCGGCGGGCACCTCACTGCCGGACCGGCGCTGGTGGCGTCGGGCCCGGCCGTGGTGGTCTTCGGCCCGGGCACCGACCACGCGCTGTGGATGACCATCTGCGGCCTCGACGCCAGCAGCTGCTCGGGCTGGACCTCGCTCGGCGGCAAAATCACCAGCAAGGCAGGCACGGTGTTCCGCGGCCCCGGTGTCGGGGACTACTCGGTGTACGCCCGCGGCACCAACGGCGCGGTATGGGGCCGTGACCACAGCTCCACGACCGGCTGGGGCGCGTGGTACACCACCGGCGGTGCGCTGTACGGCGGCACCGGCCCGGGCGCGGCCTTCATCGGCGGCCACGTGTGGCTGCTGGCCACCGGGACCAACGGGGGGGTGTACGTCCAAGAGGTGGGAGTGAGCGGCTTCTCCTTTACCGGCGGTTACAGCACCGCGACCCCGGCGCTGACCACGATCAGCGGCGCGCTGGTCGGGTTCGCCCGCGGCGCCCCCGACAACGCCGCCTACTACCACCGGTTCCTGTCCACGTCGCCGGGCTGGCATTACTTCGGCGGCGCGTTCAGCTCGGGGCTGGCCGCGTCGTCCAACGGCGCGGTGCTCACGTACACCTTCGGCCTCGGCACCAACAGCGAGGTCTACGGGGCCACCGGGAACTGGACCGGATACCCGCCCACCTTCACCGGCTGGGGCCTCAACACCTAACCCTGAACCGACCGCACCGGCAGGCCCGGGAAGACCCCCGTCTTCCCGGGCCTTTCCCGTTACGCCGGCGATCCCTGCACCCCGGGCGGCCCGGACGGCGGCGATCCGGCGCACCGCTGCTGCGGCGGGCGGCCGGCGCTGGCGCTTCCTCCTTAGCTGCGCGCCGCTGATCTTTTCCGCGCGACTCTCCGCGGGAATCTGCGCCGCAGCGCCGCCGCGGCCCGGTACGCTACCAACGCGCTGCGTCAGGACATTGTGAGATTTTGTGGCATAACTGCCACCGTCGCCGCACGGCACGAAGGGGGAACGTCGGTGAAACTTTCCGGTTTCCATGCACCACCGGCCCGGCCACGGCACAGACGGCTGCTGCGGACCCGGGCCTTGCTGGCCGCGCTGACGGCGGCCGGCATGGCTTTGGTATTCGCGGCGGGGGGCGCCTCGGCCGCGCCGGCCGCGCCGGCGCCTCCGGGAAAGGGTTACACGCCCGGCGCTGCCGTGGCGGGCACCAGCCTGGCGATGGCGTACACCGCCACGGACGGGTCGGTGTGGATCAAAGATGTCTCCACTGGCGCGTTCACCTCCGTCGGCGGTCACCTGCTTGCCGGGCCGGCCCTGGTGGCGTCCGGCTCCGACGTGGTGGTCTTCGGCCCGGGCACCGACCACGCGCTGTGGTGGACCCTGTGCAGCGTCGGCGCCGGCGGTTCCTGCTCAGCCTGGAGCTCGCTCGGCGGGGACATCACCACCAAGGCGGGCGCGGTGTTCCGCGGCCCCACCGCCTCGGACTTCTCGGTGTACGCCCGCGGCACCAACGGCGCGGTGTGGGGCCGAGACCACACCACCGCCGGCTGGGGTGGCTGGTACACCACCGGCGGTGCGCTCTACGGCGGCACCGGGCCGTCCGCGGCCTTCCTCAGCGGCCACGTCTGGGTGCTGGTCACCGGGACCAACAAGGTGCTGTACGTGCAGGAGGTGGGAGTGTCCGGTTTCGTCTCGGCCGGCGGCGTGACCACCGCGACCCCGGCGCTGACCACGATCAGCGGCGCGCTGGCCGGCTTCGCCCGCGGCACCAACAGGGCCGCCTACTACCACCGCTTCCTGTCCACGTCGCCGGGCTGGCATTCGATGGGTGGCCTGTTCAGCTCGGGGCTGAACGCGGCTTCAAACGGCGCGACGGCCACGTATACCTTCGGCCTCGGCACCAACAGCCAGGTCTACGGGGCCACCGGGAACTGGGCCGGATACCCGCCCGCCTTCACCGGCTGGGGCCTCAACACCTAACCTGACCGGCCGCGCCGTGCAGCCCGGGAAGACCCGTCTTCCCGGGCTGCACCCGTCAGGCCCGTGCGCGCCGCAGCGTTTGCGGCGGCTCGCGCACTCTTGCCAACACGATCCGTCAGAAGTCTGTAAGCTTCTGGGACCATAAGCCACATCACCGCAAGGGAACAAAGAAGGGGAAACGTCGGTGAAACTTTCCGGTCTCAATGCAGTGCTCGCCCAGAAATGGCGCAGACGGCCGCTGCGGACCCGGGCTGTGCTGGCCGCGCTGGCCGCGGCCGGCCTGGCCTCGGTGTTCGCGGCAGGGCCTGCCTCGGCCGCGCCGACGCCTGTGCCTCCGGAACCAGGCGCCGCGCCCGGCGCCACCGTGGTGGGCACCACCCCGGCGATGGCGTACACCGCCACGGACGGGTCGGTATGGCTGAGGGACCTCTCCACGGGCACCTACACCCCGGCTGGCGGGCACCTGCTTGCCGGGCCGGCGCTGGTGACGTCCGGAACCGACGTGGTCGTCTTCGGCCCGGGCACCGACCACGCGCTGTGGACGACCACCTGCGCCCTCGGCGCGGCCAGCTGCTCGGGCTGGACCTCGCTCGGCGGCACCGTCACCAGCAAGGCCGGCACGGTGTTCCGCGGCCCCACAGCTGCGGATTATTCGGTGTACGCCCGCGGCACCAACGGCGCGGTGTGGGGCCGTGACCACAACTCCACCGGCTGGGGCCCCTGGTACACCGCCGGCGGCAACCTGTACGGCGGCACCGGCCCGTCAGCGGCTTTCATCAGCGGGTCCATCAACCTACTGGTCACCGGGACCAACAAGGAGGTCTACGTGGCGGTGCTGGGCGGCAGCTGGACTCCGACCGGCGGCTACAGCACCTCGACGCCGGCGCTGACCACGATCACCGGCGCGCTGGTCGGGTTCGCCCGCGGCACCAATAACGTCGCCTACTACCACCGGTTCCTGTCCAGCTCGCCGGGCTGGAGTTCCATGGGCGGCGTGTTCAGCTCGGGGCTGGCCGCGTTCTCCAACGGCACGACGGACACGGCCACCTTCGGGCTCGGTACCAACAGCGCGGTCTACTGGAACACCGGGCACTGGACCACGTTCCCGCCCACCTTCACCGGCTGGACCCTCGCCAGCTAACCGACCGACCGCACCGCGAAGCCCGGGAAGAGGGTCTTCCCGGGCTTCGCCCGTTCCGCGGCGCGGCCGGCGCTGGCCCGCCTCCCCCTTGACCTGCAGACGTCGGCGTACTCTTGCCAACACGCTCCGTTAGGCGCATTGTGAGATTTGTGGCACACAAGCCACATTCCGCCACATCCCGCAAGAGAAGGGGGAACGTCGGTGAAACTTTCCGGTCTCAAACCACCATGGGCCCGGTCACGGCACAGACGGCCGCTGCATGCGCGGGCGCTGCTGGCCGCGGTGGCAGCGGCCGGCATGGCTGCGGTATTCGCGGCCGGCCCCGCCTCGGCCGCCCCGGCCGCGACGCCCCCGGCCGCGGGCACGTCGCCGGGCGCTGCCTTTGTGGGCGTTGACATCATCATGGCGTACACCGCCACCGACGGCACGGTGTGGGTGCGGGATATCGACACCGGCGTGTACACGCCGGCCGGCGGCCACCTCATTACCGGGCCGGGACTGGTGGCATCCGGGAGCTCCGTGATCGTCTTCGGCGTGGGCACCGACCACGCGCTGTGGACGACCACCTGCGTCCCGGGCGCCGCGAGCTGCTCGGGCTGGACCTCGCTCGGCGGGTACCTCACCAGCAGGCCGGGCGCGGTGTTCCGCGGCCCCAGCGACGCCGACTATTCGGTGTACGCCCGCGGAACCAACGGCGCGGTGTGGGGCCTGGACCACACCACGGTCGGCTGGGGTGCCTGGTACACCACCGGGGGCAACCTGTACGGCGGCACCGGCCCGGCCGCGGCCTTCATCAGCGGCCACGTGTGGCTGCTGGCCACCGGGACCGACGGGGGGTTGTACATCCAAGAGGTGGGAGTGACCGGTTTCTCCTTTACCGACGGCTACAGCACCGCATCGCCGGGGCTGGCCGCGATCAGCGGCGCGCTGATCGGGTTCGCCCGCGGCACCCCCGACAACGCCGCCTACTACCACCAGTTCCTGGCCAGCTCGCCGGGCTGGCACTACTTCGGCGGCGTGTTCACGTCCGGCCTGGCCGCGGCCTCGTCCCCCGCCGTGTTCACCTACACCTTCGGGCTCGGCACCGACAGCCGGGTCTATGAGAACAACGGGCGCTGGGTCGTGTACCCGCCCACCTTCACCGGCTGGCTTCTCGCCAGCTGACCGACCGCACCGCGAAGCCCGGGAAAACCCGTCCTCCCGGGCTTCGCCGTTGCGCGGCGGCCAGCCTTATCCGCCTTATCTGCTCGCCCGCGCGGCGGCGATCCGGCGCACCGCCCGTTCCAGGGCGTAGCCTGCGCTGGCCGCCTCCCCCTTGACCTGCGCGTCTGCTTCGGCCACCGCGCGCAGCGCCTCGGCGATGCCGTCCGGGTGCCATCCGCGCAGCTGCTGCCGTACCCGGTCGATCTTCCACGGCGGCGCGCCGGCCTGGGCGGCCAGCTGCGCGACCGGGGTCCCGCGGGGCGCGGCGCCGACCCGGCCGAGCAGCCGGACCCCCTGGGCCAGAGCACTGCAGATCAGCACCGGCGAGACGCCGGTGGCCAGCGCCCAGCGCAGCTGCTCCAGGGCCGCCGCCAGCTGGCCCTCGACCGCCCGGTCGGCCACGGTGAACCCGGTCGCCTCCGCCCGGCCGCGGAAATACCTGGCCACCATCGCCTCGTCCACGCGCTCGTCGGTATCGGCGGCGAGCTGGTCACAGGCGGCCGCGAGCTCGCGCAGGTCCGAGCCCACCGCGTCCAGCAGCGCCCGCGCGGCCGCGTCGTCGGCACGGCGGCCGGCGCGCCGGAACTCGGCGCGCACGAAATCCAGCCGTTCGGCGAACCTGGTCACCTTCGGGCATTCGATGACGGTGGCGCCTGCCGCCCTGGCGGCGGCCAGCAGGTCCTTCCCCCGGGGGCCGCCCGCATGGGTCATGATGAGGACGACATCGCCCGGCGGGCTGGCCAGGTACCTGGTCAGCTCCGCGGTGACGTCCTTGCTGGCGTTCTGGGCGGACCTGACTACCAGCACGCAGCCGCCGCCGAACAGCGACGGCGAGGTCAGCGAATCGAGCTCGCCCGGCCCGAGGCCGGACGCGTCCAGGTCCCGGACGTCCCGGGCCTGCCCGGCTCCGCAGGCGGCGGCGACCAGGCCGCGGACGGTGCGCTCGACGAGGAACTCCTCCTCGCCGAGGACCATGGTGACCGGTGCGGTCGCTGTGGCCGGCGGTGTCGCGGCGGTGCGCGCTGCCATGACCGTGCGGTGGCACCTAGACCGAGACGACCGGCTCGCCGCCGCGCCAGACGCGGCGCGGGGCCAGGCCGAACGACCAGACGAAGGCGCCCTCGTGATCGGCGTCCCACAGCACCATGTCGGCGAGCCTGCCGCGCACCATCGCGCCCCGGTCCGGCGCGCGCAGCGCGTGCGCGCCGCCGATGGTCGCCGCCCGCAGCGCCTCCTCCACGCTCATCCCGAAATGGGACACGGCCAGCGAGATCACCAGCGACATCGAGGTGATCCCGTGGCCTCCCGGGGAGTGATCGGAGCCGAGCGCGACGGGGACGCCCTTGTCGAGCAGCGCGCGGACCGGCGGGGCAGCGCCGGTCTGCAGGGCGGTGCCGGGGCAGATCACGGCGGCCACGCCTGCCCGGGCCAGCACGGCGACGTCCTCCTCGGCCGCCTCGTGCAGCAGGTCGGCGGACGCGCAGCCCAGTTCGGCGGCGAGCGCGGCCGCGCCGGTACGCGAGTGCCCGCAGGCGTGCAGGCGCGGCAGCAACCCGGACAGGCGCCCCGCGCTGAGGATCCAGCGCGCCTCGTCTTCGGTGAACCGGCCCTCCTCGCAGTACACATCGATGCTGTCCGCGCCGATCGCGGCGGCGTCGGCGCACCACGAGCTCACCGCGTCGATGTAGTCGCCGCGGCGGCCGAAGAACTCCGGCGGGACCGCGTGGGCGGCCAGGAAGGTGACGTGCACCCGGGGCATGCCGGGCTCGCCTTCCAGCGAGCGGAGCATGCGGACGTCGGCAAGCTCGCCGTCTCTGGTCAGGTGGTATCCGGTCTTGGCCTCGATCGTGGTGGTGCCCGCCCGCAGCCAGCGGCTCAGCCGCTCGCGGACCCCGTTGCACAAGGTCCACGGGTCGGTGCCCCTGGTGACGGTGACGGTGGAGGAGACCCCGCCGCCGGCCGCGGTGATCTCCGCGGCGGTGGAGCCGTTGGAGCGCATGGCCAGTTCCGCCCAGCGGTTCCCCGCGTACACCGGGTGCGTGTGCGCGTCGATCAGGCCCGGGGTGACCAGGCCGCCGCCCAGGTTCTCCACGTGGTCCACGTCGACGATGTCGTCGACGATCCCGGGGATGCGCTGCGGAAGCTCGGCGGCGGGCCCGACCCAGGCGATCCGCTCATCGCCGGTGACGATGGCGGCGTTGCTGAGGATCTCAGACCCGGTCCACAGGCGGCCGATATTGGTCAGCAGGCGGACGGTCACCGGCGATCACCCGAGGGCTTCCACGGGCGGCCGACCTCATGCGCCATGAGCGGTCACCTGCCACGACTCGCGCAGGCCGGAAGGCCCCGTGCCTGCACTGGACGAACGTCGGTTCCGCCCCACCCCGGAAGCGATATCGACGCAGATACGTTAGTGCACCGCCGAGGCGCCAGACAAGCCCTTGTCCGTGCCGTTATGGCGGGCCCCGCACAGGTTCGCCGCCTCCAGCCGGGCGGCAAGGCCCGGCGGCACCCGCGCCGCCAGCAGCGTCCCGTCGGGGACGTGCTCGGCATGCAGCACCTCGCCGTCGGCGTGGGCGCGCGCCACCAGGTCGCCGCGGCTGTACGGCACGATGACGCGCACTTCGGTGTCGGACCGCGGCAGCGCGGCATCGATCGCGTCCCGCAGCGCGCTGAGGCCGGCGCCGGTCTTCGCCGAGACGCTGACGCTGCCGGGCTCGCGGGCCCGCAGTCCCTGCAGCACCACGGGGTCGGCCGCGTCGGTCTTGTTGAGCACGACGAGCTCAGGCACGTCGGCCGCGCCGATCTCGGCCAGCACGCCGCGCACCGCGGCGATCTGCGCCTGCGGCTGGGCGTCGGCTCCGTCCACCACGTGCAGGATCAGGTCGGCCTGCGCGGTCTCCTCCAGCGTGGACCTGAACGCGTCGACGAGCTGGTGCGGCAGGTGCCGGACGAACCCGACCGTGTCGGTCAGCGTGAAGGCGAGCCCGGACGGGGTCACGGCGCGGCGTACCGCCGGGTCCAGGGTGGCGAACAGCGCGTCCTCGACCAGCACCCCGGCATCGGTCAGCGCGTTGAGCAGGCTGGACTTGCCCGCATTGGTGTACCCGGCGATCACCACCGAAGGCACCTCGCGGCGGCGGCGCCGACCGCGCTGCACCTTCCTGTCGCGTGCCATGTCGGTGATCTCCCGCTGCAGCCGGGCGATCCGCGCCCGCAGCCGCCGCCGGTCGGTCTCGATCTTGGTCTCGCCGGGACCCCTGGTGCCGATCCCGCCGCCGCCGGCCACCCGGCCGCCTGCCTGCCGGGACAGCGATTCGCCCCAGCCGCGGAGCCTGGGCAGCAGGTACTGCAGCTGGGCCAGCTCCACCTGCGCCTTGCCCTCGCGGCTGCGGGCGTGCTGGGCGAAGATGTCCAGGATCAGCGCGGTCCTGTCGATCACCTTGACCCGGACCACGCCTTCGAGGTTCCGCAGCTGGCTCGGGGTGAGCTCGCCGTCGCAGATCACCGTGTCGGCGGCCGCCGCCGCCACGATGCCGGCCAGCTCGCGCGCCTTGCCCGCGCCCACGTAGGTGGCCGCGTCGACCCGGCCGCGACGCTGGAGGAGCCCGTCGAGCACCTGCGAGCCCGCCGTCTCGGCGAGCCTGCTCAGCTCGCGCAGCGAGTTCTCCGCGCTGGCCAGGCTGCCCTCGTGCCACACCCCGATCAGCACGACCCGCTCCAGCCGCAGCGCGCGGTACTCGACCTCGCTGACGTCGGCCAGCTCGGTGGACAGCCCCGCCACCCGCCGCAGCGCATGACGGTCTTCGAGGTCCAAAGCTCCGAGTCCTGAGCGGCCGCGCGGCGGCTCGCCCGACGCGCGCGCTCCAGATAGCACTGAGCGGCCGCGCGGCGGCTCGCCCGACGCGCGCGCTCCAGATGGCACTGATTTTGCAGTGACGGCTTCGCTCATTGTCCTCCGGCATCCGCGGGTTGATTCGTTCCTGCGATGGTGCCATGCGCCGCGCGGGAAGTCACCTGGATAACAACCTGGCCGCGGCAAATCTGCCCCGGGCGGCGACGCCAGCGGCACCAGGCCGGTGCCGGCGACACTGGTGCGTGCCATGATGCCTGAGCGTTTCATGGTGGGCTGGCGGCAGCCAAGATCACGTAGCATTTGTGCTCCGCGTAGGAAAAGCGGCCGAATTCGGCCGCTTTTCCTACCTCAAGCACTAATCTTTCGTGATAATGTGAATCTAGCTCGTACTGGGGAGCGAGTTAACTTTGGGAACAGCACAGACACCAGCGTGCGGCTTAACCGTGCGGCGGGCCGGACCTCTGCGGTGGCGCTGGACATGTCCCAGCCGGCGGTGTCGTCGCTGGCAGCCCGGCGGAACGTCCACCAGGCGGCGGCCAGCGCCTGCGCCACGTCGGGCGCGACGACCGTGACGGCGACGGTGACCCTCACGAAGTCGCGGCCGCGCCTGGTCTCGGACTCGATGCCTGCAGCGCTGACCGCGGGGCTTTCCTGGGCGGCCAGGCGCTGCTCGAACTGGCCGGCGGCGGCTCCCCATGCGCGCCAGCCGCCGTTGCGGGGGATGCTGAGGCGCACGGTGTAGCTGTCAGGCATGATCACAGTGTCGTATGGCCGCGGGCGTGGACGGCATCAAACGGCCGGCGGCGGGATGATGAACGCATCGTGTCTTCGCGCCATGTCTTCATGTCGGGGCCGGGAGGTGTCGAGATGCCGGAATCCGCCGCGGCGCGCTGGCGGGAACGGCTGCCGGGACTGCCGGTGCTGCAGGGACTGCTGCCGGGACTGACCCGCTCGCGGGCAGGCCCGGACCTGATCGCCGGCGTCACGCTGGCGGCGCTCGGCATCCCCGAGGTCATGGGGTACGCCAAGATCGCCGGGATGCCGCTGGTCACCGGCCTGTACACGATGCTGCTGCCGATGGCGGTGTTCGCCTTCCTCGGCTCGTCACGCCACCTGGTCGTCGCCGCGGACTCGGCCACCGCCGCCATCCTCGCCGCCGGGCTGGCCGGCATGGCGGCGGCAGGATCGGAGCGGTACGTGCGGCTGGCCGGGCTGGCGGCCCTGCTGGCCGGGGCGATGCTGCTGCTTGCCCGGCTGGTCCGGCTGGGCTTTCTGGCGAACTTCCTGTCCCGCACCGTGCTGGTCGGGTTCCTGACCGGCGTGGGCGTCGGCGTGGCCGCCGGGCAGCTGCCTGCCATGCTCGGCGTCAAGGCGGCGGGCAGGCAGACCGTGCCGCTGCTGGTGCACACGGTGCGCGCCCTGCCCGGCACGCACGGCGCGGACGTGGCGGTGTCGGCCGGGGTCATCGTGATCGTGGTCGCGGCCCGGCGGGTCAGCCGGCGCATTCCCGGGGCGCTGATCGCCGTGGTCATCGCCATCGGGGTGAGCCGGGCGGCGCACCTGGCACGCCACGGCGTCGCCGTCGTCGGCCCGGTGCCGCGCGGCGTGCCGAGCCTGGGCCTGCCGGCGTTCGGCCTGCACGCCGCCACCGCGCTGCTCAGCCCCGCGGCGTCGATGTTCGTGGTGATCCTGGCCCAGAGCACGGCGACGTCGCGGGCCTACGCCGCCAAATACGAGGAGCCGACCGATGAGGACGCCGACCTGGCCGCGCTGGGCGCCGCCAACGCCGTCGCCGCGTTCTCCGGAACGTTCGTGGTCAACGGCAGCCCGACCAAGGCGGAGATGGTCGACAGCGCCGGCGGCCGCAGCCAGCTTGCGCCGCTCGCCGCCTCCGCGGTGGTCCTGGCCGTGGTGCTGCTGCTCACCGGGCCGCTCGCCTACCTGCCGGAGGCGGCGCTGGCCGCGGTGGTCTTCGTGATCGGCGTCGGCCTGGTCGACATCAGCGGCATGCGGCAGCTGCGTGCTGTGCGCCCGAACGAGTTCATCGTCGCCCTGCTCGCGACGGCGGCGGTGATCGGCCTGGGCGTCGAATACGGCATCGTGCTCGCCGTGCTCGCCTCGATCGTCGACCACCTGCGGCACAGCTACAACCCGGTCAACAGCGTGCTGCTCAGGTCCGCGGCCGGGCACTGGAAGTTCGCCGGGGTCACGCCGGGTGCCCGCACCGAGGCAGGGCTGGTGGTCTACCGGTTCGGCACCAGCCTGTACTACGCCAACGCAGCCAGGCTGCTGGCCGACATCGCGGCACTGGCCGGCCACGGCGGCCCGCTGCGCTGGCTGGTCTTCGACTGCGCGGCCATCGACGACATCGACTACACCGCATCCGCCGTCCTGGCCAGGGCCGTGGAGTACGTCCACCAGCGGCACCTGCGCTTCGTGGTCAGCGCCGTCCTGCCCCCGGTGCGCCAGCAGCTGGACAGTTACCGCATCAGGCCCGACGCCTACTACGACACCGCCGGTGAGGCATTCGAGGCCTTCCACGCCAGCGAGCCGGCCGGGAGCTTACCGGCAGGCACACAGGCGGTGCAGCACCTCGGGCAGCGGCCCGTCGTGGACGACGGTCAGCCGGTGCGTGGCCCGGGTGATCGCGACGTACAGGTCGTGGCCGCCGGCCGGGGACTGGGCGAGTATTCCGGCCGGGTCGGCGAGCACCACCCGGTCGAATTCCAGGCCCTTGGCCTGGGCCACGGTGAGCAGCGCGGCCGGTGAATCAAGCACGTCCGCCCGGTCGCCGGGAACCGCGCCCGGCAGCGCCCGGGCAAGCTCGCCGATCCGCGCGCCCGGCGCGATCACGGCAAGCCTCGCCTCGGTGCCCATCTCGGCCAGCTCGCCTGCGACCACGGCGGCGGCCCGGTCCAGGCCGGCGACCGCGCGCGGGGCGGCGCCTTCGTCGCGGACGGACTCCGGCGGCTTCTCCTCCGGGGCGACCCAGGCGAGCACGTCGGCGGCCACCGCCATGATCTCGGCCGGGGTCCGGTAGTTGACCGTCAGCCGCTGCTCGCGCCAGCGGCCGCGCACGTAGGTGTCCAGCATCTCCCCCCACGACCGCGCGCCGGCCGCGCTGCTGCGCTGGGCCACGTCGCCGACCACGGTCAGCGACCGGGTGGGGATCCGCCGCATCACCATCCGCCACGCCATGGCGGAAAGCTCCTGGGCCTCGTCGACGATCACGTGGCCGTAGGCCCACGACGGATCGGCCCAGGCGCGCTCGGCCGTGGTGAGCTCCTGGCCCGGATCCCGGTTCGCCTCGGCCAGCGTGGCCGCGTCCACCAACCCCTGATCGGCCACGCCGGTGATCTGCAGCACCTCGGCGGCATACCTTTCCTCCAGCCGCCGCTGCGCGTCCGCGGCCCGGCGGCGCGCCCTTTCGGCCGAATCATCGGTACCAAGCAGCTGCGCGGCCTCATCGAGCAGGGGCACGTCGGCCACGGTCCACGCGTCGGGTGCGCCGGGCCGTAGCAGCACGGCTCGTTCGGTATCGGTGAGACCAGGGGCGGCGCTGCGCAGGGCATTTTCCTCGGCCAGCAGGCCGGCGACCAGCCGCTGCGGGGTCAGCGGCGGCCACAGCGCGTCCAGTGCCGCCCGGACCTCCGGCTCGTCCCACAGCCTGGCGCGCGCGTACGGCAGGTCGTCGGGGTCGAGCGTGCGGCCCAGCGCCGCCGCCTCCGCCGCGGCCAGCGCGCCGAGCATCTCGGTGACGAACAGCCTGCGGGCCACGTTGTGCGGCTTGCGCAGCGCGCGGGCCCGGTCGCGGGCGCCCAGGCAGGTCTCCCGCGGCACCGTGAGCGGCACGCCGTCCGCGGACAGCTGCAGGTCGCCCTCTGGTACCCGCTGCCGGTCCCGTACCGCGCGGCGCAGCACCGTCACCATCTCCAGGCCGCCCTTGACCACCGCGGCCTGCGGGTTGCCGTCGGGCACGGCGCTGACGCCGGGGAACAGCTCGCCGACCGAGGCGAGCACCACCTCGGTCTCGCCGAGCGAGGGCAGCACCTGGCTGATGTAGCGGAGGAACGTCGCGTTCGGGCCGATGACCAGCACCCCGCGCCGTTCCAGCGTCCGGCGGTGCGCGTACAGCAGGTACGCCGCGCGGTGCAGCGCCGCGACCGTCTTGCCGGTGCCCGGGCCGCCCTGGACCACCAGCACGCCCGGCAGCGGGGCGCGGATCACCCGGTCCTGTTCGGCCTGGATGGTGGCGACGACGTCGGTCATCCGGCCGGTGCGGCCCGCGGTGACGCCGGCGATCAGCATCGCCTCCCCGGACAGGGTCCTCCGGTCGGCTTCCGGCAGTTTCTCCAGGTCGAAGACCTCGTCGTCGACGCCGGTGACCGTGCGGTTCCTGGTGTAGATGTGGCGGCGCCTGATCAGGCCGTTGGGGTCGGAGGGGGTGGCGGCGTAAAAGGGCCGGGCCGCAGGAGCCCGCCAGTCGATGAGCCGGGGCTCGTGGTCGTCATCGCGCAGGCCGATCCTGCCGATGTACAAGGTCGAAGGAGCGCTGCGGCCGGGCGACGGCCGGCTCGGCTTGCCGCCGGGCGACGGCGGGCTTGCCGGGACGTCGATGCGGCCGAAGCACAAGCCGTGTTCCGCCGCACTGAGCTGGGCCAGCCGCCGGGCTTGTTCCGCCGCCGTGACCTCGCGCTCCACCCTGGCCTGAAAGGTGCCGCCAGGGCCGCTGCTGCGGTAGGCCTCCCCGAGCGCGCGGGCCGCCCGGTCCCGCGCATTGTCCAGCAGGCGGTACAGCATATCGAGGTATGCCTGCTCCGCGGCGACGGCGCTTCCGCCGGCGGATGGACATGGAGGAGGCGTCATTCTATGTGATATACTTTCGCTTTGCCCGCACCGGTAGCGCCGGTTTCTCTGATCACAAGCTTAGCAGCCTTCACCAGGCGCGAAGCACCAGCGCATACGCTGCGCCGTGACCGGGAAGGCGGACCGATTAAAGATCTCGAAGGATATGTGCCAGGGGTAGGGAAAAGCGGCCGTATTCGGCCGCTAATGCTTCGTGAAGCACAAATCGTTCGCGTTAAATGGCCGCCGCGGGAAAAAGGCGTGCCGCGCGGCCTGCGGGGCAGGCGTGACCGGTGTGACCGGTGCCGCGGGGGCGCCAGGAGCCGCTGCCGCGAAGTGTCAGGAGCCGGTGCCGCGAAGTGTCAGGAGCCGGTGCCGCGGGGTAGTGCCGGGCGGGACCTGCCTGCCTAGGATGGTGGGCAGGAGCCGGGAGGAGGGCACATGCCGGGAACCGAACGCGTGGAGATCACCGGGCCGTACGGCGACCGCTACGACGAGGTGCTGACCCCGCAGGCCATCGATCTCATCGCTGCGCTGCACGCCGAACTCGCCGACCGCAGGTCGCAGCTGCTCGCGGCCCGGCGCAGCAGGCAGGAGGAGTTCAATCGCGGCGCGCTGCCCGATTTCCTGCCGGAGACCGCGCAGATCCGCGAGGACGCCTCATGGCGCGTCGCGTCGCCCGCGCCCGGCCTGGTCGACCGGCGGGTGGAGATCACCGGGCCGACCGAGGCCAAGATGACGGTCAACGCGCTCAACTCAGGCGCCAACGTATGGCTGGCCGACTTCGAGGATGCGAACACCCCGCTGTGGGACAACATGGTCACCGGGCAGCTCAACCTCTCCGACGCCCTGAACCGGACCGTCGACTTCACCAGCGCCGACGGCAAGGACTACGTGCTGCGGCCCGACGACGAACTGGCCACGATCGTGGTGCGTCCGCGCGGATGGCACCTGGACGAGAAGCACATCCTGGTCGACGGAAAGCGGGCGTCGGGAAGCCTGGTCGACTTCGCGCTGTACCTGGCGACCTGCGGGCAGCGGCAGCTGGAGAAGGGCAGGGGCCCCTACTTCTACCTGGCCAAGATCGAGAGCCACCTCGAGGCGCGGCTGTGGAACGACGCGTTCCACCTGGCGCAGGACGCGCTCGGCATCCCGCGCGGCACCATCCGGGCCACGGTGCTGATCGAGACGATCCCGGCGGCGTTCGAGATGGAAGAGATCCTGTACGAGCTGCGGGAGCATTCGGCCGGGCTGAACGCGGGCCGGTGGGACTACCTGTTCAGCGTGATCAAGAAGTTCCGCACCCGGGGCCGTGAGTTCGTGCTGCCGGAGCGGAACTCGGTTACGATGACCGCCCCGTTCATGCGCGCCTACACCGAGCTGCTGGTCAAGACCTGCCACCGGCGCGCGGCGCACGCGATCGGGGGGATGGCCGCGTTCATCCCGAGCCGCCGCGACCCGGAGGTCAACGAGCGGGCGCTGGCCAAAGTCCGGGAGGACAAGCAGCGCGAGTCGGGCGACGGGTTCGACGGCTCCTGGGTCGCCCACCCGGACCTGGTCCCGGTGTGCAAAGAGATCTTCGACGACGTCCTCGGCACCAGCCCGAACCAGCTCGGCAAGACCCGCGAGGACGTGCATGTCGCCGCGGAGGACCTGCTCGCGGTCGCCAAGACGCCCGGCGTGATCACCGAGGCGGGGCTGCGCAACAACATCAGCGTCGCGCTGCAGTACCTGGCCTCGTGGCTGGGCGGCAGCGGCGCCGTGGCCATCTTCAACCTGATGGAGGACGCGGCGACCGCGGAGATCGCCCGCTCGCAGGTGTGGCAGTGGATTCACAACGACGTCGCCCTCGACGACGGTCCGGTCGTGACCAGGGACCTGGTCGAGCGGCTCATCGACGAGGAGCTGAGCAAGATCCGCGCCGCGGCCGCGGGCTTCGACGCGGACAGGTACGGCCAGGCGACCGCGCTGTTCACCGACGTCGCCCTCGGCGACACCTTCACGGAGTTCCTCACCCTGCCCGCTTACGAGAGAATGCCGTGACCGCGATGGCAGGGAGCCTGGCGGCGCTGGCGGCGCGGATGCAGGAGATCTGTGGCGCGGGCAACGTGGTCACCGATCCGCTCGAGCTGCGGACCTACGAATGCGACGGGCTGACCTCGCACCGCTGCGTGCCCGCACTGGTGGTGCTGCCGGGCACGGCGCCGCAGACGGCCGCCGTGGTGCGCGCCTGCGCGGACGCCGGCGTGCCGTTCGTGGCGCGCGGCAGCGGCACCGGGCTGTCCGGGGGCGCGCTGCCCCGCACCGATGGCGTGCTGATCGTGATGTCCCGGATGCGGCAGATCATCGAGATCGACCCGGTGAGCAGGCGGGCCGTCGTCGAGCCGGGGGTGACGAACCTTTCGGTGAGCAAGGCGGCGGCGCCGTTCGGGCTGTTCTACGCGCCCGACCCCTCCAGTCAGGTGGTTTGCTCGGTCGGCGGCAACGTGGCCGAGAACTCCGGCGGCGCGCACTGCCTCAAGCACGGGTTCACCGTGCACCACGTGACCGGCCTGGAGATCGTGACGCCGTCCGGCGAGATGTGCTGGCTCGGCGACGGCACGGGGAACAGCGCCGGGTACGACCTGCTGGGCGCGTTCACCGGGTCGGAGGGCACGCTCGGCATCGTCACCAAGATCGTCGTCAAGCTGGTGCCGCTGCCGGAAACCGTGCACACCCTGCTCGCCGCGTACCGGTCGACCAGCGAAGGCGGCACGGCGGTCTCAGACATCATCGCGGCCGGCGTGCTGCCTGCCGCGATCGAGATGATGGACGCGCTGTCCATCCAGGCCGCCGAGGCGGCGGTGCGCTGCAACTACCCGCCGGGCGCCGGGGCGGTGCTGATCGTCGAGCTCGACGGGCCGACCGCCGAGGTCGAGGCGGAGCTCGCGCTGGTGCGGTCGCTGTGCGAGGCCGCGGGCGCGACCGAGATCAGGGCGGCCGACGACCCGGCCGAACGCGCTGTGATCTGGGCCGGCCGCAAGGCGGCGTTCGCCGCGGTGGGCCGGATCAGCCCGTCTTTCATCGTGCAGGACGGGGTGGTGCCGCGGACCTCGCTGGGCGCGGTGCTGGCGCGGATCGCCTCGCTGTCGGAGCAGGCCGGGATCCGCGTCGCGAACGTGTTCCACGCCGGCGACGGGAACCTGCACCCGCTGGTGCTCTACGACGACAAGGTGCCCGGAGAGCCCGAGGCGGCCGAGGAACTGTCCGGCGCGATCCTGGATGCGTGCCTGGAGCAGGGGGGCTCCATCACCGGCGAGCACGGCGTCGGCGTGGACAAGTCCCGGTACATGCCGAAGATGTTCAGCGCCGAGGACCTGGACACCATGCAGCTGCTGCGCTGCGCGTTCGACCCGGCCAGCCTGTGCAACCCCGGCAAGGTCTTCCCCACTCCCCGGCTGTGCGGGGAGGTCCCCGGCCGCCGCCGTGGCGCGCATCCCGCCGTAGCGGCCGGGCAGGCGGAGATCTTCTGAATGATGAATACAGAACGAGCCGTGGCATCTCCTTCTGACATCGAGGAGGCGTCCGCGCTGCTTGCCGACGCGGCGGCGTCCGGGCTCGCGGTGGTGCCGCGCGGCGCCGGGACGGGGCTGTCCTGGGGGCCGCCGCCTTCGGCGTGCGACCTGGTCGTGGACATGCGGCGGATGGACCAGGTGGTCGAGCACGCGGCCGGGGACCTGGTAGCCAAGGTGCAGGCCGGCGCGTCCATGGGGCACGTGGCGTCGGTGCTGGCCGAAGCCGGGCAGCAGCTGGCGCTCGACGCCCCGGCCGGCGCCACCGTGGGCGGGGTGGTCGCCACCGGAACCGCCGGGCCGCGGAGGTTCCGCTACGGGGCGCCGCGCGACCTGCTGATCGGGATCACCGCGGTGCGCGCCGACGGGATCATCGCGCATTCCGGCGGCAGGGTGGTCAAGAACGTGGCCGGTTATGACCTGGGCAAGCTGCTGGCCGGGTCGCAGGGCACGCTCGCGCTGATCACCGAGGCCACGTTCCGGCTGCACCCGCTGCCGCCCGCGGCCGCGTACCTGACCGCGGAGTTCGCACCCGCTGACCGGGCCGCCGCCGTGGCGGCGGTGACCGCCGCCGCGCGGTCCGCCCTGGTGCCCTCGGCGGTGGAGCTGGACTGGCCGGGTTCCGATCCGGGAACGCTGCGGGTCGGCGTGCTGCTCGAGGGGACGGAATCCGGGGTCGCCGCCCGTACCGAGCAGATGTCGCTGCTGCTGGCCGCAGACGGCGGCTCCCCGGGGGTCGCGGTCGGTGACTCGCCGCCGCCGTGGTGGGGCCGGCTGCCGCCGTCCGGGCCCTTGCCGGGGGGCCCAGGGGGTCTGGGGGGAAGGGCTTCCCCCCAGGACCAGGGGGGGTCTGGGGGGGATCGTCCCCCCGAAGGCAACGCTGCGTCGTCCCCCCAGGCCGGCACCGTGGTCCGGGTGTCGTTCTGGGTTGCCCGGCTGGCTGAGGCGCTTGACGCGGTCGAGGCCTGCGGTGCCGAGGCCGACCTGCGGCCCGCGGTGACCGGCCCGGCCGGGGTCGGGCTGCTGTACGCGTGCCTCGGTCCCGACGCCGGCGGCGACGCCGTGGCACGATTCGTGACCGTGCTGCGCGGCCGGCTCGCCGGGTCCCCGCCCCGCGGCTCGGTGGTGGTGCTCGCCGGGCCGGTGCTCGCGGCCGGCGGGCTCGATGCGCTCGGGCAGGTCCCCGGCACGGCGTTGATGCGCGCGGTCAAGGACCAGTTCGATCCCGGTAACCGGATGTTCCCTGGGCGTGTGTTCGGAGGCGGCTGATGCAGGATGAGAACGCGCTGCGCGAGGTGGCGAAGGACTGCGTGCACTGCGGGTTCTGCCTGCCGGCCTGCCCGACCTACCAGCTGTGGGCCGAGGAGATGGATTCACCGCGGGGCCGGATCTACCTGGTGAACCAGATACTCGACGGCGCCGAGCTGTCCGCGGCCGCGAGGGTGCACTTCGACCGCTGCCTGGGCTGCATGGCCTGCATGACCGCATGCCCGTCGGGCGTGCAATACGACCAGCTCATCGAGGCGGCCCGGGTATGGACCGAGCACGGGACGGTGCAGCCCGCCGTGGCGTCGCAGGCTCCCGGCGGCGCGGACGAGGGCGTGGCGGAGGTGCGCGGAGCCGATGCGGGCTCGCCGGCCGGCCAGAGCACGGCTTCGGTGCCGGCGCCGCCGGTGCCCGCTGCGGGCAGGCGGTCGGCGCGCGAGCGGGCCGAGCGGGCGGCGATTTTCGCGCTGTTTCCCTACCCGCGGCGGCTGCGGGCGGCCACCGCGCCGCTGCGGCTGGCACAGCGGGCCGGGCTTGACCGGGCGCTGGCGCGCAGCGGCCTGCCGGGCCGCCTGTCCCCCGCGCTCGGTGCGGCTCTTCGCCTTGGCGCCTCCGGCGCGGGGCGCCTTGGCGCCTCCGGCGCGGGGCGGCCGGCTCCGCCCCGGGCGGCGGCCGCCGGCCGGCTGCCGGAACGCGTGCCGGCCCGCGGCCCGCGCCGCGCCGTGGTCGCCATGCTGACCGGGTGCGTGCAGTCGGTGTTGTTCCCTGGGGTCAACGCGGCGACCGCCAGGGTGCTGGCCGCCGAGGGGTGTGACGTGATCATCCCGCGCGGGCAGGGTTGCTGCGGCGCGCTGTCGCTGCACTCCGGCCGGGAGGCCGAGGCGGCGGCCTTCGGCCGCCGCGCGATCGCGACGTTCGAGCAGGCTGCGGTCGACGCGATCGTGGTCAACTCGGCCGGCTGCGGGTCGGCGATGAAGGAGTACGAGCGGCTGCTTTCCGCACCGGGCGGGGAGTGGGCGCCGCGGGCGGCCGCCGTGAGCGGCAAGGTCCGCGACCTCGCCGAGTTCTTGGCCGAGCTCGGGCCGGCAGCGCCGCGGCATCCGCTGCCGGTCACCGCCGCCTACCACGACGCCTGCCACCTGGCGCACGCGCAGCGGATCACCGCTGCGCCGCGCGAACTGCTCGCCGCCATCCCGGACCTGGACCTGGTCGAGCTGCCCGACGCGGGCACCTGCTGCGGTTCGGCGGGCGTGTACAACCTGCTGCAGCCGGAGGCGGCCGCCGAGCTGGGCGGCCGCAAGGCGGACGCGGTGATCGCCGCCGGGGCGCCGCTGGTGATCTCCGCCAACCCGGGCTGCTCGCTGCAGATCGCGGCCGCGGTCGCCGGGCGTGGCGCGCAGGTCGCGGTCGCGCATACCGCCGAGATACTCGACGCTTCGATCCGCGGGCGCGGCTGGCCGACCCCTCCTGGTGCGGGTGAGGAAGGGCCGGCCGTCTTACCGCGGGTGGCGGTTCTTACTGCGCGTTCGGCGTCCGTGTCCCGCCGTGCATGTTGGGGCAGTTGTGGGAGCCGTGCGTGGGAGCCGCGGACGGCGTGGCCGCCATGTTCGCGGACCCGGCGCTGTTCGCCGCGGACCCGGCGACGGGCGCCGTCGACGATGAGGTCGACGACGCGGGCGCGGACGTGTGCGACGTCGCGGCGCTGGCGATGGCGAGGCTGCCGCCGAAGCCGGCTCCCATCGCCGCCGCTGCGACCGCCGCGGCGGCGATGGTCCGGCCCACCCTGATATGCAACGTGACCGCCTCCTTTTCGGGCTGGTGGATCGGTTGCACTCAGGACACCGGCGCTAACTGCGGCGCGGCTGCGGCGAAGCTCTGCTTCCCATATGAAAGACCGTCACAGTTCCATACACAAACGATCGGATGTCCTCCCATTGGCATGGCGGGGGGTGCTACGGTCCAGCCACCTAGTTCTCCGGATGGGGACTGGTGGGGGGTTTCTTCGAATCGTTGATGGATGTCGCGCGCCGTGACGCGGGATGGATCACATCCGGCTGCCGCGATGGCGCTCAGCCTCAGCGCAGGTAAATCGATTTGGAGGGGCCGTGGTGAGGTTGAGCCGTCGGCATATCGTGGGTGTCAGCGTGGCTGCATCGATCGTTTCCCTGGCCGCGATGATGGGCGGCAACGCGGCCGCTGCCGGGGAAAACCCCGCGGCGGGCCAAGCCGCCCAGCCGTTCGCAGGTGCCCGCCCGATCCTTGGCCCGCCGGTGGGACGTGCGAAGCCGGCCACGTCGGTGCCAAGCCTCGCCCCGGCGGGACCGTCGCCCTGGCAGGCGCTGAAGCACGCGCCCCCCTTCGATCCCGGCACGATGCTGCTGGCCAGTGACGGCACCGTGCTGGTCCACTCCGAGCCTCCTTCCGGGGGCACCAGCGCGTGGTACAAGCTCACGCCGGACTCCAAGGGCAGCTACGTCGACGGGACCTGGAGCACGATCGCATCGATGCCGTCGGGCTATGACCCCCTGTACTTTGGCTCGGCGATCCTGCCGGACGGCCGCATGATCGTCGAGGGCGGCGAATACCTCGGCGGGACCCCGGCGTGGACCAACAAGGGTGCTATCTACAACCCGGTCACCAACACCTGGCGGCCAGTTCCACCGCCCGCGGGCTGGGCGAACATCGGAGACGCCCAAAGCGACGTGCTCGCCAACGGCACCTACATGCTGGCCCAGGCGTGCCAGAACTGCACATCCTCCAGCCCCATCTTGACCACCGATGATGCGCTGTTCAACGCGACCGGCCTGAACTGGACGGTGATCCCGGGCCAGGGCAAGAACGACCCCAACGACGAGGAAGGCTGGAACCTCCTGCCTAGCGGTCAGCTGCTGACCGTCGACACCTGGCTGACTCCCACGACCGAGCTGTTCACTCCGAGCAGCCTGAGCTGGTCGTTTGCCGGGAACACGGTGAGATCGCCCGTCAACTCCGCCGCGGTCGAGATCGGGCCGCAGGTCGTGATGCCTGGTGGTAACACGTTCGTCGTGGGCGCCGGGACCTCACGTGACATCGCACCCGCGAAGTGCACCACCGATACGCCCGCACCCACCGCGCTGTACGACTATGCGGCCGGCAAATGGGTCAATGGCCCGGCGATCCCCACGATCGGCGGCCTGCAGTACGACAGCGCCGACGGGCCCGGCTCCATCTTGCCGGACGGAAACGTGCTGTTCGACGTGAGCCCGTGCGTGTACAACGCCCCGCTCGCGTTCTTCCTGTACCACGCCAGCACGAACACGCTGAGCCCGGTCCCGGATGTCCCGAACGCGGCCAACGACTCCACGTACTACACGCGGTTGCTGGTCCTGCCGAACGGGCAGATTCTGTTCAACGACGGCAGCAGCCAGATGCTGGTCTACACGGCCGGCGGAACGCCCAAGCCGGCGTGGGCGCCCTCGATCACATCGATCAGCACCACGACCCTGACACCGGGGCGGACCGCTCGCCTGTCCGGCATCCAGCTCGCCGGGCTGTCCCAGGGCGCGGCCTACGGTGACGACGTGCAGGACAACACCAACTTCCCGCTCGTGCGGATCACCAACTCGAAGTCCGGAGTGGTCACCTACGCCCGGACGAGCCATTGGACGTCGGTCTCGATCGCTCCGGGCGCCGCTTCGTCGACCGATTTCACCGTCTCGACAGCAACACCGGCCGGGGCGAGCACTCTGGTTGTGATCGCCAACGGGATCGCGTCGGCGCCTGTGCCTGTGACGATCCGCTGACAACGGCAGGCTGGAGTCAGCGGTTGCGGGTCTGCTTCCTGCGGTAGGCGATGCCCGCGGCGCCTACCAGGATCGCAGCCCCGCCAAGCCCGAACAGCATGCCGTCCTGGAGCCCGGCGGTGCCGCCGCCGCCGGTCGCTGGGGCGGCATAGGGCGTCACCGTTAGCGTCGCCGTCGGCGTGACGGTCACCGTCGTCGTCGGGATGGGCGTGGGCGTTATCGAGTCCGATGGCGTCGGGGTGGGCGTACTGCCTGCCGTCGTGGAGTACGACGTCTGCGTCCCGGGCGCGGGCGTCGGCGACGACGTGCAGCCGGCGACCGCCGCCGACCCGGCAATCGCCAGCGCACCGCAGCCGACGGCGGTCAGGCGCGCGCTGAGCGCCGTCCCCGCGATGGCCGCGCGCACCTTCATCGTGAACCTCCGGCATGGGTAGGCCATGCATGCAATGGCCTATTTACCCCGCAAACATTAGGCTATGTGCGGAGGATACACGCGGGAAGGGAAGGGACGGCCCCATTGGGGGACGTGGAATGGCGGCGTATCGCCGGGCTTCGCGTGGTTGCGTCCTGGCCGGCCGACGGATACGCACCTCCGCCCACGGTCTCGGCCAGCCCGCTAAATCCGCGTGCCCGCATTGCCGGGATGCTCGGCGTGCTGCTCATCGCGGCCGGGGTCGCTGTCGTAGGCTTCGCGGTCGGCGCACAGCGGCATGCGCCGCAGCCGTCCGCGGCCGCTACGGGCGCCACCGGACCGGCCGGGCGCGGGCTGGCGCTGCGCCGGTCACCGCCGCTGTCCGTGGTCATCCCGGCAATCGGCGTGGACTCCAGCCTGCTGCGCCTAGGCATCAACTCCGACGGCACGCTGCAGGTGCCGTCGCTGCAAACGAGTTCTGGTGAGGCGGCGTGGTATAGGTACTCGGCCACGCCCGGGCAGGTCGGGACGTCGGTCATCGAAGGACACGTCGACAGCAACTCCGGACCTGCGGTCTTCTTCCGCCTGGGCGCGCTGCGGCCCGGGGATACGGTGGACGTGACCCT
>JAFAPY010000312.1 GCA_019246795.1 Streptosporangiaceae bacterium | reverse complement strand
CGTTGCCCGGCCCAGCCGCCGCGCTGCCGCCCTGCGCCCTGCCCGGCTCGCCACGCTGCTGGGCCCGGGCCGACGCCCCGCCGGGGCCGACCGCGGAACCCTGCCCCGGCACCTGCTGCGCCTCGACGGCCCCGACAGGACCGGCGGGCGGGACCCCCGCCTGTTCCGCAACCGGGTCGGTTTGCACCTGAACCTGCACGTTGAACAGGTAACCCACGGAGTCTTCCTTGATGCCCTCCATCATCGCGGAGAACATGTCGTAGCCCTCGCGCTGGTATTCCACCAGCGGGTCCCGCTGCCCGTAGGTGCGCAGCGTGATGCCCTCGCGCAGGTAGTCCATCTCGTACATGTGCTCGCGCCACTTGTGGTCCAGGACCGACAGCACGACCTGGCGCTCCAGACTGCGCATCACCTCCGGACCGAGTTCCTGCTCCCGCCGCGCGTACGCGGCGTGCGCGTCCTCGGTCACCATCTCGGTGATGAGCTCACCGGTGAGCCCGGCCCGCTCGCCGCCCGCCTCGGCGACGACCTCGTCCGCCGAGATGCCGATCGGGAACAGCTGCCGGAACGCCTGCCACAGCTTATCCAGGTCCCACTCCTCGGGGTAGCCCTCGCCCGTGGCGCCCGCGACGTACCCCGCGATCACTTCCTCGGTCATCCGCAGCAGCTGCTCACGCAGGTCAGCGCCCTCCAGGATCGTGCGCCGCTCGCCGTAGACGACCTGGCGCTGCCGGTTCAGCACGTCGTCGTACTTGAGCACTTCCTTGCGGATCTCGAAGTTCTGCTGTTCCACCTGGGTCTGCGCCGACCGGATCGCGCGGGTGACGACCTTGGACTCCACCGGCACGTCCGCGGGGATGTTCAGCCGTTCCATGATCGCCGCGACCCGGTCGGAGTTGAACATCCGCATCAGGTCGTCTTCGAGCGACAAGTAGAACCGGCTCTCGCCGGGGTCGCCCTGCCGGCCGGAGCGGCCGCGGAGCTGGTTGTCGATCCGGCGTGATTCGTGCCGCTCCGTGCCCAGCACGTACAGGCCGCCCAGCTCTACCACCTCAGCATGCTCGGCGGCCACGGCCCGCTTGGCCTTGGCGACGGCCTCCGGCCAGGCCGCCTCGTAGTCCTCCGGCGTCTCCAGCGGTGACAGGCCGCGCTGGTGCAGCTCGGTGTCGGCGATGAATTCCGGGTTGCCGCCGAGCATGATGTCGGTGCCGCGCCCGGCCATGTTGGTGGCCACGGTGACCGCGCCGCGCCGGCCGGCCTGCGCGATGATGGCGGCTTCCCGCTCGTGGTACTTGGCGTTCAGCACCTCGTGCGGCACTGCGCGCCGCGTCAGCATCCTGGACAGGATCTCGGACTTCTCCACGCTGGTGGTGCCGACGAGAACCGGCTGGCCGGCCCCGTGCCGGCCCACGATGTCCTCGACGCAGGCCTCGAACTTGGCCTGCGCGGTCTGGTAGACGACGTCGGCCTGGTCGGCGCGGATCATCGGCATGTTGGTGGGAATGGGCACCACGCCGAGCTTGTAGGTCTGGTGGAACTCGTTGGCCTCGGTCATCGCGGTGCCGGTCATGCCGGCGAGCTTGTCGTAGAGCCGGAAGTAGTTCTGCAGCGTTATCGTGGCCAGCGTCTGGTTCTCGTCCTTGATCGGCACGCCCTCCTTGGCCTCGATGGCCTGGTGCAGGCCCTCGTTGTAACGGCGCCCGTACAGGATGCGGCCGGTGAACTCGTCGACGATGAGGACCTCGCCGTTCATCACGACGTAGTCCTTGTCCCGCTTGTACAGCTCCTTTGCGCGCAGCGCGTTATGCAGGAAGCTGACCAGCGGCGTGTTGACCGGGTCGTAGAGGTTGTCGATGCCGAGCCAGTTCTCGACCTTCTCCACGCCGGATTCCAGGATGCCGACGGTCTTCTTTTTCTCGTCCACCTCGTAGTCGCCCTCGCCGTCCTCGCCGCGGCGCAGCCGGGGAGAGATCTTGGCGAACTCCTGGTACCAGCGCGGGGTCTGGTCCGCCGGGCCGCTGATGATCAGCGGCGTCCTGGCCTCGTCGATCAGGATCGAGTCCACCTCGTCCACGATCGCGTAATGGTGGCCCCGCTGGACGCAGTCGTCCAGCGACAAGGCCATGTTGTCGCGCAGGTAGTCGAAGCCGAACTCGTTGTTGGTGCCGTAGGTGATGTCGGCCGCGTACTGGCTCTTGCGCTCGGCCGGCGTCATCTGCGCCAGGATCACGCCCACCTCGAGGCCGAGGAAACGGTGTATCCGCCCCATCCACTCCGCGTCGCGCTTGGCCAGGTAGTCGTTGACGGTGACCACGTGGACGCCCTTGCCGGCCAGGGCGTTGAGGTAGGAGGGCAGCGTGGCGACCAGCGTCTTGCCCTCGCCGGTCCTCATCTCGGCGATGTTGCCCATGTGCATGGCCGCGCCGCCCATGAGCTGGACGTCGAAATGCCGCTGGCCCAGCGTGCGCTTGGCCGCCTCGCGGACGGTGGCGAACGCCTCGGGGAGCAGGTCGTCGAGGATCTCCTCGTCGGTCTGCCCCTGGCGCTGCGCGTCGGCGTAGCGCTGCCGCAGTTCGTCGGTCATGCCGCGCAGGTCGGCGTCGCTCATTCTCTTCGGGCTGAATTCGTCTTCGATGGAGTTGACCTGCTCGGCGATCCGCTTGAGCTTGCGCAGGATCCTGCCTTCGCCGGCGCGTAGGACGCTGTCGATGATCGGTGGCACTTCTCGTCGCGCTCCTCGCGGATCGTCTTGCCTGTCACGGCGGGTGGCCGTATTCGGCTACGGCTGACCGCCCCCGCATGTCATCGTAGGCGAGATGGGGCGCCAAGCCGAGCCGGACAGACGCGGATAAGCCCGGCGAGCGGGGGCCGGCCGGTGATCAGCCTGGCGCCTCCCGGAGAATAATAGGAGCGGCAACGACCAGAGGAGGGCCCATTGGCCGAGCAGGCGGCGCCAGACGCCACGGCGGGCGAACACACCGAACCGCACGGCCAGGCCTCGCTGACCCGCGGGGCGGGCGCGCACCCGAGCGAGCATGGCCGCCCCACCTCCTGGGCGACGGCCGTGATCGTCATCGTGGGGTTCGTCGTCGGCGGGGTCGCGCTGACCATCGGCCCCGCCTGGTGGCTCTTCTGGACGGGCGTCGGCATCGTGGGCGTCGGCGTGCTGTTCGGGGGCGCCACCCGTATCTTCGACGACTGGTACTGACGGAAATTCTTTCATCCGAACGGCCGGCGGAGCGTGGCCCCGCGCAGCCGCGGCGGCCAGGGATTGTCGTGGCTCGCGGCTAGGCTGTGGGCATGCTGTCGGCCACTGCGGCGCCCGAGCTGACGCTCATGCCCGACGAGGTCCGCAGGATCACGCTGCGCGCGCAGGGATTTCTCGGCGCCATCCCGGGCCGCGGCATCGGGGCCCGGAGAGCCTCGCATGGCTCAAGGGCTTCAAGCCGCTCAAGCGGCGCGGTCGCCGCAATGCTGCGCCGGGTCGGCGCCGTGCAGCTCGACACGATCAGCGTGCTCGCCCGTTCCCATGAGCTGGCGGCCTACGCGCGGCTCGGCCCGGTTCCCCGGGCCGAGATCGAGCAGGCTTACTGGGACGCGGCCAAGCCGGACGCCTTCGAGTACTGGGCGCATGCGGCCTGCGTGCTGCCTATCGAGCAGTGGCCGTACTTCGCGTTCCGCCGCCGGGCGCTGCGAGCGCGGGGGCAGCGGTGGCACGAGGTGTCGGAAAGCGCGTGCGACAAGGTCCTGGCCAGGCTCAGAGCTGAGGGGCCGCTGACCGCCACCCAGCTGGGCGGCGCCAAGGGCGGCGGACCGTGGTGGGACTGGTCGGAGGTGAAGATCGCCACCGAGTGGCTGCTCGACATCGGCGAGGTGATCTGCGTGCGACGCACCGGGTGGCGGCGGGTTTACGACCTTCCGGAACGCATCCTGCCCGGTGAGCTGCTCGGCACGGAGCTGACCGACGAGCAGTGCCTGAGTCGCCTCGCCGCGGTGACCGCACGCGCGCTAGGCGCGGCCACCCGCGCGGATTTCACCGACTACCACCGGCTCGGCCGTGTGCTGAACAGCCTGCCCGGATCCGCCATGGATGAGGCCGCGGCCGCGGCCGGGCTGATCCCGGTCAGGCTGCTCACCGCCGGGCGCGGCCGCAGCGGCGGCCCGCAGTCCGTGCCGGCGTGGGCGGATCCCGCTGCGCTTGCCGGTGCCGGATCCGCGGGGCGCGGGCGGCACCGGGTCACGCTGCTGTCGCCGTTCGACTCGCTGGTCTGGGATCGCAAGCGGACGCTGCGGGTCTTCGGCTTCGAGCACAGCCTGGAGGCGTACCTGCCCAAACATAAGCGGGTGCACGGCTACTTCGCCATGCCGCTGCTCGCGGCCGGGCGGCTGGCCGGGCGGGTGGACCCAGCCAGGGACGGCACGACTCTGGTCGCGCGCCGGGTCACGCTGGAGAAGGCCTCGGCGGCCGAGCCGATGGCCCGGGCGCTTCGCGAGGCAGCGCGCTGGGTCGGCTGTGACGACGTGCGCCTGGAGCACGTCGAGCCCGCCGAGCACGGCCATCGGCTGGCTGCCGCACTCGCCAGCAGCCCCGGCTAGCCGAACTCGATCAGCTTCTGCCGCACGGCGATCATCACCGCCTCCATCCTGGAGTGGATCTGCAGCTTCTCCAGGATGTTCCTGACGTGGTTCTTCACGGTGTTCTCGGAGATGAACAGCTCCTTGGCGATGTCGCGGTTGTTCATGCCGCGCGCAACCAGCTTGAGCACTTCCATCTCCCGCTCGGTGAGCTTGGGCGCGGCGACGTGCTGGGCCCGCTCCTCCTGCTCATCGCGCTTGGCCAGCGCGGCAAACTCGGTCAGCAGCTTGCCGGCCATGGACGGGTTGATCAGCGACTGACCGCCGGCTACGGCCCGGACAGCCTCGGCGACCTCATCCAGCGGGATATCCTTCAGCAGGTATCCGCTGGCACCCGCCCTGATCGCCTCGAACAGGTCCTCTTCCTCGTCGCTGATCGTCAGCATCACGATCTTCGCGCTTGGCGCGACCTCCTTGGTGGCGCGGCAGGCTTCGATGCCGCTGGTCTTCGGCATCCGGATGTCCATGAGCACGACGTCGGGCAGCGCCTCGTCGGCCACCGAGACCGCCTCGTCCCCGTCGCTTGCCTGCCCGACGAGCTCGATGTCGTTCTCTTGGTCCAGGACCATTTCCAGGCCGCGCCGGAACAGCGCGTGATCGTCGGCGATCAGCACCCGGATCGGTTCCGAGCCGGCAAGCCGGCTGTCCTCCGGATGGCGGGCGGCTGCCACCGCGCGGTCGCCCATGGCGCTCACTGTGCCTCCTTCGATGTTCCCCCCGTCCGGTTGCCCGTTCGGGCCACCCTGTTTGCCCGGATGCTCGCGTCGCCCGGGAAGCCCTGCGGGCCACCGGCCGCTCGCACGGGCGCAAGGCCCGCACTCGCAGGCCGGTACCGGACGACGCTCACTGTGCCTCCTCCAGCCTCGGGAGCGTCGCCTGCACTGCCTCCCGGGCAGCCAGGCGGAGCTTGTTCGGCACGAACATCAGACCTATCGGACTCCGTTTCCCGCCAGCCCACCCTAAGCGACTACTCCTCGACCAGCCGAATAACCCCGTAGTCGTAGCCGCGGCGACGGTAGACGACGCTGAACCTGTCGCAGTCCTTGTCGTGGAACAGGTAGAAGTCATGACCGATCAGTTCCATCTCCAGCAGGGCCTGGTCGAGCGTCATCGGCGCGGCGGCGTGCACCTTCTCCCGCACCACCAGCGGGCCGTCGCCTTCCATGTGGATGGGGACCAGGTGGCTGTCGGGCACGCCGTCAGGTGAGGCAGCAGCGGAGGACGGGGGGGAAGCCGCGGCCGCCGTCTGCTCCAGCGGCGTCTCGTCGGGCAGCACCCCCGGCGAGCGCACCGTGACGGCGCTGCCGTGCCGGATCTTGCGCCGGTCCGCGGCCTTGCGAAGCCGCGACTCCAGCTTGGCGAAGGCGAGATCGAGCGCTGCGTACCTGTCGTCGGCCGCCGCCTCTGCCCTGATAGCCGGGCCGCGCGACCTGATCGTCAGCTCGACCCGCTCGCGCCGGTCAGCCTGCCTCGGGTTGCGCTCCTCGGATACCTCCAGATCGATCCGGACCACCTTCTGGTCCAGCTTGGTCAGCTTCGCCAGCTTGGCCGCCGCGTGCTGACGGAAACGCTGCGGGACGGTGGTGTGACGGCCTCTGATGATGATTTCCATCCCCATCTCCCTTCCATGGCGGTGCACTGGTCGTGATCGGGGGTGAGCGGCACTCGCCCGGCCGACCTGGTCTTCGACCCCACATTCGCCTGCTGAGAGGTTCGCGGCCAACCTGAAGCCACTACTGCCCTTCTCCCTGCCCGTGGGACTCCGTATCCCACGGCGGGGCAGGACTTACTTCTAAGCCGCACCGTGATCGGACGACGAGAAGTCGCCTTACGTGGGCCGTTTCGCCTGCGGCTGGCATCGGCTTGCCGGCCGCGGCTCCCGGGACGGGAGCCGCGGCCGGCGCAACCACGGGCCCGGGCGAGTGCCATGGATGAACGCTAGCTCGCCGGAGCCTGAATGTCAGGAGGGAAATAACAGTCGCATAACGCCGATGCGGGCGCGGGCAGGCCCGCCAGCTGGTAGGCCGGAGCCTGGCCGTGGCCGCCGAGCTGCTGCCAGGAGCCGTCCAGCCCCGCCGAGACGGCCAGACCGCCCCCCGACATCCCGACGACCAGGGCGTTGGCGGGACTGTCCGCGGTGACCGAGACCGCGCCCGGCGGGGCCGGTTCCAGGCTCGAGGCCTGCTGCCCGTCCGCCGGGACGTCATACAGCCTGCTCCCGGAACCAAGGACGATGAGATCGTCAGCGTCATACCAGGTCAGCGCGACCGGCTCCGCCACAGTCGGACCGAGCTGGATGTCGGAGGAGCCGATGGCATCATGCGGCCCGGGCGACCTGGCCGTCGGCGGCGCGCCCCGGGTGATGGCCGCGAGGACCACCTGGGCTTGCCGACCGTTCTGCACAATGAGGGCGACCCGGACGCCATCGGGTGCCACGCTCAGACCGGTGACCTCTCCGGAGCCCGGGAACGTGACATCGGCCTGCTGGCCGTCCGGCGACACGACGGAGATGCCCCCTCCCTGCGCCACCCACAGGTCGTCCTCGCGATCCCAGGACAGCGCGGTGATTCCCGGTCCTAGCGGCGCGGTCGACGTCGCGCCGCCGGCCAGCTGGCGGATATACACCGTGTCGTAGCGTGCGGAGACACCCGCCACGTACCTGCCGTCGGGAGAGACGGCCACCATGGACAGCACGGGCAGCCACGGCGGCTGGGCGGGCGGGGCTGCCGGGGACTCATGCGGCATGAAGCTGCACGGCTGGGCGCTGCCGTGGCCGGACAGCGGAACGACGGTGCCGATCAGGCCGAGCTGGGCCTTGGTCTCCCAGCCGCAGCGGGACCACGCTTGGCCGCCGTTGACGTAGGAGAAGCTGGACGGCGCCGACGGAAAGGGGCTGTAACACTGGTAGGCCGCCAGCTTCTGCACGGGATTCTGGCTCGGGCTGGGTCCGCAGCCGGTGGCGGGCTGGGGCACCGCGCGGCCGTTGACCATGAGCTCGACCGCCTGGATGTTCTGCGGGCCGCCGAGCGATCCGGTCAGCGTCCAGACGAGCTCAGCGGAAACCCGCTCGAGGACCGCGGGGCTCGCATGCGCCAGGGCGCCGCCGAGGTTGACCACGGCGACGTCGCCGGACGGCGTGACCGACAGGACGGTGGTCCCGCTGGGGAAGACGCCGGTGTCGGTCGCGTCGGCCAGCCACGGCGTCTGCGGCCCCCGGATGAGCGCGTTCACCAGGTTGGTCAGCAGCGTGCCGGGCGTGGTGTCCTGCGGCACGAACACCGAGTCCGGGACGAGCACGCGGTCCGTCGGGTCGAAGAAATACAGGTCCTGCGCCTTGTAGACCTGGGGGAAGTCAAACTTGGTCAGCATCCGGTACGGAGGCGGGTTGGTAATCCGCCACTGGCCGTCGGTCTTCACCAGGCGGAACGGATAGGGGGCCGCGGCGGGCTTGCCCTGGCCCTGCGCGGCGACGTACTGGCCGGTGCCGTTGAACGTGGCCTGCACCGCACCGGTGACGACCACCACGGCCTGCTCGGGGCGGTGTCGGCCCCCGGCGGTCACCTCGGCGCCGCTCGGCACGGTCAGCGAGCTGAACACGCGGACCGACCAGCCGGGACGCCACCTGCCGCTCGCCGGGGCGGCCAGGTACTGCCTGGCGATCGCGGCATCGGCCGGGTAGCTGGCGCTGGCGGCGAGGAAGCCCTGCACGATCTCCCGCGGAGCCCAGCCCGGCCCCGGCCCGGAGGGGAAGGGCCCGACGATGTTGTCGGCGGGTGCGGTGTCCTGCGGGCTGGCGCTAAAGGTGCCCACCGGGCCGCTGCCCGGCATGCCCACGCAGCCGGCCACCGACGCAACCGACACGAGGACCGCGGCCAGCGCCAGCGCGCGTCTCAGGCGGCCGAGCGGCCTAGCCACGGGAAGCCGCCCCGCTGGTCTCGGCCGCCGGGTAGGGGGTCCCGGCCATCTCCGCCTCGTCCGGGCCCAGCGGCAGCGGCGAGCCCGCGAGCGGCTGCCCGGCCACCCGCGGCAGCGTGAGCCGGAACACCGACCCGTTGCCGGGCGCGCCCCAGGCCTGCAGCCAGCCGCCGTGCAGGCGGGCGTCCTCCAGCGAGATGGCCAGGCCGAGGCCGGAGCCGCCGGTGGTGCGGGCCCGCGCCGGGTCCGCCCGCCAGAACCGCTCGAAGACCCGCTGCTCCTCGCCGGGACGCAGGCCGCATCCGTAGTCGCGGACAGAGACGGCGACCGCGTCGCTGTCCATCGCGGTGGTGACCACCACGTCCCTGCCCTCACCGTGCTCGACCGCGTTCACCAAGATGTTGCGCAAGATGCGCTCCACCCGGCGCCGGTCCAGCTCGGCGAAGCACCCGGCGGCGGGCAGCCGGAACTCGATGCGGCTGCCCCGGCGCTCGGCAAGCTGCTGCGCGTCGTCGGCCGAGCGCCGCACCAGGTCGCACACGTCGGTCAGCTCGGCCTCCAGCGTGGCCGCGCCCGCGTCGAACCTGCTGATCTCCAGCAGGTCGACGAGCAGCACCTCGAACCGCTCCAGCTGGCTGGCCAGCAGCTCGGCCGACCTGGCCGCGGCGGCGTCAAGCTCGGCCCTGGCCTCGAACAGCAGGTCGGCGGCCATCTTGATCGTGGAAAGCGGGGTGCGCAGCTCGCGGGAGACGTCGGAGACGAACTGCCGCTGCACCTGGGAAAGCTCCTCGAGCTCGCGGAGCTTGTCCTGCAGGCTCGCCGCCATCTCGTTGAACGACGTCGCCAGCGCCGCCAGGTCGTCCTTGCCGAGCACCGGCAGCCGCTCGCCGAGGTGACCGGCCGAAAGCCGCCGGGCCGCCTGGGCGGCATGCCGCACCGGCAGCACCACCCAGCGGGTGACCAGGGACGCGATCGCGGCGAGCAGGGCGACCAGCGCGAGCCCGACCCCGACGAGGATCTGCTGCACCAGCACCAGCGTCTGCTGCTGCTGGGTGGACGGGAACACGTAGTAGAGCTGGTAGTAGGGGCCGAGCGGCACGCCGACCGCGAGGGCAGGTCCCGAGGCGCCCGGCCCGGAGTCGTAGACCAGCGTGGTCGGCTGGTACTGCAGGGGGGCGCTGCTCTCGTTGTTGTACCCGGTGACCTGCTGTTCGCCGGTGACCGCCCTGATCAGGGCGTGCGGGATGGTCGCCGCGATGTCGACGTCACGCGGGCCCACCCACTGCACGTAGGCGGACTCGGTGTTGGTGAGCTGTATGAACACCAGGTAGCTGCCGGGGTTGTCGCTGGCCTGCTGCAGCGCCCTCGCGGTGGTCTGTGCCACGGTCTCGGCGCTGTCCGCGGCGCCGGCCTGGCTGGACGGCGGCTGCAGCACGTCGACGCTGCTCTGGGCCAGCGCGCTGTTCTGGCCCTCGGTCACCTGGACGGCCGCGGACCGCTCCGCGGCGGCCAGCAGCCCGGCCGCTATCGACTGGACCAGGAAAAAGCCGAGCACGGCGATCACGACAGCGGACAGGACCAGGGTCGTCGCCACGACCCGCAACTGCAGCGAGCGATGCCAGTGGCTGCGCAGCTGCGCGACAAGATGGCGCTGGTGGCGGCGTCCGGCACGCAGCCAGCGCTTTACCCCGCCTGGCAGCCGCCGGATGACCGCACGCCCGAGCCGGGAGGAACGGAACGCGGCGACCCGGCGCTGCCGTCTGTTCCTAGCCGCTGCCACCTCCATGGCCCTGGGTTCAGCCAGGACCCGCCTTGTAGCCGACACCGCGCACCGTCACCACGATCTCCGGATGCTCGGGGTCCTTCTCGATCTTCGCACGCAGCCGCTGCACATGCACGTTGACCAGCCTGGTGTCCGCGGCATGCCGGTAACCCCAGACCTGCTCCAGCAGGACCTCCCTGGTGAAGACCTGTCTCGGCTTGCGGGCCAGCGCGACCAGCAGGTCGAACTCCAGCGGCGTGAGGTTGAGCGTCTCCCCGTCCCGCTGCACCGAGTGGCCGGCCACGTCGATGGCGATGTCGCCGATCTGCAGCATCTCCGGCGCGGGCTCATCGGTCCTGCGCAGCCTGGCCCGGATCCTGGCGACCAGTTCCTTGGACTTGAACGGCTTCATGATGTAGTCGTCGGCGCCGGACTCCAGGCCGAGCACCACGTCGACGGTGTCGGTCTTCGCGGTCAGCATGACGATGGGTACCCCGGACTCGGCCCGGATCTGGCGGCACACGTCGATGCCGTCCGAGCCCGGCAGCATCAGGTCAAGCAGCACCAGGTCGGGCCGGGATTCCCGGAACACCTCCAGCGCCTTGTCGCCGTCGGAGACGAAGGTCGGCTCGAATCCCTCGCCCCGCAGCACGATGCCGAGCATCTCGGCGAGGGCGGCGTCGTCGTCGACGACCAGCACGCGTCCTTTCATGGGCCCCATCGCTTCGTGTAGTTGACTGCGCGTGGACGCAGGTTACCCTCATTTTCGGGTGGCGGGACACCTGTTCACAAGCTGGGCAGCGCCGAATCGGCGCCTGGAGGAGGGCGCCGTGAGCATTCGTGCCGGGACGTCGGGCTGGCAGTACCGGGACTGGCGCGGCGCGTTCTATCCCGCCGGGGTGCCGCAGCGGCGGTGGCTGGAACACTACGCCGGGCAGTTCGCCACCGTGGAGAACAACGCGACCTTCTACCGGCTCCCCTCCCGGGACACCTTCGTGAGCTGGCACGACCGGGTCCCTGGCGACTTCGTGATGGCGGTGAAAGCCAGCCGATACCTCAGCCACGTCCGGCGGCTGCGCGACCCGGCGGAGCCGGTGCGCAGGCTGCTCGCGGCCGCGGCCGGCCTCGGCGGCCGGCTCGGGCCGGTGCTGCTGCAGCTTCCGCCGGACATGCGGGCCTCCCCTGCGCTGCTTGCTGACTGCCTTGCCCAGTTCCCGGCGCAGGTGCAGGTGGCGGTCGAGCCGCGGCACGAATCGTGGTGGACCGGCGAGGTGCGGCAGGTGCTCACGGCCAGGAACGCGGCGCTGTGCTGGGCGGACCGCCGCGGGTCACCGGTCACGCCGCTGTGGCGGACCGCAGACTGGGGGTACCTGCGCTGCCACGAAGGCGACGGCGCCCCGTGGCCGCGCTACACCGCGGCGGTGCTGCAGGCATGGGCGGAGCGGATCACGGCGGCCTGGGGCCCCGGGGAGGACGCCTATGTCTACTTCAACAACGACCCCAACGCGGCCGCTCCGGCCGACGCGGCCGCGTTCGCCGCGTGCGCTGCCAGGACCGGCCGCGCCGTCACCCGGACCTGGGCGCGGTGACGGGGCGACGCAGCACCGGCCGTTCGGAATAAAGGTCTCGGTCTTCGGTGAGCGCCAGGGCGCGGATACAGTTGCTGCTCATGGCGGAGCCGCTGCGCACCATCGTCGATCCGGGCTGGGCTGCGGCGCTTGAGCCGACGGCGGGCCAGATCGCGGCGATGGGCGACTTCCTGCGGGCCGAGGTCGCCGCGGGGCGCCGGTACCTGCCCTCCGGCCAGAACGTGCTGCGGGCGTTCAAGCAGCCGTTCGGCGACGTGCGGGTGCTCATCGTGGGCCAGGATCCCTATCCCACGCCCGGGCACCCGGTCGGCCTGGCGTTTTCCGTAGCCCCGCAGGTGCGGCGGCTGCCCGGGAGCCTGGTGAACATCTTCCGCGAGTATTCCGGCGACCTTGGGCACCCGCCGCCATCGAACGGGGACCTGTCCCCGTGGAGCGAGCGCGGCGTGCTGCTGCTGAACCGGGTGCTCACCGTCGAGCCGGGCAAGCCGGGATCGCACCGGGGCAAGGGATGGGAACGGGTCACCGACCAGGCAATCAGCTCCCTGGCCGCGCGGCAGGGACCGCTTGTCGCGATCTTGTGGGGCCGCGACGCCCGGACGCTGGTGCCGCTGCTCGGCAGCGTGCCCCGCATCGAATCGGCGCATCCGAGCCCGTATTCGGCGGCGGGCGGATTCTTCGGATCGCGTCCGTTCAGCCGGGCCAACCGGCTGCTTACCCGGCAGGGCGCCGAGCCCGTCGACTGGAAGCTGACCTGACGGCGCCGTCGGCGGGGGGTTGCCAGGAGTCGTCTCTCCTGGCCAACCGCTGGTAGGGTTACTTACCTGCGTCCGGGGACAGCTCTACCGTTCGTTTGTTGCTACAGCTGAATGACACCAGGGGAATCGCGTGGACGGGCGGGTACCGGCATAGTGGAACACACGCACGGAGCAGACCATCCAGCGCCAGTCCACCAGCACTGGCTCAGCCGGAGCAGGCTCCTGGCCGCGAACGGGGCATTCGCCGTCTACGCGACCGCGCTCGCCCTCGATACCGGTCACGCGGACCGGGCCTGGGCGGTCTGGGCAGCGGCGGCCTACACGGTTACCACGGTCATCATCTGGCTGACCAGGCACACCAACCTGCCGGCGCTGGTCCCGCTGCTGGTGTCGCTGGCCGGCGCCATGGCAGCCCCGGTGGCCTGGCTGGCCACCCGGATGGCGCCGACGCCGGAGGTGCAGGTCATCTCCCGGTCGGCGGTGCTGCTGCTGCAGCACGGCACCCCCTACCTGGCGCCGGGCCAGTTCGCGAGCTGGCTGTCGTACAACCCGTACCTGCCGGCGATGGCCGTGTTCGGGCTGCCCAGGGCACTGGGCGCCTCCGGATTGCTCGCAGACCCGCGGGTGTGGCTGGCGGCGGTGTCCATGGTGCTGATCTGGGCGGCGTTCCGGGTCGCGGCGCCGCACCGGGGATGCCAAGACTGCCGCAGGGGCGTGCTGGCCTCGACCGTTTTCGTCACCGCCTCCCCGGTGATCGCCTTCCCGCTGGCGGTCGGCATCACCGACCCGCCGGTCATCGCGCTGCTCTTCCTCACCCTGGCGCTGATCGCCCGGCCCTCCGGGGTCATCAAGGCGGCGGTCGCGCTCGGGGTCGCCTGCGCCATGAAGGCGACCGCCTGGCCCGCGGTGCCGGTGTTCGGCGCGATGCTCGCCACGCGCGACGCCGCGAGGTCCGCCTGGCGCTTCGTCGGCGTGACCGTCGCCGTCGCCGCGGCCATCAGCGTCGTCATGGCGCCGACGGCGCTGGCCAACCCGGCCGCTTTCGCCCAGAACACCGTCTTGTTCCCGCTCGGGCTGACCAAGCACAAGACGCCGGCGGCCAGCCCGCTGCCCGGCCACCTGCTCGCCATGACCGGGGCAGCCGGGCACTGGGCCGCGGTCGGCCTGCTGGTCGCGGCCGGGCTCGGCTTCGCGGCCTGGATCGTGCTGCGGCCGCCCGGAGACGCGGCGGCCGCCGCCTGGCGGCTGGCCCTGGGACTTGCCGCCATGTTCACGCTGGCGCCCGCCACCAGGTGGGGGTACTTCTGCTACCCGCTCGGGCTGGCCACGTGGCTGGTGCTGACCGGGCAGCTCCCGCTGCGGGCCGCCGGGGACGACGTCGACGCCGCGGTCATGACGCTGCCGCGACCAGAGCGCCGCGTCCGGGTCTGACCCGCGATTACGAGCCCTGGCGCCAGGATTCCAGGTACGCCTGCTGCGCTGGCGTGGGCACGTCGATCGACGTGCCCACGGTGCCCAGGACCAGCCGCGCGGCTTCCGCGTCGATCTGGTCAGGCACCTCGTGCACGCCTGCAGCCAGCTTGCCGCTGTTGCCCGCCAGCCAGGCCAGCGCGAGCGCCTCGATGCCGAACGCCAGGTCCATCACCTCGGGCGGGTGGCCTTCGGCGGCCACCAGGTTGACCACCCGGCCCTCGGCCAGCAGCAGCACGGCCCTGCCGTCGGGCAGGTCGTAGGCGTCGGTGTGCGGCCGCACGTCGCGGCGGATCCCGGCGGCCAGCGCGGCCAGCGCCCGTACGTCGATCTCCACGTCGAAATGGCCGGCGTTGGCCAGGATGGCGCCGTCGCGCATCACCGCGATGTGCTCGGCGGCGATCACGTCACACGATCCGCTCGCGGTGACGAACACCTCGCCGAGCGGCGCGGCCTGCGCCATCGGCAGCACACGGAAGCCCCGCAGCGACGCGTCAAGCGCCCGGACCGGGTCGACCTCGGTGACGATCACCTGGGCGCCGAACCCGCGGGCCCGCTCGGCCACGCCGCGGCCGCTGGCACCGAACCCGGCTACCACCACGGTCTTGCCGGCCAGCAGCGTGTTGGTGGCCCGCAAGATGCCGTCGATTGCCGACTGGCCGGTGCCGCAGGTGTTGTCCACCATGCGCTTGGCGGGCGTGTCGTTCGCCGCGATCACCGGGAACGCCAGCGCGCCCTCGGCGGCCATCCGGCGCAGCCTGACCACGCCCGTGGTGGTCGACTCGCAGCCGCCCGTGACCGCGGGCAGCAGCGCCGGGTAGTGCGTGTGCAGGATGTTCACCATGTCGCCGCCGTCGTCGACGACCAGGTCCGGTGCGGGCTCCAGCGCCCGGGCGATGTGGGCGTAATAGCCGTCCCTGTCGACCCCGGCGCGCGCGCAGACCGCGATGCCGTGCCGGACGGCGAGCGCGGCCGCGACGTCGTCCTGGGTGGACAGCGGATTGGACGCCGCCAGCGAGACCGCCGCACCGCCGGCCCGCAGCAACCGGACGAACGTCGCGGTCTCCGCGGTGACATGCAGGCACGCCGCGATGCCGAGCCCCTCGAAGGGCCGCTGGCTGGCGAACCTGGTGCTCAGGCTGGCCAGCAGCGGCATCGCCCGCTCGGCGTAGCCGATCCTGGCGTCTCCGGCGGCGGCGAGCCCGGGATCGGCGATATCAGTGCCTGCCGGCCGCTCAGTAACGGTAGTGCTCCGGCTTGTAGGGGCCCTCGGCCGGGACGCCGATGTAGCCCGCCTGCTCCTTGGTCAGCTGGGTGAGCTTGACGCCGAGCGCGTCCAGGTGCAGCCGGGCCACCTTCTCGTCCAGGTGCTTGGGCAGCGTGTGCACGCCGACCGGGTAGTCCGCGGTGCGGGTGAACAGCTCGACCTGCGCGATCACCTGGTTGGTGAAGCTGTTGGACATCACGAAGCTGGGGTGCCCGGTGGCGTTGCCGAGGTTGAGCAGCCGTCCCTCGGACAGCACGATCACGCCGTGCCCGTCCGGGAAGGTCCACTCGTCCACCTGCGGCTTGATGGCGGTCTTCCGGGTGCCCGGCCACCGGTCCAGGCCAGCCATGTCGATCTCGTTATCGAAGTGGCCGATGTTGCCGACGATCGCCTGGTGCTTCATCCGGCTCATGTGTCCGGCGGTGATCACGTCGCGGTTGCCGGTCGCGGTGACGAAGATGTCCGCCGTGCCGGCCACCTCATCCAGCGTGGTGACCTGGTAGCCGTCCATGGCGGCCTGCAGCGCGCAGATCGGGTCGATCTCGGTCACGACGACCCGGGCGCCCTGGCCGCGCAGCGACTCGCAGCAGCCTTTGCCCACGTCGCCGTAGCCGCACACCACGGCGACCTTGCCGCCGATCAGCACGTCGGTGCCCCGCTTGATGCCGTCGATCAGCGAGTGCCGACAGCCGTACCTGTTGTCGAACTTGGACTTGGTCACCGAGTCGTTGACGTTGATCGCCGGGAACAGCAGCGTGCCCGCCCGCGCCATCTCGTACAGCCGGTGCACGCCGGTGGTGGTCTCCTCGGTCACGCCCTCGATGCCGCGCGCGATGCGCGTCCACTTGCCCGGGTCGTCGGCCAGCGAGTTGCGCAGCAGGTCCAGGATGATCCGCCACTCCTGCGGGTCGTCGGCGGCGGGGCTCGGCACGCCGCCTGCCCGCTCGTATTCGGCGCCCTTGTGCACCAGCAGGGTGGCGTCGCCGCCGTCGTCCAGGATCATGGTGGGGCCGTTGCCGTCCGGCCAGCTCAGCGCGGCATCGGTGCAGCGCCAATACTCCTGCAGCGTCTCGCCCTTCCAGGCGAAGACCGAGATTCCCCGCGGGTCATCGGGGGTGCCGTCCGGCCCGGCCGCGACCGCCGCGGCGGCGTGGTCCTGGGTGGAGAAGATGTTGCAGCTGGCCCAGCGGACCTGCGCGCCCAGCGCGACCAGCGTCTCGATCAGCACCGCTGTCTGCACGGTCATGTGCAGCGAGCCGGTGATCCTGGCGCCGCGCAGCGGCTGGGACGGGGCGTACTCCGCGCGCACCGCCATCAGCCCGGGCATCTCGTGCTCGGCAAGCTGGATCTCCTTGCGCCCGAAAGCGGCGAGCGACAGGTCGGCGACCTGGAACTGGAGCTGATCGACGGTCATGAACTCTCCATCTGTGCAGAACGAGCGTTTACGTTTGCCGGTACCGGTCCACAGTAGGCGAGCACCGGGGCCCGCTGCACCCCGAGCGGCGCTTTCCTGACGCAAAATTGTTAGGATAACCCATGCGCATCTCGGAGGCCGGCCGCCAGCTGGGCACGTCCGCCCGGATGCTCCGCTACCGCGAGGATCTCGGGCTGCTGCCCCGGGCCCGCGGCCGCCGCGGCGGGCCCCGTGGTTCCGGCCACCGGCAGTTCACGCCAGCCGACCTGGAGGCCGTCGCCGCCGCGCTGGAGCTGGAACGGCGCTATGACATCAGCCCGGCGTCACTGGCGTTCGGGCTCCGGGTGCTCGCCGAGCCGCCGGTGCGGGCCGCGGTCGCGGACCTGGGCCGCCGGCTCGGCCGCATCCCCGCCCCGGCCGGGCGCGCCCTGGACTTCGAAAAGGAACGCGCGCTGCGTCTCCTGGGGGGCACAGCCCCCCAGGCCTCCCGCCCGCAGCCGGGCGCTGCCCCTGATCGTGTGGTGTTACCCCCCGGATTCCGGGGGTTTCAGCACACGATGACGGCCGGCGGGCCGGCCGCCCCGCGATCGCAGGACCGCCTGGATGGACGGGTCGGCCCGGTCGGCCAGGGAGGGATGGTAGACGTCCGGCTCCAGGTAGATGGTCGCGGCGATCGGCACCGCCGCGCGGACCCGCTGCTCGGCCGCGTCGATGCCGGCCGCCACCTGGGAGGCGGTCTCGTCGCCGCGCACCGCGACCTTGGCGGTGACCAGCAGCGAATCCGGGCTCAGGTGCAGCGTGCGCAGGTGGATGACACCGAGCATCTCCGGCCCGTCCTCCAGCGCGGCCACGATCTGCTGCTGCACCTCGGTGCTGGCCGCCTCGCCGATCAGCATGCTCTTGGTCTCCACCGCCAGGATCGCCGCCGCCGTGGCGAGCAGCACGCCGATGGCCAGCGAGCCCGCGCCGTCCCACCGCCCGTTGCCGGTGGCCACCGACAGCGCCACCCCGGCAAAGGCAAACGCCAGCCCCACGAGCGCCGCGATGTCCTCCAGCAGCACCACGGGCAGTTCCGGGGCCTTGGCCTGGCGGATGAAGGTCCACCAGCTCCGGCCGCCGCGGACCCGGTCCGACTCCGCGATCCCGGTGCGCAGCGAGAATCCCTCCATCACCGCGGCGACACCCAGCACGATGAAGGCGACGAGGGAATCGTGGATCGGCTCCGGGGAGCCGATCTTCCTGATGCCGTCGAAGATGGAGAAGGCGGCGCCGACGGTGAACAGCATCACCGACACCACGGACCCGTAGAAGTACCGCTCCCGGCCGAACCCGAACGGGTGCGCCTGCGACCTGGGCCGTCTGGCCCGTCCGCGGCCGATGATCAGCAGCAGCTGGTTGCCGGTGTCGGCGACCGAGTGCACGGACTCGGCCAGCATCGACGCCGAGCCGGTGATCACGAACGCCACGAACTTGGTCACCGCGATGGCCAGGTTGGCGGCGAGCGCCGCGAAAACCGCCCTCATGTCACGGACCGTACCCGCGTCACGGCACCCGCCACCTGCGGGCTACTGGGTCCGTTCGGCCAGGTCCCGTACCGCCGCGGTCTGGCCCGGGTCGATCCCGGCCGCGATGGCCAGGTAGACGCTCGCGTAGTCGGTGAGCTGGATGACGCCCGCCAGCCGCACCAGCGGATGCTGGGCGGCGTCCATGCCCAGCTCGGACAGGCCGATCCCGCGTTCCGCAGCGAGTTCGGTGATGGCGGCCCGCTGCGCGGCGACCTGGCCATCCTCATCAGGATCGGCGATCAGCACCAGGCGCATCGCGGTGAAGCTGTCCCGGCTCCGGCCGGGGGCGAACGGGCCGTCGAGCGCGGCGAGCTGGTTGCTTGCCGCTTCGGGCAGCGTGCCGGTGACCGCCGGGTACTTGGCGTTCTCGCTGAGCTGGCTGGCGAACCGCCAGGCCGCGGCCCCGGCGAGCGGCGAAGTGCCCCAGATGACCGGAAGGCCGCCGAGCAGGTCCAGCGCAAGCGACTTGCCCGGGTTGACGAACGACTCGCTGGCCGGCCGGCACTGGTGTGACACCTCCTCCAGCCGGGTGGCGGCCAGCTCGTAGGCGTGCTCGCCGATCCTGGCCACGCCGGCCCGCTCGGCGATGACCAGCACGGGGACCGCCATTGCCCACAGCGACGACCGCGCCAGCCCGGCCGGGGCGACCGGGATGAACGGGGCCCGGGCCTGCTCGGTGATCTGGTGCAGCGGGGAGCCCTCGGCGCCGATGCCGGCCAGGCGGCAGCCGCGGCGGACCGCCTCAGACGCGACGGCCAGGGTCTGCCGCGCAGCGCCGGAATGCGACACGGCGATGACCACGTCGGCCGCGCCCACCCAGCCGGGCAGCCGCTGGCCGACCCGGACCACCTGCACCGGGCTGCCGGGCCCGGTTACCGCGCCGAGCACCTCTCCGGCCATGCCGCAGGAGCCCAGGGCCGCCACGACGATCGCACGCGGCCTGGCATCGGGGGTGAAGGCGGACAGGCCTGTTTCCGCGCACGACCGGAGCGCGGTGCGCACCTGGGCCGCGGCGGACGCGACCTGCCGCAGCATGTCACCCGGGTCGGCGGCCAGCAGGACCTCCGGTGTGTCCAGCCGGTCCGCCGCCAGGGCGAACTCGGCCTCACCCCACCCGTCGAGGTCCTCGGTCATGGGCGCGCCTGCCTCGGGGCCTCGCCGGGCCGCCTGGCCTCTTCGACCAGCAGGACCGGGATGTCGTCGCGCACGGGGTAGGCGAGGCCGCAGCTCTCGCTGGTGCAGACAAGCTCGCTGGCGGCTTGGTCTGCGCGCAGCGGCGCGTGGCAGGCCGGGCAGGCCAGGATGTCAAGAAGCCAGTCCTCGATGTGCATGAGTTCTCCTGTCGGTCACCCGGTCATGTACCGGGATCAGCTCGGTCGCGGGCCGCCGGACTGCCCCCGGACCAGCATGAGCACCTCGTCGCGCACCGATGCCATGGTTTCCCCGGTGCCCGCTTCGGCGTTGAGCCGCAGCAGCGGCTCGGTGTTGGACGGGCGCAGGTTGAACCACCAGTCGCGGGTGCTCACGGTGAGCCCGTCGAGCTCGTCGGTTACCACGCCCGGCCGGCCGGCGAAAGCCTTCCTGACCGCCGCCGCGACCGCGGCCTGGTCGTGGACGCGTGAGTTGATCTCCCCGCTGGCCCGGTACCTGGAGTACTCGGCCAGCAGCACCGACAGCGGCTTGTCGTCGGTGCCGAGCGCGGCGAGCACGTGCAGCGCGGCGAGCATGCCGGAGTCGGCGGACCAGAAATCACGGAAGTAGAAGTGCCCGGAGTGCTCGCCGCCGAACACGGCGCCGGTGCGGGCCATCTCGGCCTTGATGAACGAGTGACCGACCCGGGTGCGCACCGGGGTGCCGCCGCGCTCGGCGATGATCTCCGGCACGGCGCGGGACGTGATCAGGTTGTGGATGATCGTCGCGCCCGGCTCGCGGGCGAGCTCGCGCACCGCGATCAGCGCGGTGAGCGCCGAGGGCGAGACGATCTCGCCGCGCTCGTCGACCACGAAGCACCTGTCGGCGTCCCCGTCGAAGGCGAGCCCGATGTCGGCGCGGTGCCCGCGCACCGCCCGCTGCAGATCGCGGAGGTTGCCCGGGTCGATGGGATTGGCCTCGTGGTTCGGGAACGTGCCGTCGAGCTCGAAGTACAGCGGGATCAGCGTGACCGGCAGCCCGGCGAACACCTCCGGCACCGTGTAGCCGGCCATCCCGTTCCCGGCGTCAACGGCCACCGTCAGCGGCCGGATCGCGGACAGGTCGACCAGCTTGTTCAGGTACGCTGCGTAGCCGGGCAGCAGGTCGAGGCCGGTGATGGCGCCGGGCGCCTGCGCCGGCGGCACCCCGTTCCCGGCCAGCTCGCCGATCTCGGCCAGGCCGGTCTCGATGCCGATCGGCTTGGCCCCGGCACGGCACAGCTTGATGCCGTTGTACTGCGGCGGGTTGTGGCTGGCGGTGACCATCGCGCCGGGGATGCCGAGATCGCCGCTGCCGTAGTAGGCCATGTCGGTGGAACCCAGGCCGGCGGCGAGCACGTCAGCGCCGGCGGACGCGGCGCCGCGGCCGAACGCCTCCGCGAGCGGGGCGGATGAGGTGCGCATATCGTGCACGGTCAGGATCGTGTCCGCGCCGGTGAACGCGGCGAACGCCGCGCCCACCGCCTCCGCGGTGCCCTCGTCGAGCTGACCGGGCACCACCCCCCTGATGTCGTACGCCTTGACGATGCTTGCCAGGTCCCTCAGGCCCATGCCCGCCTCCATGGCTTGGCCGCGACCGCGGCGGGCAGCGCCCGCCGCGGTGCTGCGTCTTTCCCCGGGATTCGAGCCTATCGGTCCTGCTGCGGGCCGGAGCGCACGATCCGGAGGTGGCCGCGACGGCCCACCTCGACACCCTGGCCCACCGGCTCCTCGGCCTTGCCGCCGTGTGCGCCTTCCATCACGGCGTTCGCCAGCGCCTCCAGGTCATCGGCGCGCTGCTGCGCCGGGTCGGCGGGCAGCCGCACCACGTCCCAGCCGCGCGGCGCGACGAGCCGGGCGGCGTGCTTCTCGCACAGGTCGTAGCAGTGCGGCTCCACGTACGCCGCCAGCGGTCCGAGCACCGCGGTGGAATCACGGTAGACGTACGTCAGCGTGTAGACCGGAGGATGCTTGCACGCGGTGCGCGAGCAGCAACGAGAACTCACCCAGCCCACCTCGCTCACATCGCGTCCCAGCCCGGCTGCGGGGCCGCTGCCGGGCTGGCGCCGCCCGGGACACCTGCGGCGGACCTCGGGACGGCGTCGGATACAACGGTGACGGTAGCCTCCTGCGGGCGCCAGCGCCACCACCGGCGGATCGTGTCGTGGACCGGTTCGCGCAGGTGCCGGCCGGGTCCACCGGGCACGATGCGCCCGCGGAACGGCCGCCATCCGATACTGTGGGTAACTGTGCAGACGGGCGAGAGCGCGTCCCCGCCGGGTCCCCGCGCGGCACCGGGCCGGGGGCCGCGGCGCCGGGACCGGCACGGGCGCGGGCTGCGCGGCAGGCTGGTGCCGCCCGGCGTGCCGCTGTACCGCAGCCGGGCCCAGCAGTTCGACGACCTGGTGCTTGAAGCCGTGGCCAGGCTGGAGCTGCGCTGGGAGTCCGAGCTGTCCGGCGTGGAGTTCGCGGTCCAGGAGGTCCCCGATTCCGGCGGCGTCGGCGACGACGGTGTGCCTCTTGCCCAGATCATCCGCGGCGCTGCGGACGCCAGCGATCCGGCTCACCCGGCCGGAGCGCCACGGATCGTGCTGTTCCGCCGGCCGCTGCTCGCCCGGGCCGAGGACGAGGACGAGCTGAGCGACCTGGTCTTCGACGTGGTCGTCGAGGAAGTCGCCGAGATACTCGGCGTGGACCCGGAGACCGTCGACCCCGGCTACGGCGGCCTGGACTAAAACGGCGTGGCGCTTCAGGCGGCGGCGTTCCCGCTCCGACATGCCGCCCCAGATGCCGAACCGCTCATCGTGCTCCAGCGCGTACTCCAGGCACTCGGCCCGGACCTCGCAGCTGCGGCACACCCGCTTTGCCTCCCGGGTCGATCCGCCCTTCTCGGGGAAGAACGCCTCCGGATCTGTCTGCGCGCACAGCGCACGGTCCTGCCAGCCCAGCTCGTCAACCTCAGCCGAGCCGGCCAAGAGTTTCGCCAGCGGGACGATGACCTCGGTCACCGCATCCTCCCTCCCCACTCGGGGTCCCCCCCGGTCTCACCCGCTCCCCGGCGGGGGCGAGAACTACACCAATGAAATTACACCCGCGTGTCTTGCTTCCCGTCAAGCGGCAAAGGTGATAATGGTGTCCGGTTGCCGGAGTTTTTCGGGGAAAGCACGCCCAGCCCCGGCCCGGCGGCAACGGCGTGCCCTCGGTGTGGCGACAGCCACGACGATGTGCCATCGTCGTGGCGGAACAGGGCCGCGCGCCAGGCGGCCGGGCCGTACCTGACACACTTTCTGTCATGCGCATCACCGTGCTGGCCGGGGGCGTGGGCGCCGCGCGCTTCCTGCGCGGCCTGAAGCATGCGGCCCCCGACGCCGAGATCACCGTGATCGGGAACACCGGCGACGACATCACCCTGTACGGGCTGCGGGTGTGCCCTGACCTGGACACCGTCATGTACACGCTCGGCCGCGGCATCAACACCCAGCAGGGCTGGGGACGTGCGGCGGAGACCTTCAGCGTCCGGGCCGAGCTTGCCGCCTACGGGGCGAGCCCGGAGTGGTTCACGCTCGGCGACCGGGACTTCGCGACCCACATCCTGCGCAGCCAGCTGCTGGCGTCCGGCCTGCCGCTGTCCGCCGTCACCGAGGTGCTGTGCCGGCGCTGGCGGCCCGGGGCGCGGCTGCTGCCGATGTCCGATGACCCGGTGGAGACGCACATCACGCTCGCCGACGGCGAGCCGCGCACCGTGCACTTCCAGGAGTGGTGGGTGCGGATGGGTGCCGAACCTGCTGCCGCGGCGATCACCGCCGTCGGCGCGGCCCGGGCCCGCCCCGCCCCCGGCGTGCTCGACGCCATCGACGCCGCGGACCTGGTGCTGTTCCCGCCGTCGAACCCGGTGGTGAGCATCGGCACCATCCTGGCCGTCCCCGGCATCGCGGCGGCAGTCGCGGCAAAGACCGTGGTCGGCGTATCCCCGATCATCGGCGGCGCGCCGGTGCGCGGCATGGCCGACGCCTGCCTGGCCGCGATCGGGGTCGACACGTCGGCTGCGGCGGTCGGCGCGCACTACGGGCGGGACCTTGTTGACGGCTGGCTGGTCGACGACACCGACAAGTCCGCGGCCGACGACCCGGGACTGGCCGGCATCGAGGTCCGGGCCCTGCCGCTGTACATGCGCGACCTGCCCGCAACCGCCGCCATCGCCCGCGCGGCGCTGGACCTGGCCGTGGAGCTGCGGTGAGCGCCACACAAGACGCGGTGAGCCGGCCCGCCGCGCTGACCGTCGAGCCGGTGACCGGGCTGCCGGAGATCAGCGCCGGGGCCGACCTGGCGGCGCTGATCACCGGGGCCGCCCCGGGCCTGCGCGACGGCGACATCCTCGTGGTCACCTCCAAGATCATCAGCAAGGCCGAGGGCCGGGTGGCCGCGGTCCCGCGGGAGCAGGCCATCGAGGCCGAGACCGTGCGGGTGGTCGCCAGGCGCGGGCCCACCACGATCGCGCAGACCAGGCATGGCCTGGTGCTGGCCGCGGCCGGCGTGGATGAGTCCAACACGCCCCCGGGCACGGTGGTGCTGCTGCCGGCCGACCCCGACTCCTCCGCCAGGCGGCTGCGCAAGGCGGTGTGCGGCCGCACCGGCAGGCGGCTCGGCGTGATCATCACCGACACGATGGGCAGGCCGTGGCGCAACGGCCAGACCGACAACGCCGTCGGCGCCGCAGGCGTCATCCCGGTCCGGGACTACCGCGGCGAAGCCGACGCGTTCGGCACCATCCTGCAGGTCACGGTCGCCGCCGTGGCCGACGAGATCGCCGCCGCCGCGGACCTGGTGAAGGGCAAGTCGCTGCGGGTCCCGGTCGCCGTGGTCCGCGGGCTGGCGGACCTGGTCACCGAGACCGACGGCCCGGGGGCCCGCGCACTGGTCAGGCCGGCCGCAGACGACATGTTCCGGTTCGGGTCGGCGGATGTGCCGCTGGCCCGCAGGACCGTCCGGGCGTTCACCGCCGAGCCCGTCGATGGCGCGGCGGTGCGCCGCGCCGTCGCCGCCGCGCTGACCGCGCCTGCGCCGCACCACAGCCAGCCGTGGCGGTTCGTGATCATGGAGTCGGCCGCCTCCCGTACCGCCCTGCTGGACGCGATGCGCGCCGCCTGGATCGCCGACCTGCGCGGGGACGGGTTCACCGAGGATCAGATCGCCCGCAGGGTGCGGCGCGGGGAGCCGCTGCGGCGCGCGCCGCAGATCATCGTGCCCTGCCTGGTCACCGACGCGGCGCACGACTATCCCGACGGGCGGCGCCGCGCCGCGGAACAGGCCATGTTCACGGTGTCGATGGGCGCGGCGGTGCAGAACCTGCTCATCGCGCTCGCCGTCGAGGGGCTGGGATCCGCGTGGATCTCCAGCACGCTGTTCTGCCAGGACGTCGCGGCGGCGGCGTTGGAGCTGCCGGACGGCTGGCGTCCCATGGGCGCCATCGCCGTCGGCCACCCGGCCGAGGACCCACAGCCCCGCCCGCCGCGGGACCCCGGCGAATTCGTGCTTGTCCGGTAACCGGGCAAGCACCGGCAGGCCGGACCGGACCGACGCGCAGACGCCGTCGGAGGCGGCCGCGGCGGTGAGCCGCTCGGCGGGGACCTCGCCGTAGGTGGTGGTGCGCTGGCGGAGCGGGCGGCCGATCGGCCCGGTGATCGCGCGCAGACCGCTGATCGTCTTGTACGAGCCGTTGTCCGCACCGGCCATCCTGCTGATGGTCTCCTCCATGAGCGTGCCGCCAAGGTCGTTGGCGCCGCCCCGCAGCACGTCACGGCACGCCTCGTCGCCGAGCTTGACCCAGGAGCACTGGATCGAGCCGATCGCCCCGTGCAGCAACAGCCTGGCCACCGCGTGCACGGCCCGGTTCTCCCGCCTGGTCGGCCCGGGCCTGGCCAGGCCGGCCAGGTAGAGGGGGGCGTTTTCGTGGATGAACGGGAGCAGCACGAACTCGGTGAAGCCGCCGGTCCGCTCCTGGACCGACCGGATCAGCCGCAGGTGGCCGACCCAGTGCGCCGGGGTGTCGACGTGCCCGTACATCATCGTCGCCGTGGTCGGGATGCCCAGCCCGTGCGCCGCGGTGATCACCTCCACCCACGCCGAGGCGGGCAGCTTGCCCTTGGTCAGCACCCAGCGCACCTCGTCATCGAGGATCTCCGCCGCCGTCCCGGGCAGCGAGTCCACCCCGGCCTGCCTGGCCCGGACCAGCCACTCCCGCACCGGCACGCCGGCGCGGGAGGCCCCGTTCACCACCTCCATCGGGGAGAACGCGTGCACGTGCAGCCCGGGACGGCGCCGCTTGACCTCAGCGGCGATGTCGAAGTAGGCGGTGCCGGGCATGTCGGGATGGATGCCGCCCTGCATGCACACCTCGGTCGCGCCCGCATCCCAGGCCTCCTCAGCGCGCTCGCCGATCTGGGCAAGCGACAGCGTGTACGCGTCGGCGTCGGTGCGGCGCTGCGCGAACGCGCAGAACCGGCAGCCGGTGTAGCAGACGTTGGTGAAGTTGATGTTGCGCGTCACCACGTAGGTGACGTCGTCGCCGACGACGGCGCGGCGCAGCGCGTCGGCGACGCCGGCCAGTTCCTCCAGGTCCGGCCCGTCCGCCGACAGCAGCGCGATCGCCTGGGCGTCGGCCAGCCCGGCCGGGTCGCGTTCGGCTTGGCGCAGGGCGGCGGCGGTCTCGCCGGCCCGGGCCAGATGCGGCGGGCTGGGCGCCGCGGCCGGCGGCCGCGGGGCGTGACCCAGGCCACGCACCACCGCTCGTTCTGCTATTTCATCCCAGTCGCCGTAGACCTCCGCGAAATCTGCGCGCCGGTCATGGGTGCGGCCGGTGGTGTCGATGGTCACGTGCAAGTCGGTCCGGCCGGAACCGCCCCAGCCGCCGTCGGGCTCCTGCCACGGCAGGCCGTGCGGCACGGCGGCCTCGTCGGCCAGCCCGGTTGCCGGGTCTGCCAGCGCGGACACGTGCGCGGCCAGCCGCGGGTCCAGCCAGGGCTCGCGCAGGTACGGCGGGTAGATGGTCAGCCGCTCGCGCAGCGTGAAACCAGCGGCGGCGGTGCGCGCCGCCAGTTCGGCGATGTCCGGCCAGGGGCGTTCGGGGTTGACGTGGTCCGGGGTCAGCGGGGAGACCCCGCCCCAGTCGTCGATGCCGGCCCGCAGCACGAGGTCGTGCTGGTCGCCGACCAGGTTCGGCGGCGCCTGCACGCGTGCCTTCGGACCGAGAACGCACCGGGCGACGGCGATCGTGGCGGCCAGGTCGTCAAGCTCTGCATCAGGCACGTCGCGCATCTTGGTGTCCGGCTTGGCCCGGAAGTTCTGCACGATGACTTCCTGGATGCCGTGGTAGGTGCGGGCTACCTTGCGGATGGCGAACAGCGATGCGGCACGTTCGGCAGGCGTCTCGCCGATGCCGATCAGGATGCCGGTGGTGAACGGGACGTTGCAGCGGCCCGCGTCCTCCAAGACGCGGAGCCGGACCGCGGGGTCCTTGTCCGGGCTGCCGAAGTGCGGGCCGCCTCTGTCGCGGAACAGCCGGGTCGCCGTGGTTTCCAGCATCATGCCCATGGACGGGGCGACCGGCTTGAGGCGCTGCAGATCCTGCCAGCTGAGCACCCCGGGATTGAGGTGCGGCAGCAGGCCGGTCTCCTCCAGGACCCGGATCGCCATGGCCCTGACATAGGACAGGGTGTCGTCGTAGCCGCGCGCGTCCAGCCAGTCCCTGGCCGCCCGCCACCGGGCTTCCGGCCTGTCGCCCAGGGTGAACAGGGCCTCCTTGCAGCCGGCCTTCGCGCCGTCGCGGGCAATGGCGAGGACCTCGTCCGGCTCCAGGTACAGGCTCGCCAGCTTGTGCGGGACCGTCGCGAACGTGCAGTAGGCGCACCGGTCGCGGCACAGCCGGGTCAGCGGGATGAACACCTTCGGCGAATACGTGACGATCCCGGGCCTGCCGGCCGCCTCCAGGCCGGCGTCCCTGACCCGGCCCGCGTAGCCGAGCAGCGCCTGCAGGTCCTCGCCGCGGGCGTGCAGCAGCACGGCCGCCTCGTCGGCGTCGAGCGGCTTGCCGTCCCTGACCCGTGCCAGCGCCCGGCGCATCGCCGAGGCGGTGACCCCTGGTGCCGCTGTCGTCTGCCCCGTATCAGTGCTTTCTGGAGCGCGCGCGTCGGGCAAGCCGCCGCGCGGCCGCTCAGTGCTTTCTGGAGCGCGCGCGTCGGGCAAGCCGCCGCGCGGCCGCTCAGTGCTTTCTGGAGCGCGCGCGTCGGGCAAGCCGCCGCGCG
>JAFAPY010000127.1 GCA_019246795.1 Streptosporangiaceae bacterium | reverse complement strand
GCGGGCCCGGTGACATGCCACCGCTGCACGTTCACCCACACGACGATGAGGGCTTCTACGTTCTCGACGGCGTCCTGCGAGTGCACGTCGGCGACCGCGCCGTCCGCCTCCGGGCCGGGCAGTTCACGCTGGCAGCCCGCGGCATGCCACACGCCTACGTGGTGGAGTCGACGGCCCCCGCGCGATGGCTGGCGATCTCCAACGGCGGCTTCGACCACTTCATCGCCGCAGTCAGTGTCACGGCAACGGCGATGACGCTGCCCCCGGCACCATCCATGCCGCCACCGGAGGAACTCGCCGCCATCGCCCACCAGCACGGCATCGATCTGCTCAGGCCCCCGGGCGTACTGCCCAGCTCCCTTTCCGCCGCCACCCCCACCTAGCAGCCCCGCCGACGGCGGCAGCGGGCATCGGGCGGCGGGACGCACCAGTACCCCGGCGCCCCGTCCCGGCGACGCCCGCCACCGGCCACATACACCCACCCATCCCTGGGAGGAGCCATGCGTTCCACCACCGCCCACGCCGATATCGCCGCCACGGCCGCGGCGGTGTGGGCCGCCCTCACCTCGCCCGCACAGACCCCGCGATACTTCGCCGGCCTGGGCATCACCTCGGCCTGGCAGCCCGACGCGGGCGTGAACGCCCACCACGGCACGGACCTGATCGCCACCGGCACCGTGGTGATCGCCGACAAGCCAACGTTGCTCATCTACTGGCTCGACGAGCCGCACACCGGCGACATCGACTGCTGGCTGGCCTGGCAGCTGACCCAAGACCAGCCCGGCATCACACGGGTCACGCTCACCGCCGACACCCTGCCCACCGACCCGCCCGTGGACGTTGCCGAGCTGCTCAGCAACCTCAAGGCCTACCTGGAAACCAGCGGCACCGCCGACGGCACCCGCCCCCACCAGACCCGGTGGCGGCCACCATGGCCACGACCGCGTGCATCCCGGCCACCGGCCCTGGCATCACCGAACCCGAATGGCTGCCCGCAGCCCGGACCTCCGCGATGTGGCGCTCCAGCTGCGGCTGTTGCTCAACCGCGGCATCTCGTTCGCGATCGCCACGATCATAGGCGCACGAGGAACCCAGCTGCGCCGACCAGGGACCGTGGTCGTGCTCACCCAGTCAGGAGAACGATCGGATTCAACCCCACCGGCCCGCTCGACGGTGCCATCCGCGACCTGGCCGCAAAGCCCTGGCGACCGGCCACGACCAGCTCCCAACGCGTCGACATCGGCAAAGACGCCGCCAGCTACATCGGCCTGTCCGGCGACATCAGCCTCGACGTCCATGCGATGCCCGTCCTGGCAGGCGACCCAGCATTCGCCAGCGCGCTACGCCACCTCGACAGCGGCACCGCGACCGTGATGGTCATCGGCATCCATAGCCTCTCCGGCTACGCCGTGATCAGCGCCGACCGCATCACCGCAGACCCCAGCCGACCCCGCCTCCCACCGCCAGTCGCCCGGGACGCGCGCGCCATGCTTGGCAGCCGCCGCACCGTGCGCAGAACCTATCACCCGTGACGAACCAGGCGGCGCCGCGATCGAGGTCTGGATGCAGTCCTACCCGGATGGTGACGGGATGCGGGGACGGCGTGACCGTTCAAGCAGCCGTATTGGGCCGCGGTGCATCCCCTGAACCGCCCCCCCTGCCTCTGACGTCAGCACCTGTGACCCGGGCGCTGATGAGAAGCAGGCCTGCAGGGATCAGCCTGCGGCAGCGGCCACGCTCGCCGCGGAAATCCTTGCGGCCGCGCCGCGGTGGGGGAGCCAGACGCCGCGCGGCACCGATGGGTGGCCGGCCCAGCAGACTGTTACGCGATGAGCGGGCGCCTGCACCTGCCCGCCCCGGCACCACAGGGTCCCGCAACGGATGCCATCTGTATGGTGCCCCAAGGGCGCCTCGCCGGCGCCGGTCCCGGGGTGGTGGCGCGGGTAGAGTCGGTTCCCCGGCAGGACAGAACGAAGGGGCTTGATGATCGATCCGCCTCAGACCCGTTACGCCCGGAACGGCGGCATCCACCTGGCCTATCAGGTGCTGGGCAACCGGCCGGTGAACCTGGCCGTGGTGCCGTCCGGGCCCGCCTCGCACGTGGATTTCATGTGGCTGGAACCCTCGGCCGCCCGGTGCCTGCGCCGGCTGGCGTCGTTTAGCCGTTTGGTCGTTTACGACAACCGGGGTGTAGGGCTGTCGGACCCGGTTCCCGGTGGTGCCGCACCGACCATGGGCGAGCAGGTGGATGACCTGCGCGCGGTGCTGGATGCGACCGGCTGCGACCGGGCGGTAATCGTCGGGCGGCTGGCAGGCTGCGCCCCCGCCCTGGTGTTCACCGCCACCCACCCCGAGCGGGTTGAGTCGCTCATCCTCATGGGCGGATACGCCCGGCTCAGCGCCGGAGACGGCTACGAGCGGGGGATCGAGCAGGCCCAGGTGGACCAGATCGCCGATGCGGTGCTGGGTACCTGGGGCACCGGCGCGGATCTGCCGCTGACCAACCCGAGCGTGGCCGGTGACGAGGATTTCCGGCGGTGGTATGCGCAGATGGAGCGGATGGCCGCCAGCCCCGCCACCGCGGCGGCGATGGCCCGGCAGTGGTTCGAGATCGATGTGCGCAGCGTACTGCCGGCTATCCGCGTGCCCACCCTGGTGATCGCCCGGGCCGGCAACGTCCTGTTCGGGGCGCACCACACCCGCTACCTGGCTGATCACATCGCCGGGGGCAAGTACGTGGAGTTCCCCGGCGCGGACTTGGAATACTTCGTCGGGAACCCAGAACCCGTGCTGGATGTCATCGAGGAATTTGTGACCGGGATCCGGCCCCTGCCCAGCCCCGACCGGTTCCTTGGCACCGTCGTGTTCGTGGACGTCGCCGGGTCGACCCAGCTGGCCGCGCAGATCGGCGACCGCCGGTTCCGCGACCTGCTCGAGGCCTTCCTCCAGCTGGTGCGCCGCCAGCTGGACCGCTACCAAGGCAGGCTCGTCGACACCGCCGGCGACGGGGCGCTGGCGGTGTTCGACAGCCCGGCACGGGCCATTGCCTGCGCCGAGAACATTCGTGACGGCGTGCGCGCGCTGGGCCTGCAAGTCCGCGCCGGGGTGCACACCGGTGAGATGGAACGCGGCCCCGCCGGGGAGGTCCGCGGTATCGCGGTGCACACCGGGGCCCGGGTCGCCGCCCTGGCCGGCCCGGGCGAGATCTTGGTGTCCCGCACCATCCGCGACCTGCTGGCGGGTTCCCCCATCCGGCTGGCCAGCCGGGGTGATCATGAGCTGCAGGGGGTGCCCGGCACCTGGGAGATATTCGCCGTCATCAGCTGAGCGCCGCGACGCCTAGTCAGACAGCCCGGGCGGCGCCCCGGGCCCGCCAGCACCAGGCGGCGACAGGGAAACCCGAAGGCATACTTGGCCCAGCAAGACATGAACTCAACCGGCTCCCCAGCACAGGAGACATTCGCGATCACAGCTGACCACCCGGCTCATCCGCAGAATCCCGCGCAGAAGGAAGGATGTGCCGTGGCCGCAGACCCCGACCGCTGGCCGGTGCGCGCCTCACTGATGTTCGCCGGCGCGACCGCACTCGGCAGCGCGGTGGCGATCCATGAGGAGCTTCCCGGCGAACCGCTGGCATAAGAGTCCCGCTCTCGGTGCCCGCTGGTGTGCTGGCCGGGCGGGGCGCCGGGGTCCCCGCGCCCTGGCCGATGCCGGCCGCGGCCGTCATCATGGCAGCCCGAGCCCAGCAGAAGGCCCCCAGCCTGCTCCCGGCGCCGGGTGCGCCGTGATCGGCCTGGGCTGCATCGCAGGCACCCTGACGGAGCCCGTGACCCGCCGCCCACATTCCTGGTCGCGTGCGGCCAACCAGGGCGATCGGCGCTCGGTTGGGAACGCGCAGTCAAGTAGCCGAATAGAGGGTGTCGAGCGCCCCACATACTTTGTGCGCGGCTAGCGTGTTCGCTCGTGGTCCTCGGGTAGGCCATGTTCTGGTGCGTCGGCACGTTTCAGGATTCGCGCCCAATCCCAAGGAGTCTCGTGCGCAGAACTGGCGGGCCGGATTATCCGTGAGCGAACCTGCAGGTGCCAGCGGCTACTGGTCGGTCGGCGAGCCCACCTGATGGAAGCCGGCGGGATGATGACCAGGGCCTCGGCGATGTTGGCAGCGGATGTCGCAGCCTTCGGGCGACAGGAAGCAACCTAGGATGCGCAGCACCCACGGCGATCCCGAAAGCGGATCGTCTAGCGGTTCTCCGCCACGAACTGGCTGGCGGTGAAGGAGGCGCCAGCCGGATCGGCAAGGACGGCGAATCGCACCCACGGCGCATTTTGCGGCTCGGCGATGACCGAGCCTCCGAGCTCACGCGCTCGCGCAGCGATCGCGTCCACGTCGTCGACGGCGAAGGTCACGCTCCAGCGCGCCGGGCCACCCTCGCGGGGCAAGATCGTCGCCACGACATCCTCGAAGCCTTCGGGCGCGCCCATCTGCTTCATCCCCGCGCGCAAGCCGGGGTTGAGCTCCTCAAGATGGTCGCCGTAGCCCGGCAGAGCCCACATCGGCGAGCCGGCGTCGATTGTCGTCCAGCCGAACACGGCGCCGTAGAAGGCCCGTGCGGCCTCGACATCGTCGGTGTGCAGGTTGTTGAAGTTCACAGCGCCATGCTCGTTGACCGCCGCCGAGCCGCGGTGCGGTCCGGGCTGCCACACGCAAAAGACCGCGCCCTCAGGATCGGCGAACACGCCCATCCGCCCCGCGTCAAACACGTCGAAGGGCTCGGAGAGCACCCGCCCGCCCGCCTCGCGCACCCGGGCTGCGGCGTCGTCAGCGGACTCGACGCGGATGTAGGTGTTCCACACCGCCTGCGGCGGTGCGCCAGGGGGCTGCGAGGAGATCGCGGCCACGTCCCGGCTGCCGATGCGGGCCATGTAGTAGTGACCTCCCGCGTCGCGGGGCATCGCGTCCTCTGTCTGCCACCCGAAGAGCCCGAAGTAGAACCGGGCGGCGTCGGCGGGGTCGGGCTGGTTGGTGTCGACCCAGCACGGCACCCCGGCTGGGTAATCCTCGCGCGTACTCATGGCGGCAGCCTACAGCGGCTCTCATCGAGCATCCCGGCAGCGAGCCGCTAGAACTGGACCGCGCGGACGTCATGCCGCGGGCGCATGCCCACGAGGAACGATCACGCTCAGCGGCTGACGGGCCGCAAAGACACGCCCGAACCAGCCGTTCTGAGCGTGCATAGCCCTTGCCTCCAGCCATTGGACCAGGCGCGTAATAGGCGTTGGGCTACAGCATTGAACCGGTAGGCAGTACCAGGAAGTGCTGTCACCTCTACTCTGCAGCGGGGCCGTCGCCGCGAAGCGTGCTCTTGCGTGTCACAATGTGTCACGATGTGGTACCATGAGTGCATGGCTGACCATTACACCTTGCGGCTAGCGCCGGGCGTCCGGCAGCGGCTGTCAGAGCGGGCGCGCCGGGCAGGTATTCAGGAGCGCACCCTGGCGCAGCGCTATGTCGAAGAGGGGCTGCGTCACGACGCCCACCCGCTCATCCAGTTCCTCGACGGCCCGAGCGGCCGCCGGGCCAGCCTGCTCGGCCGCGGCCTGGATGTCTGGGAGGTCATCGCCACCATCCGGGACAACGACGGGTCGATGGCCGAGGCCGCCGAGTACCTGCAGATCCCCGCCGGGCTGGTGGAGGCGGCCGTGGCCTACTACGGCGAGTACCGCGACGAGATCGACCGGGAAATCGAGTTGAACGAGGCGGAGTACGAGCGCGGGCGGCCCGCTGCCGCGGCACCCATAAGGTGAGCAGGCTCTCCGCTCGTGAAAGCCATCCTAGACGAGCAGTTGTCGCCGCAGATCGCAGTCCTGCTGCGCCGGGCCGGCTATGACGTAGAGGCCGTCGCTGGCCGCGAGGCCCTGATGGGCCGCAGCGACCGGATCATCTTCGAGGTCGCCTGCAGCGAAGGCCGGGCCGTGGTCACCAACAACATCAAGGACTTCCGCCCGCTTGCGGCTGAGTGGCTGGCGCAAGGCAGGGCGCATGCTGGCCTGATTCTGCTGCCCTCCACGCGCACCCGCACCCGCCACGCCATCGCCGCTGTCGCTGCCGCAGTCGAGAAAGTGCTCCGCGACCACCCGGACGGGCTGAGCGGAAGTGAGCGCTGGATCGCTCCGTTGCCGAAGCTGTAAGGAGTCGCATTGTGCTCCATGCCGGCATGGCTGGCAGATCGCGGACGGCCGGGCTGCGATCAGCTGAAGAACCGCGCGATAGCCACAGCACTCAGTGCGCCGTGCCGCGCAAGGTACTCAGCCCAGTCGGCAACGGCCCAGGCCCCCTGTCTCAGTTTCTGTCTCATTCACCTCCGTCCGGCGCCGTTCACCAGCGACCGCCCTCGTCATGTCCGGGCAGGTCACGGACGGCGGCGGCCTGTGGTGAACGCCGGTCAGCATTGTTGGAAAGCGTGTTGGGGGCAACCCCTCGCGAGTTCGAATCTCGCATCCTCCGCCCTTCTGGCCTGCGGATTCCTGACGGCCGACGATCGCCA
>JAFAPY010000102.1 GCA_019246795.1 Streptosporangiaceae bacterium | reverse complement strand
TGGCCGCCGAATTCGGCATCAGCGACGTGTCAGCTTGGGCAGCTGCCAACGGCAAGACATGGGCACACGTGAGCTGAAATCGACCCTACCCGGGTCCCACGGCGAAGGCCGCGAGGTCGCGAGAGTAAGGGCCGGTTCCGCATCGACCAGCGGACTCAGCGCCAGGTCAGCCTTTTGACACTTCAGTGCTGGTAGGAATGGCGGGCAGCGGTGCTCTGCGTCGGTTGGTCATTGAGGCCAGGGCGGCGAGGGCTGTGGCCGGGCCAGCATTGCCGACATCTTTGAACCCGAGCCACAGCGGGGTGCCGCCCGGGGGTAGGTGGCTATAGATCGACCGGGCAACCGCCATGGTTGCCGCAGGGTCAGTGGCCCACCGGCTGGCCGTGGCCAAGGCCGTCTCGCAGCGCCTTCGGCGGGATGACCCGGGTCTGATCCGAACAGGTGACGGCGCAGGTCCCAGTTCGGCGGTGGCCACCTTGTTGATCTCCGCGACCATCCGGGGTCCAGTGCAGCTCGACCAGGGGCCGGACTCCGGTCAGCTGTTGCGTCGAGATCGCTGATGTGCTGGCAGGCCCGGGCGCCCGTCAGCTTGCGGGCGGCTCTTCGTGCCGCGAGGTGCGGACGCGGAGTTCTTGCGGGCCGCGGAAGGAGATGTTGGGGTGGAAGCTGAGTTGCTGACCGTCGGCCAGGCGCAGCCGGGGATAGCGGCGGGCCAGTTCTTCCACCGCGAGCCTGGTCTCCAGCTTGCCGAGGTTAGCGCCCAGGCAGTAATGCAGCCCGAGCCCGAACGCCAGGTGCCGGTCGGCGCCGGCCCGGTCGAGATCGAACTGGTCTGGCTGAGCGAACACCGATGGGTCCCGCCCCGCAGCGGCCAGCCACAAGAACAGCTTGGCGCCTTGGGGAAGGTTCACCCCGCTGAGGGTGACGGGCCGAGTGGTGATCCGGCGCCACACTGGTACCGAGGGGTCATAGCGGAGCGTCTCTTCGATGGCGGCGGGAATGAGGTCCGGCCGCTCGGCGACCTTGGCCCAGCACCCGGGTTCTTCCAGCAGCCGGCGGGCGGTGTTGCCGATCAGGCCGGTGGTGGTTTCGTGCCCGGCGAACGAGAGCGAGAACAAGATGGAGGAGATCTCATCCAGGCTGAGCCGGCCCGGGTCTTCACCGTGAATAGCCAGCAGGTCGCTGGTCAGGTCGTCACCGGGCTGGCGCCCCTTCGCATCGACCAGGTCACGAAGGTAGCGGCGGTATGCGGCGATGCTGGTGGCGATCTCTATCTGGTCGTGCGGGGAGGGGCGGCCCCACGACAGCGCCGCCCGGTAACCGCACCAGGCCTTGAGCTGGGCGTGGTCTCGCTCGGGCACGCCCATCAGCGAAAAGACGATCGTTGCCGGCAGCGGGAACGCCAGCACGGCGACCAGGTCGAACTCCGCCTGCCCCGCCACAGCGTCCAGTAGCCGGGAGGTGGTCGCGGTGATCGCCGGGATCATGGCGTTGACCCGTTTGGCGCTGAACGCGCGCGCGGCGGGCTTGCGCAGCCGGGCATGCGCCGGTTCATCCAGGCTAACCATCGAGGGCTGCGGCCGGTGGCCGCCCGCCAGCAGGATCTGCTGTGCCTGCGGCACCAACGGCACCAGTGGCGCCTGCGCTACCGCCGCGGAGTAGCTGCCGGTGCCGCGGAACACCTGCTCGATGTCGGCATACCGGGTCAACACGTAGTAACCGATCGAAGGCGCAAAAAAGATCGGCCTCTCGGCCGCCGGCAGCTTGGCCAGCACCGCATGCGGATCGGCCAGGAAGTCCGCGCTCAGCGGATCGAACCCCTCATCGATAGGGCAGCCCGGCGCAACCGCAACCGTCGCCATGGCCCACCTCCGCCCTCGGCCGGGCCACGAGCAGCACACCGTGGCCGCCGCTCCGCCCTGCCCCTCCCAAGGCTGCCACCTGGCCACACGTCACGGCAAGCACGACTAACACGCAGCCGAAGACGGAACTAGCCCTGCCGTTACCGACCTCTGCGATTCCCGCCGAACCCGCAGCATAGAAAACACAGATCTGCGCGCGCGGAATGATCATGACCAGGCTGGAGGACTCGATGCCGAGCGGGCCCAGCAGGTGCACTCCCGGCAGGTGATTGCGTGATCCTGCGGGAAGGCCGTGCTGCGTCATCCCGGAATGGCCCGGTGCGCTCAACGAGGACAACGCGCGACGCTGGGACTGAGCCCATCACCATCCGACGGCCCACAAACCTATCGGCCGCGGATAGTGCCGGGGCTGGCGCTTCGCGTGCACATTGTCAGTCGAGCTGGTCGCGGTCGGCCCATTCCAGCAGGGTGTCCAGGAGGTAGGCGGAGTCATCGATGCCCCGGTGCAGGTCGCCGAGCTGGGCGAAGCGGGCGGGCACGGTGGCGATGGTGAACTGCCGCGGGTCGATTTCGTTGATCTCATCCCAGCTGATCGGGGTTGATACGGTCGCCTCCGGCACGCCCCGCACCGAATACGCGCTGGCGATGGTGTGGTCGCGGGCGTTCTGGTTGTAGTCCACGAACAGCATGGCGGGGTCGCGGTCCTTGCGCCACCACGTGGTGGTGGCCAGGTCCGGCGCGCGGCGTTCGACCTCGCGGGCGAAGGCAAGCGCGGCGCGGCGCACCTCGGCGAACCCCCACTGCGGCGCGATCCGCACATAAACGTGCAGGCCGCTGCCGCCCGAAGTCTTGGGCCACCCGGTGGCGCCGAGCTCGCCGAGAACCTCGCGCACCACCCCGGCGACCCGGCGCACGGTGGCGAACGTGCACCGCGGCCCAGGGTCCAGATCGATGCGCCACTCATCGGGCCGTTCGGTATCTGCCCGCCGGGAGTTCCACGGATGGAACTCCACCGCAGACATCTGCACTGCCCACACCACGTGGGCCAGTTCGGTCACGCATAGCTCGTCAGCGTGCCGGCCGTAGCGAGGGAAGTGCACCCGCACCGTCTGCAGCCACGGCGGCGCTCCGGCCGGAACCCGCTTCTGGTGCACCTTGTCCCCGGTTACGCCGGACGGGAACCGGTGCAACATGCACGGCCGCTCCCGCAGCGCACGCACGATGCCATCCCCGACCGACAGGTAGTACCGGACCAGGTCCAGCTTGGTCTCTCCGCGGGCCGGGAAGTACACCCGCCCCGGGTTAGAGATCCGCACCAGCCGGCCCCCGGCCTCAACCTCCACCTCATCCGCGGCCATCACAGAAAACTAACCCTCCTGCCGGGCCGCGATGGCGACGGTCCAGCCATCGGCCAGCCGTACTGGGCCCTGGGAAACAGGCTCTGCAAGACAGTAGCCCCCGGGGCAGGCCCCTGTTCACTCCGTCGCAAGATAGCCCGGCCGCCACCGGAAAGTAGCGACTCGGGAGGCCTCCCGCTCCGGGGCTACCGCGCTCAAACACATGCCGATGAGCGCGGCGTCCTGCCGGCAGCGTCCGAGGCGCACCGAACGCCAATCCGCGCGAGGACGGCGGGAATGCAGTCGCTGATCGGCGAGCGCTGATCGGCGGCCCTCGTGGAGGTCTTTGGACTGCTAGGCCTCGACAGGCTAGGTGGCCGGCCAGGCTGTCCCGGGTGCGTGTGACGGAACCGGCGCGCTGGGCGCTGTATTTTCTGGCTCGTTGGGTGCTCTGGATGGCAGGTAGATCGCCTCGGCATGGGGAACGACGCCGGGCTGGAGGAGGCCGACGTCTCGCAACCGGTGGTTGGGATGGTGGTGGCTCCACGGCCTGAGCTGGGCTTCGGGTGCCGCGCCTGATTATGCTGTGCGTGCGGACCCAGGCGCTGGCCTTGGACCCGATGGGCATTGGGGGGCTGATCACCAATGTCGGATGCCGTGACCGGACACGCCG
>JAFAPY010000028.1 GCA_019246795.1 Streptosporangiaceae bacterium | reverse complement strand
GGGTCCAGGGCCGCGAGGATCGCCGCCGCCTGGGCGGCTGCGGTGCCGCTCGCGGCGCGGGCGAGCTGGCGCACGGTGGCATGCAGGGCGCGCCGGGACCGGGCGGGGGCGGCGTCGGCGGCCCGCTGCCAGTCGCCGGGACCGTCCAGCAGCTCGAGGATCCGGCGGGCGTGGACCGGCCCGATGCCCTCGTGCAGGCGCAGCAGCCGGAACCAGGCAAGGTCGTCGGCGGGGTTGGCGAGCGCCCTCGCCGCGGCGAGGAAGTCCTTGACGTGGGCGGCGTCGGTGAACCGGAGCCCGCCGTACTTCACGTACGGGATGCGGCGGGCGGACAGCTCGATCTCCAGGACGTCGCTGTGATGGGCGGCGCGGACCAGCACCGCCTGGTCCCGCAGCGCGGTGCCGTCCTCGCAGGCGTCCAGGACCCGGGCGCAGATCTCCCGCGCTTGCGTCGCCTCGTCGTGGCAGCGGACCAGCAGCGGCGGCATCCCCGGGCCGCGGTCGCCGGTCAGCGTCAGGTGCAGGCCCGGCGCGGACGGGCGGATGAGGTTGGCCAGGCGGAGCACCCGCTCCCGCGAGCGGTAGTTGCGGGAGAGCCGGACGATGTCCAGGCCCGGGTAGTCGGCGGCGAGCTGCCGCAGGTGCGCCGGGTCGGCGCCGCGGAAGCCGTAGATGGCCTGCGCGTCGTCGCCCACGCAGGTCAGCTGCTTGCCGTCGGGGGCGAGCAGCCGGACGATGCTGGCCTGGACCGCGTTGACGTCCTGGTATTCGTCCACGAGCACCGCGTCGAACATGCCGCGCAGCGCCGGCCCGGCCGCCGGGTCGGCCAGCGCCGCCTGCCACAGCAGCAGCAGGTCGTCGAAATCGAGCAGGTGGCGGTCCCGTTTGCGGGCGGTGTAGGCGCGGAACAAGCTGGCCAGCTCGCCGGTGAACGGCACGCACCACGGGAAGCTGGCGGCGACCACCTCGCTGACCGGGCGCCCGGTGTTCACGCACCGGGTGTAGATGTCCGCGCACGCCGCCGCCCTCGGCGCGCGGCGGCCCGTGCCTGCCAGGCCGTGGTCCGGACGCAGCACGTCGAAGATGTCGGCGGCGTCGGCCGGGTCGATGATGGTGAACTGGGGCGGCAGCGAGAACGACTCGGCGTGCTGGCGGATGATCTTGTGCGCGACGGCGTGGAACGTGCCGCCGCAGATCCGGTCGGCTGCGCCGTCCCCGGGTGCGGCCCGGGCGAGCATGTCGGCGGCAGCGCGGCGGGTGAAGGTCAGCAGCAGGATCCGGTTCGCCGCAACGCCCTGGCAGTCCCGCAGCCAGGCCGCCCGGACCACCAGCGTCCGCGTCTTGCCCGTGCCGGCTCCGGCCAGCACCAGCAGCGGACCGCCCTGGTGTGTCACCGCCCGCCGCTGGGCGGAGTTCAGCCCCTCGGTAAGGTCACGTTCCTCGAACATGCATCTGAACATAATCAGCACGGTCGGCCCGGGCGGCGCGACGCGCCGCGGAGAGGCGGCCAAGGTGAGCGGGCAGCCAGCGGCGGGCGGGCGCCGCGCAGCTTACCGATCCGCGTATCAATCACCCATCTGTGGCCTCCGCACCCATGAGCGTCGGTACCGTGCCGGCGCGAACACCAAGGAGGTCATCATGGGCACCTGGTTCTGGTTGAACATCCCGGTCGCGCTGGTGTTCTTTGGCTGCTGGGCCGGGATCCCGCTGTGGCATACGCTCAGGCGCTGGAACGCCGAGGTTAACGCGAAGCACGCCGAGCTGGCGGCCAGAGCCGTTCCTCAGCCGGTCCTGGCTGCGCAGGCTCCGGATGCCATGAGCGAAACGCGTGTCCTTGCCAGCGCCGGAAGCCCCGCATCGGCCGCATGATCCTTGGCGGCCTGAGGCGCCCGCTGGGCCAAGGCGATGATCCCGCCGATCGCCATGGCCAGGAACAGGCCTTCGGCCGCCAGGTCCACCGGGGCGGCGGCGATCTTCTCGTGCAGGAAGGCGGCGCCGGCGGCCATGGACACCAGCGGATCGGCGGTGGTGATAACCGCCAGCACCGGGGCGATCAAGGGGCCGGCCTGCTTGGTGCTGCGCTCCTCCAGCACCGACGCCGCACCGAACACGGCGGCCACGCCAGGACCGAGATCACCGGCTTCGCAATGGCCGGTCACCCGTTGCGCTGTCGGCCTGCCCGGCCTTTTCGGGCCTGCCCGAGCCACGTCAGGCCCAGCGTCGCCGCGCACGCGGCCGCCAGCAGGGCGTACGGGACCAGGTCCGATGTCGCCTGTGCCAGCGTCCCGCTTCCGGCGGCAGCGACGGCTTGGCCGGCAGCCCAGACGAGGTTCGCCAGGCCGAACGCCAGGCCCTGGTCCAGCTGCAGCCGGTGCGCGCCTTCGCTCAGCAGCGCCGTCGCCGGGGTGAACAGGGTGCCGAACGCGGGCATGCCGACCATCAGCACCGGGACGAGGATCTGGACTCTCGCTACCGTGGGCGCCAGCAGGCTGACGCCCACCGCGGCGGCCAGTGAGATCCTGATGGGGATGATGGCGCCCCGGCGGTCGGCCAGCCGGCCTGCCAGCGGTGACAGCCCCGCCTCGATCGCCGCCGCCGCCAGGAACGCCGCCGCGATGAGCAGGGCCGTAGCGCCCAGGTGCGCCAGGCGCAGCGGCGCGAGAACGTCAAGCACGCCGAACGCCAGTCCTGCGAGCATCGTCAGCCATAGGCCGGTGCCGACCTGCCGGTCGCGGACGGCGGGCCGCAGCTCGCGCAATCCCTGCGGGACCGGCTGGTGCGGTGCGGGCATTCCGAACACAACGACCATCAAAGCGGCCCCGGCTACCGCCGCGGTGGCGAACGCGGGCCCGGTGCCCACCTCGTCCGCCACCGCCCCCACCACCGGGCCGAAAAGCGCCCCGCCTACCGCGGCGCCCAGGGCCGTGCCGAGCAGTTCTCCGCGCCTGTCCTGCGGTGCTGCGGTGGCCAGCCAGGCGAGGCCAGCGGCCCAGGTGCACGCCCCGCCCAGGCCCTGAACGAATCGTGCGGCATCGAGGACCCCCTCGGCGGAGGCCCAGCCGAACACGAACGTCGATACGCTCATCAGAGCCAGCCCGAGCAGCACCACGGTCCTGCAGCCCAGGCGGGCCGTGAGCAATCCTCCGGGGAGCGCACCGACCAGCGTCCCCAGCGGGTAGCCGGCCACCAGGACACCCGCTCCAGCCTTGGAAAGCCCAGCCACCTGGGTGTAGTGGGGCAACAGAGGCGTCAGTGCCGTGAAGAACATGGTGTCCACCAGCACCAGCGCGCACACGAAGATGAGCAGCGCACGTACCGGACGCGTCAGCCGTGATCGTGTTTCCGCCATCACCGCGCGATACCCACGCCAGCAGTCTGACATCACCGGGCGGTTCGGGCGGCGGGCCACAGCCGTCGAGAGCCTGGACCGCAGACGAGCCGGCCGCATGGTGACGACCGGCCACCCGCCAGAGTAGGAAGGAACCATGAGTCAATCCGCCGAAGATGGCACGAGAGTGGTGCGGATCGGCGCCGAGCAGCGGCGGCGCGAGGAAGCACTGACCCAGCGGGTTCTGGACGCGTTCGCCGGCGCCGAATCGCCGCGGCTGAGGCAGCTGATGACGGCCTTGGTCCGGCACCTGCACGCCTTCGCGAGGGAAGTCCGGCTCACCGAGGCCGAGTGGGACGCCGCGATCCGGTTTCTCACCGACACCGGGCACATCACCACGGGCAAGCGGCAGGAGTTCGTCTTGCTGTCCGACGTGCTCGGCCTGTCCATGCAGACGATCACGATCAACAACGAGGCGCGCGGCGACGCGACCGAGGCGACGGTGTTCGGCCCGTTCTTCGTCGAGGACGCCCCGCTTATCGGCAACGGGGACGACATGTCGTTCGGGGCGAAGGGGACACCGCTGTGGGTCGAGGGACGCATCCGCGACACCGACGGCAACCCGGTGGGCGGAGCCCGTATCGATGCGTGGGAGTGCGACGCGGACGGCCGGTATGACGTGCAATACCCCGATGACCGCACGGCGTGCCGGGCGCGCCTGTTCAGCGACGACGGCGGCAACTACCGGTTCTGGGCGCTCATGCCGGTGCCGTATCCCATCCCCGGCGACGGCCCGGTCGGGCGGCTGCTGCAGGCCGCCGGCCGCTCGCCGATGCGGGCCGCGCACCTGCATCTCATGGTGTCCGCCCCCGGTCACCGCGCCCTGGTGACGCACGTGTTCGACGCCAACGACGACTACGTCGCCCGGGATTCGGTGTTCGGCGTGAAGGAATCCCTGGTCAGGACGTTCGAGGATTTCCCGCCGGGCACGCCGGCCCCGGACGGCAGGACGCTCGACCGTGACTGGTCGAAGGTCCGTTTCGACATCGTGCTGGCTCCTCCAGACGATCCGCCCGACCCTGACGCGGCGGTCGAGATCGCCGCGGAGCCGCCGGCGTGAGGGGGTGAGCGTGTCGGAGTACGTCCTTGATCACCACCACGAGGGCGAGCGCGAGCGGCTGGCCCTGATGTCGCGGTTGCTCGATCCGATGCACCGCGGCCACGTTGAGCGGCTTGGCGTCGGGCCCGGAGCGCGCACGCTGGAGGTGGGCTGCGGTAACGGCTCGATGTCGGCATGGCTGGCCCGGCGGGTTGCACCGGACGGGCGCGCGGTGGCGGTGGACCTGGACCTGTCCCTGGTCGAGGCGGACGAACCCGGGCTGGAGCTTCGGCAGGCCGACATCCTCGCGGGTCCGGTGGAGCCGGGGAGCTTTGACCTGGTGACGGCCCGGGCCGTGCTGCATCATGTCGGCGATGCCGAGGCCGCCGTGGCGAACCTCGTCGCCAGCGCGCGGCCGGGCGGGACGGTCCTGCTGATCGAGCCGGATTTCCTGCCGGTCAGCGTCGCAGAGCCGCCTGAGGTCCGGGCGTTCTGGAAGGGATGGCTGGCCTGGTCGCGCGAGCAGGGAATCGACTACTTCATCGGCCGCCGGCTCCCGGTGATGCTGTCCCGGCTGGGCCTGCGGGAGGTCTGGGTTACCGCAGAAACCGCCCACTACCACGGCGGCTCCGCCTGGGCCGTGTACTGGAAGCAGACGGTGGTGGAGCTGCGCGCTCGCCTGGTGGCCTCCGGCCAGCTGGATGACAGGCTGATCGAGGTGTTCCTGGCCCAGTGCGACGATCCGGCGTGGTGGACACAGACCATCGCCTTCACCGCCGCAGCCGGCCAGGTTCACGGGCCGAGCCATTCGACCCACCCGCCGGATGGGTGAGCGCGCGCGAGAAGGCGCCCGCGGTCGTCGGCGCCTGCGAAGGTGCGGGCGCCGAGCACGGCAAAGACGCCGCCGTCCTGATAGTCGCGGACCAGCGCGGGAGGAACGGGCAGCCCCTGCACGCTGTCGCGGCCCGAAGGGCCCAGCGGGACCAGCGGGTCAAGCGACAGCCACGTCACCGGGCGGGTTCGCCCGGCCTCGGCGAGAATGCCCGCCAGCCGGACCCGCCGCTGCTGGGCGAGGAACACGGCCGTGTACGCGTCCACGACGACGATGCGCAGCCCCGGCGGAACGCCGCCCAGCACGGGGTGAAGCACGTCAACGACGTCCCCCGAGATGATCGTCTCCGGATGCCGCCGCCCGATCTCCATGGCCGCCGCAAGCCGGGACAGGGCCGAAGCCTCGGGTGGCGCGCAGGCCAGCAGCCACGCCCGGGCTGCAGGGTCGGCGACGTCGACCGGGTGAACGTCCACGCCGGTCCTCCAGGCGATGGGCGGCAGCTGGGCCGGCGGCGGGACGACCGGGCCGCGGACCTCGCAGGCCAGGGTCAGCCCGGCCGCTGCCGGGCCGTACGTGCCGGTCCCGATCCGGTACCGGTACCGGTCCAGCTGCAGCCCGAGCCCCGCCCCGGTGCCCAGGTCGATCAGCGCCACCGGGTCGCCCGGGGCGCCTGCGGTTGCCGCGATGCCCAGGGCGATCTGGGAGCTCCTGGCCACCTCGTTCATCTGGTAGCGCTGAGTGCGGCAGACATCGGCGATGTCGTCCAGGCGCGCGCTGCAGAACGCCCGGAACGCCGGGAAGAACCCGTCGTCGAACGGCGGCTGGTCCGCGCCGGGTTCGGGGAAGTAGCCAGCCAGCAGGACCGGCCGGTCGCGCCGCACCAAGAAGGCCACGGCCGCGCTCGCCAGCAGCGCGGGCAGCCGGTCAGCGGGGACAGCGGCCAGGCGCTGCAGGAGCTCGTCGTGAGCCGCGATCGCATCGAACAGCGCGGCGGTCAGCCGCCATGACCGGGGCGCGCCGGGCGGCGACCAGCCTCGGGCCACCTCCAGCGCCTGGCCGCGTATATCATCCGCCCGGGGCATGCTGGCACATGCCGGACCGACGCACCTGTATCACCCGGCCAACGGTACCCAGCCCGGGCACGGCGGTCCAGGCCAGCCGTTACCCGCCCCCGGAAGCCGCCTGGCAGGATGGAGGCGGTACGCCCGGAGCGTCGTGGCGGACCGCGGCGGGGGAGGCCAGATGCGGGTCGGACTGCACGCGCTGGGCATCGGCACCGGCGCCCGCCCGGAGGTCATCCGGGCTGTCGCGACGACAGCTGAAGCGGCCGGTTTCGCCACCTTGTGGGCGGGAGAGCACGTGGTGCTCGTGGATCTGCCGAGGTCACGATACCCGTACTCCGCTGACGGCCGGATTGCGGTTCCGGTCGGCGCGGACTGGCTGGATCCGCTGCTCGGCCTGAGCTTCATCGCCGCCGTGACCACGACGATCGGGCTGGCGACCGGCGTGCTGCTGCTGCCCGAGCACAACCCGGTGCTGTCAGCCAAGCAGGCTGCGACGCTGGACGTGCTGTGCGGGGGACGGCTGACGCTGGGCGTGGGCATCGGCTGGTCGGCGGAGGAGTTCGCTGCGCTCGGCATCCCCTTTGCCGGGCGCGGGCGGCGCACCGCCGAATACGTCGCGGCGATGCGCACGCTGTGGGCGCAGGACGTCGCCTCGTTCAGCGGCGAGTTCACCGAGTTCGACTCGGTCAGGGTCAACCCCAAGCCGGTGCGCGGCCGGCGCATCCCGGTCGTGGTCGGCGGCAACAGCGACGCGGCGCTCGCCCGCGCGGCGGCTTTCGGTGACGGCTGGTACGGCTTCAACCTTCCCGCGGCAGCGGTCGCCGGCCGGGTCGCGGAGCTGGGCGAGCAGTGCAGGCGGCGCGGCCGCAGCCTGAGCGAACTCAGCGTGGCCGTGGCGCTCGCCGACGGCGGTCCCGGCATGCTGCCCGGCCTTGCCGAGCTCGGCGTGACCGAGGTCGTGGTGGTGGCAGCGCCACCGGAGCGCCCGGCCGCAGCCGCCGCCTGGGTCGGGGAACTGGCAGCCCGCTGGGGCGTCGCGCCCGGGCGTTAGCTCCGCCGAGACGGCCGATAGCCTGGGTCCCGGCCATGGACGCCCACGATGAGTTCCGCAGCGCGGGGACGTCACTTCAGGTGCGAGAAATCCGCGTGGTACCTCTTCGAAAGGACGCACGTCATGTCGGTCGAGCTCAACGCCTACCTGTTCTTCCCCGGCAACACCGAGGAGGCCATCGCCTTCTACCAGCAGGTCTTCGGCGGCCAGGTCAGCATCACCCGGCGCGGCGACATCGATCCGAGCGCGGCGCCGGAGCAGCGGAACCTGGTGGTCAACGCCCTGCTGATCGGCGGTGACCTCACCTTGCGGGCCAGCGACCGCCAAGACGCCAGCCTCAGCCCGCAGACCCGCGTCGAACTGTCCCTCATCGGCACCGACGAGGCCCGGCTGCGGACCCTGTTCGACGGTCTGGCCAAGGACGGCACCGTCACGGCCAAACTGGAGCGGCAGTTCTGGGGCGACATCTTCGGCGCTGTCACCGATAAGTACGGCATCGGCTGGCAAGTCAACATCGGCAGCGCTGGCGCCTGAGCTGCCGGCGCCTGCGCTGGCGCCCGCGCCGGGCCGCAGCGGATCAGCGGCTGCCGTAGTCGTACGCCGACGAACTGTTCGGCGACGGGTTGTTGCTCGCGTGGCTGGACAGCAGGTTAGTCACCAGGAGGGCTCCGGCGAGGGCGATCGCGAGACCCACCACCACGGCGATGATCAACCGGAGCACGACTGGCCTCCTTCTGGCGTGATCTGGGTCAGCCGACGGTGAACGTTACCTCCGCCGACGGCCCGGTGTCCTTCCTGAAGTTGACCGGCACCACCGTGGCCAGGTAATCGCCGGGCCGCAGCCCGGTGATGGTGGCGCTGTCGGCGAATGCGATGGCCGCCGGGGACTCGCCTGCCTCGTCCGGTCCTTGCAGGTAGACACGGTAGCGCACGCCAAGGCCGGCGTCGGGCCAGCTCAGCGTGACCCTACCGGCGCCGGGCCTGGCTCTGACCGACGCCAGGCCGGGCACCGGCGGGCAGCCGCCCGGGTAGTCCCACGCGTCAAACCACTGCGACGGGTCGCGCTGCACGACCTGCGGGTAGCCCGGCGCCGCGCTGCTCGCCGTGACATGCGCGCCCGGGTCATCGCCGAACGCGGCCAGCGGCACCGCGATGAACCGGGGCAGTGTCACCGTGTTCGTGAAGGCCGACATCGGCACGCAGCCGGTGGTCACCGCCTCGGAGTTGACGTTGTAGCTGATCACCAGCATGTGGCGGCCGGAAAGCGCGGGCTCGGCTCGCGCCTCGTACATGATGTAGTAGTCGTGGGCGGCGTCGAGCCCGATGCCCGGGTCCCGGTACAGCAGCCTTCCGGCGGAGTCGAACGGGCCCCACGGCGCGCCGGCCGGGTAGGCGACGATGTCCGGCGATCCGGGCTCGGTCGCGGCCTGGATCAGCCAGTAGCGGCCCTCAGCCTGCACGACGCTGAACCCGGACGACACGGACAGGCCGCTGCCCGGCGGCTGCACCGGCCGGGCGTTGCGCTGCCCGGCCGCCCACCTGCCGGCGCCGGCGTAAAACTGCCACGCAGAGAACGCGGTCAGCTGCGGCAGCGGGACCCGGGCCAGGTAGAACAGGCGGCCCGGGTTCGGGACGTCCGGGCTCTGCGTGCCGTAGATGTAGACGGTGTTGCCCGCGCGCAGCAGCGAGGCGCCCCACAGGATCGGGGAGCCGCCGGCCGGCGGGGTGTACGACGGCAGCGGGATCAGGCCGGGCCGGGCCACCGCGCCGTACTTCGGTCCGTGGCCGGCCGAGCTGAGCTGGCTGACCGGGAAGGTGGCGATCACCGTGCCGACCGGGACGAACGGAACCCCGCCGGCCCGGTAATGGTTGTAGAACTTGACCACGGTCTGGCCGGCCTTGATGCCGTCCTCCTCCCAGTACCGGTCGGGCGGCACGTGGGACCCCTTCGGCGGCGCCCCCACCACCGGAGCCGCGTCGCCCGGGCGGCCCGGGCCGGTACAGGCCCCGCCGCCGGTCATGGTGACGAACGTGCTGCCCCGCCCGGTGGCGGTCTGGACGACCACCGAGTTGTGCACGAACCCGGACAGGTGCGAGAAGCCGATGGCGGGCCCGGCCGGGCCCATGTAGGTGTCGGAGAAGAACCAGGCGAGCTGTGTGGAGTTCAGCCGGATGGCGGAGACCCCGTCGCCGCCGGCCCAGTCGGCGCAGGTGGACTGATCTGAGTAGGAGGCCCACTGCGTATCCAGTGCGGCCGGGTCAGGCTGCGCCGGTGAGCCGCCCGCGAGCACGGGCGGGCGGGCGCTCGGCGCGGCCAGGCGCGGCTGGTGGGCCCGCGCCGGGATCAGCCAGCCGAACGCGATGCCCAGCCCGGCGAGGATCCCGATGAGCAGGCCGGCCACTTCGAGTCGCCGACTGCGCCGGCGGCGGGCTGGGGCATTATCCGCCTCGGTTCTGGTGCCGGGCACCTGCGCCACCGCCGGATCATTCCTTCCGGGCGTGCACCAGCAGGATGGACGCGGCGGACGGCCACCGGCAGAATGCCCGGTCCAGTGGCCCCAGCGGCCGGGGCACGTCGTGGTACCGTGCCCCGGTCACCGTCACGCAGCCGAACCCGCTGGCGGCCAGGAACTGCGTCAGCGCCCGCCGGGTGAACAGGCGCAGGTGGCCGGCCACCACGCTGCCCGGCCTGCCGAACACTCCGTGCAGGCTCACCTCGGAGAAGACCGGCTGGATCCCGAAGGCGAGCAGGGCCCGGTTGTACCACGCGGCCAGGTTCGGCGTGGACAGCACCAGCGAGCCGCCCGGCCGGAGCACCCGCCGGACCTCCGCGACCGCCCCGTCCGGGTCCACCAGGTGCTCGATCACCTCGCTCATGATCACCACGTCCGCGGCGCCGTCGGCGACCGGCAGGCCCGGCGCGGCCACGTCGGCGCGCAGCACCGTAAGGCCGCGGGCATGCGCGCGCCGCAGGGCCTCAGCAGACCAGTCGATCCCAGCGAACCGGTGCGCCGGGCTGGCTGCCGCCGCCACTGCGAGCGCTGAGCCGTCCCCGCATCCGATGTCGATGATCACCGCCGGGCCGGCCAAGCCCCGCAGCGCCCCGGCCAGCATCTGTGCCTGGCGCCGGGCGCGGTCCGGGCCGGAGCTGAGCGGGACGCCCGGGCTGGAGTAGAACTCGGCAAGCGGGCTGCCCGGCGCCGGGGCGGTCACCGCCACGACGGCTCCTCCCGTGCGTGATGGCCTGCGCGCTTGATAGCCTCCTCGGCTATCTCGGCGAAACCTTCGACCGCGGCCGACCAGTGCAGCCGCAGCGCCCGGGTGCGCGCCGCCCGGCCGAACTGCTCGCGCCGCCGCTCGTTGATGGCCAGCGACGCCCACGCCGAGGCGAACTGGCCCTCGGTCTGCACCAGTATCCCGGTCTGGCCGTGCACCACCGAGTCGCGCAGTCCCGGCACGTCGAACGCGATCGCGGGAGTGCCGCGGATCGCCGCCTCGGCGACCACGATCCCCCAGCCCTCGATCAGCGCCGGGTGCATGAGCAGCCATGCCGAGCACATCAGCCGGTGCTTGTCGGCGTCCGACACCCGGCCGGTGAACTCGACGCCGGGGCCGGCCAGAGCCTCCAGCCTGGGTCGCTCCGGCCCGTCGCCGGCGATCACCAGCTTTCCGCCTACCACATGCCGCACCCGGTCCCACAGCCGCAGCAGCAGGTCGAGCCGCTTGTAGCCGACGAGCCTGCCGAACGCCAGGAACAGCGGGTCCGGCGACCGCGGGGTCGGCGGATCCGGCTCCTCGACGCCGTTGCAGATCTGCCGGATCCGGTCCGGCCCGACCCGCATCCGCTGCAGGTTCTCCGCCGTGGAGGCGGACACGGTGAGGAACAGGTTCCTGCGGTGCGCCCAGGGCATGACCACCCGCTCGATGGTGCGGCCGACGGTGGAGACCGGCGGGCGGAACCGGATCGGCCACAGCTCGGTGTGCACGTGGTTCACCAGGCACAGCACCGGGCGCCGGGACCACAGCGGCGCCAGGAAGGGCATGCCGTTGCACACCTCCACGATCAGGTCGGCGTCCCGGAAGTTCCGCAGGTAGGCAAGCGGAGCGCGGAGGAACTGGGAATAGGTGCCGCCGTTGCGCATCACGTGGTAGGGCCGCTCGGCCACCGGCCCGCCGCACAGCAGCGTCACCCGGTGGCCGCGGGCCAGCATCCCGGACGCCAGCCGGTCGACCAGGACCTCAGACCCCCCGGCCAGCGGGTTGGCCAGGTCCCGCCACGCGATGAACACGATGTCCCTGGGCCGGGCGCCGGCACCGGGCACGGCATCGCCTGGCCCGCCGGACAGGCTCGCCTGCGCGGGCCAAGCGCCTGGGTCGTCGTTCATGTCGCGGCTCCGGGTCAGAGGCGGACGCGGGAATTCCCCGGGCACCAGCAGCCAGGTCGTGATCTGGAAACAAGATTGCAGCATTATTCGGTGATGACCGACCGGTGGTCAAGGAACCGGCGCCAGCGCAGCGGCAGCGGCGTCCGCGCCGCGGCTGCGGTACCCGCTACCATACATGGGGCTAACTGCCCTCCTGCCAGGCCGGTACGACCTGCCTGGCTCGTGCTCAGCACCGGCCAGGCGCGACTGTTGGGGAACCTGCATGAGCCTGCTGGCACCGGTTCGCCGCCACCGTGCCGATGAGACGGCCCGCCCGGGCCTGCTCAGGTCGGTCCGGCTGTTCCGTTTGTTCCTTGCCGAACAGACCGACCCGGAGAAGTTCTACGCCAGCCTGGCCGAGGACGCCGTCGGCCAGGTAGCCGAACACTGCGAGCTGAGCGGCCGCACGGTGGTCGACATCGGCGGCGGGGGCGGCTGGTTCACCGCTGCCTTCCGGGGACGCGGCGCGAACGGCTACCTGTTCGAGCCCGATCCTGGCGAGCTGCACAGCAGGGCCGGGACCCCAGCCGGAGCGGTGATCGCGGACGGCTACTGGCTGCCGGTCCGCGACGGGGGCGCCGACGTGGTGTTCTCCTCCAACGTGCTGGAGCATGTCACCGATCCGGCGGGGCTGATCGAGGAGATGATCCGCGCCACCCGGCCGGGCGGGCTGGTGTACCTGTCGTTCACCAACTGGTACTCCCCGTGGGGAGGGCACGAGATGTCGCCCTGGCACTACCTGGGCGCGGCATACGCCCGGCGCCGGTATGTCCGTCGCTATCGGCGCAAGCCCAAGCACGAGCTCGGCGTCAACCTGTTCCCGGTGCATGTCGGGCCGGTGCTGCGCGCGATGCGCGGCCGCCCGGACGTCGAGATTGTGGAGGCGCGGCCCCGCTACTACCCGCGATGGTGCCGGCTGCTGGTCCGGCTGCCCGGCCTGCGGGAGGTGGCCACCTGGAACCTGCTGCTGATCATGAGGCGCATCGCATGACGACCAGGGCCGGTGGTGAGCGGGTCACCAGCCCGGCTCCGGACGCGCGCGGACACCAGACGGCGAACGCGGGCGGCCGGCCTGTGACACCCGGCGGCCGGCCGCAGGTCCGGCTGCTGCGCTGGTCGGTCCTGGTATGGCTGGGCGCGTTCGCCGTGCTGCTGGCCAACGCCCCGGGCAGGATGGTCTTCGACACCAAGCTCAGCGTGGACATCGATCCCGTGGGCTACTACGCCGGCCTGTGGCACCTGTGGGACCCGGCGAACACCTTCGGCGCGCTGAGCAACCAGGCCGTTGGCTACGCCGTGCCGATGGCGCCGTTCTACCTGGCCGGCCACCTGGCGCACGTGCCGGTGTGGCTCACCGAGCGGCTGTGGATGTCGCTGATCATCGCGGCCGGGTTCGGCGGCCTGGTCGCGCTGGCGGGCGCCCTCGGCATCGGGTCGCCGGTGTCCCGCCTGCTGGCCGGAGGCGTGTTCGCGCTGTGGCCGACGTTCACCATCGTGATCGGGTCCACCTCGGCGACGGTGCTGCCCGGGATGCTCGCCCCGTGGGCGGTGCTGCCGCTGGCGGCCGCGGTCCGCCAGGGCGGCAGTGCGGTGCGGGCTGCCGCCCGCTCCGGCGCCGTGATGGCCTGCATGTCCGGGGTCAACGCCACCGTGACCATCGACGCGCTGCTGCTGCCCGGCCTTTTCATCCTCACCCATGCCCGCGGGCGGCGCCTGGTCTCGCTGGCCGCGTGCTGGGGCGCGGCGGTGGCAGCCGCCACCGCGTGGTGGGCGCTGCCGCTGCTGCTGCAGGGCAAGTACGCGTTCAACTTCCTGCCCTACGTGGAACAGGCGTCCACCACGACCGGCACCGCCTCGGCTGCCGCCACGCTGCGCGGCGCCGGCAACTGGGTTGCCTACGTCAACTTGGGCACGCCATGGCTGCCCGCGGGCTGGGCCATGGTCGCCATGCCGGTCGCGATCATCGCAGGCGCCGCCGCCGCCGGATGCGGCCTGTACGGGCTGGCCATGCGGAACATGCCCGAGGCCGCCTGGCTGCGGCTGTCCGCCGGCCTGGCCGCGGCCGGCGCGCTGGCCGGTTACGGCGGGCACCTCGGCGGCCCGTTCCACGCGGGAATCGATCACCTGCTGGACGGCCCGCTCGCCCCGTTCCGCAGCGTGTACAAGCTGGAACCGGTCATCGCGGCCGCGCTGGCGCTGGGGCTGGCGCACGCGGCCGCGGCCTGGCTGGCACGGGCCCCGGGTCGGCAGGCACGTCCCATCCAGCGGGTGTTCGCCGCGGAGGCCTGGGCCGTCGCCGGCATCGTGCTGATCGGGCTCACGCTGCCGTACCTGTCCGGCAGCGTGCTGAATCCCGGCTCGTTTCCCGCGGTACCGCGCTACTGGTACCAGGTCGCCGCGTTCCTGGCTGCCCGGTCGCCGCACAACACCGCGCTGGTGGTGCCCGCGGATGCGCACGGCGACTACCTGTGGGGCGATCCGATCGATGACCCGCTGGTGGCGCTGGGCCGCTCACCGTGGGCCGAGCGCGGCCTGGTGCCCTACGGCGGCGCGGGATCGCAGATCCTGCTGGGCACCGCGGAAAACGCGATCGAATCGGGCGAGCAGGCCAGCGGCCTGGCCGGCTACCTGCAGCGCGCCGGCGTCCGCTACATCGTGGTGCGCAACGACCTGGACCCGCGCCAGGTGGGCTACACCTCCGCGGCGCTGGTGCACCAGACGCTGGCGGCCAGCAGGTTCACCCGGGTGGCTTCGTTCGGGCCGCCGATCGGCGGCGCGGAGATCGAGCCGCGGGCGACCCGCGCGCAGCAGGCCGCACTGCCGAGCTACCCGGCGGTGGAGGTCTATGCCGCGTCCGGCACCGGCCCGGAACCGCCCAGCCCGGTGAGCACCCTGCCGGTCAGCAAGACCGTGCTGGTCAACGGGGGACCGGACTCGCTCCTGCAGCTCACCGGGCAGCACCTGCTCGGCTCCGGGCAGCCCGCCATCATCGCCGGAGACCCACTCAGCCCGGCTTCCGGGTTCAGGCCCGCCCAGTGGGCAGTCACCGACGGCCAGCGCCGTGCCGACACGCTGTTCGGCCTGGTCAATTCCAACGTCTCCTACACCTACACCGCGACGGAGACCAACCCGGGCGACGCCGGCCAGCTCGGCAGCGCCGGCGGCCCGCCCCGCCAGCTGCTGCCGGTGCCGGCGGCCGGGCACCAGACGGTGGCCGTGCTGTCCGGCGCGGCGAGCGTGACCGTATCGTCCTACGGCTCGTGGATAGCCGACACCGACACCGAGGACCCGGTCAACGCCTTCGACGGCGACCCGGCGACGTCATGGGCGGAAGGCGACGAGCGGACCCCGGTGGGACAGTGGATCCAGATCACCTTCGCCGGCCCGCTCGACCTGCCGGCCAGGGCCGGGATCCGGCTGCTCGATGACAGCACCGACCGGGAGATAGCCAGCCGCCTGCGGGTGTCCACCGCGGCCGGCAGCGCCAGCACCGACGTCGCCGCGACCGGCGCGACCCAGCCGCTGCACGTTGTACCCGGGCGCACCCGCTGGCTGCGCATCACGATCACCGGCGCCCGCCGGGTCCGTTTCGGGTATCCGGGAGCCGGCATATCGGACGTGCTGATCCCCGGTGTCCGGGTGACCCGCCTGCTCCGGGCCGCCCAGGATCCGGCGGGCCGGCAGGCGGCATCGACTGTTTTCTCCTTCCACCAGCAGGTGCCCTCGCCGGCGGCCTTCGCCGACCCGGCCGCCACCCCGCCGATGGCCCGGACGTTCACCCTCGCCACCCCGGTGACCCTGCGGCTGCAGGCCGCCGCGCTCGCCGTGCCCGGCCCGGGCCTGGACATGCTGCTCGGCGGAATCAGCCCTCCGGGCCCCGGCGTGCTGCAGATCGGCGTCGCCTCGACGCCAGGTGCGCTGCCCGCCGGGTTCCCGGCCAGCCTGATCGCCGGATCGGCAGCCATGCCGTGGACCGCTGACACCGCCAGCCCGGTCATCCACCTGAGCTGGCACGGCAAGCGGCGCATCGCGTCGCTGATCGTGCGGCCTGCCGTCGGGCTGCCGTCCACGCCGCAGGCGGTCGAGATCACCAGCCCCGACGGCACCCGGCAGGCGGGCATCGGGCCGGGCGGCCTGGCCAGGTTCTCCTCGCCGCTGACCACCGACCGGATCGACGTGTCCTTCCCGCGGGTGCGCGCGGCCACCATCGTCACCGCGACGGGCCAGCTGGCCACCCTCCCCGTCAGGCTGTCGCGGCTGTCGGTGGCCGCCCTGGCGGGCCTGCGCGCGGTCACGCCGGACGCACAGGCGAGGTTCACCGTGGCGTGCGGCCAGGGCCCTTCCCTGACCGTCGACGGGCAGGTGTACCGGACATCGGTCAGCGGCACGATCGGCGAGCTGAGCCGCTACCTCCCGCTGCGGGTCGCGCTGTGCGCTCCGGGCGGCGCGCTGCGCCTGGGCGCGGGGCGGCATACGCTGACCGCCGCGGTGCCCGGCACGTTCGCGGTCACCGACCTCAGCCTCAGCACGACCGTGCCGGGCCAGGGGACCGCGGCCGGCGCCGGCGCCTCCCGCGCCGTGACGATCCGCAGCTGGCAGCCGGACCAGCGCCGGCTCAGCATCGGCCCGGGAGCCGCCTCCTACCTGGAGGTCCACCAGAACGACAACCCCGGCTGGACCGCCGTGCTGAACGGGCGGCAGCTCGCGCCGGTACGGCTCGACGGCTGGCAGCAAGGTTTCATCGTGCCGGCCGGACCGGGCGGCACGATCACGCTCAGCTTCCGGCCGGCCTCGGTCTATCACCTCGCCCTGGCCGCCTCCGCCCTCGCCGTCGCCGTCCTGCTCGCCGTCACGGCGTGGTCCTTCATCGGCCCCCGTCGCCGGGCCGGGCGGCGTGCAGCCGAACGCGCCAGCCTGGCGGTGCCGCGTGACCGCCCGGTGCTGGCGGGAGCGCGCGCGTCGGGCAGGCCGCCGCGCGGCCGCTCGGTGCCGCCGCCTCCCGCGGCCGCCGCTTCGCCGGCCGGCAACAGGCGCGCGTGGCTGGGCGTGCTCGGCGTCGCCGCGCTCATCTTCGCGGCAGGAGGCCCGGTCGCGCTGGCTGTTCCGGTGCTGGCCTGCCTGGCCTGGCTGCGGCCGCCGCGGGCCTGGCGGACCGGCGCGCGGGGCCCGGAGTCGTGGCTGCCGGTGCTGGCCTTCGCCGGCATGGCCGCATCGGGACTGCTGTCCGCGGCGCAGCCGTTCGGCACTGGCCTGCTCGGTCCGTTCGGCGGTCCGGCGCAAGCGTGCGCGCTCGTCGCGCTGGCCGCCGCGCTGACCCCGGCGGTCACCCTCCCGGCCCGGCGCTTGCGGCGCGTGCCGGATGCGGGGCAGGCGGCCAGATGACCGCCGTGTCCTACGCCGGGATCGCGCTGGCGCTGGTCGCGACCACCGCCTACAACGTGGGCCTGATCCTGGAAAAGCGCGCGCTGGCGCAGATGCCGGCTCTCGACCTCCGCCGGCCGGTGCCCTTGGTCGTGGCTCTGGCGACCAGCCGGGCCTGGCTGGGCGGCTTCGCGCTGATGCTCGCCGGGCTGGCCTGCCAGACCGTCGTGCTGGCGCTGGAGCCGGTCAGCGTCGTGCAGCCGGTGCTCGCCTCCGGTGTCGTGCTTGTCGTGGTGCTGTCCCGGCTGGTGCTGCGGGAGCGGCTGCGCGGCGGGGAGGCCTGGTGCGTTGCGGCGATCGCCGTCTCCGTGGTGCTGCTGGCCTTGTCCGCGGCCGGCGCGCGGGCCAGCCATGTCGCCAGCCCGCGCGCGATGGCGGCGGTCATGATCCCGTCGGCCGCCGTCGGCCTGCTGGTCGCGGTCAGGTCACTCCGGGGCAGGCAGCACGGCGCTGGCGTGGCCGCGGTCGGGTGCGGCGCCGGCACCGGGCTGGTCTACGGCGTCGCGGCGCTTGCGATCAAGGCGCTCTCCGGTGTCCTCGTCCGGCACCAGCCGGCGGCGGACATAGCGATCGGGCTGGTCTCCTCGCCGTACCTGTACGCGCTGGCCGGCTGCCTGGCGGCCGCGATGCTGACGTTCCAGGCCGGCCTGCAGGCCTGCCGTGCGTCGATCATCATCCCGGTGTCCGCCGTCGCGGGCAGCATGTATGTCATGATCACGGCGACCTGGCTTTTCCACGAGCATCTGCCGGCAAACCCGGGCGAGCTGGCCCTGCGCCTGGCCGGGATCGCCTTGGCCACGCTGGTGCTGATCGCGCTGTCCCGGCAGGCCCCGGACCAGGCCTCCGGACTGCCTGCGGGCGGCGCCGGGACGACGCCGGGATATCTGGCAGACGCGAGGAGACGGTATGGCTCTTGAGCAGGCGCTGCTCGACATCCTCGTCTGCCCCATCGACAAGGGCGGCCTGCTCTACTTCGCCGGCGACGGGGTGCTGTACAACCCACGGCTGCGCCGGCTGTACCGGATCGAGAACGGCATCCCGCTCATGCTGCCCGAACAGGCCGTGCCGGTGCCGGAACACGAGCACCGTCGGCTGATGAAACGCGCCCGGCACGGCGAGGTCACCACGGTCACGGCCGGCCAGGCCGGCGTCCGGGCCGACGACGCCGGGTGAATCAGCCCGGCAGCTGGTACACGGTCAGCCCGGGCTGATCCATCAGGATCACCGCTCCGGGCAGCCGCGCGCCGACCTGCTGGCCGGGCCCGTCGGCGTCGTCAACCACGAAGCTCACCCCCGCTGCGCGCAGTGCCGCGGTCAGCGGGCCGCTGCCGCGGATGACGCCGTCCAGGCGCCGCGCGCGCGGGTCGTCGGGGGCCAGCTGGAGGTCGCCGACACGGGTGCCCTCGTTCCAGATCACCGGCCGCACCAGCAGCCGCGACCACGGATCGAACACGGTTTCGCCATGGTTCCACGATGGCGTGCGGTAGGTCTGCCACGGCAGCAGCAGCACGTCACCGCGGCAGGGCCTGGCGTCGATCATGCGGGCGGCGGTCAGCCATCCCGCCGGGTACCAGGCCGGCTGGAGCCGCCCGGCCGCGCCCCAGGCAAGGCCGGGCAGCAGCAGCACCGGCGCCAGCAGCGCGAAAACCCCGAGTGCCGTCCCGGATGCGTCAGCGCTGACCGTCGGTTCCGGTACCGGCCTTTTTACCCAGAACGACCGGGGGTTCATCGCCCACCTCACCGCGATGGCGGCTCCGGTGGCGTCGGCCAGCGCGAGCGGCGCTACGAACTGCTGCCCGTCGCGCAGCACGGCGGCGGCGGGCCATGCGGCGGTCACCGACGTGAGCAGCTCCCGCCCGGCCGCGGTCACGCCGATGCATGCGATCAGCAGCCCGGCGCCGGCGCCGACGCCAAGGCCAGGCCAGCGGCGGGCGCCGCCCAGGACGAAACCGGCCAGTGCGGCGATCGCCACGCCCAGCCACAGCGCCGACCATGGCCCGCCGTAGGCCCTCGGGACCGTCTGCGCGTTCCATATCCCGCCCAGCATGAGCAGGCTGCCGACACTGCCGAACGGCGTGTCGGCTCGGGCCGCGAACATGGTGGTGCCGGCCGGATCGGAGTACACCGTGTGCAGCATCGACGGGACGAGCCATGGCAGGCTGCCCGCCGCGACGGCTGCGAGCGCGATGACCGCCCGGCGAGGGCTGCGGGACAGCAGCCCGGCGGGCACCACGACCAGGGCCGTGATCGCCATCGCCGCGAACCCGCCGATGACGGCCGGGGTCAGCGACAGGCACAGCCGCCAGGCCCAGCGCCACGGCGCGTCATCGGGCCTGATCACGGCCCGCAGCGCCCAGGGCAGGCCGGCGTAGCCGAGCAGCAGCGCCCACTGGCCGATGATCAGCCTCTCACCCACGTACGGGTTCCATACGTAGAACACGCCGCCCGCCAGGCGGGCGAGGACAGGCTCGGCGTCCAGCAGGGCGGCCACCCCGGCGCAGCCGAGCACGAACACCGCGAGCAGCAGGAGCTTTTGCGCGATGTCGGCCGGCACGACCCGCGACGCGGCAGCGATCGCCAGGTCGCTGGGCACCGCCCGCGGCGGGGCCAGCCCGGGCAGTGCCGCGCTGAACGGCTCACGCGGCACGGCAACCATGTCGTAGCTGAGCAGGAACCCGCGCCGCAGACCCGGGCCGAGTGCCAGCAGCCCCAGGCACAGGCCGGCAGCCAGCCCGGGGATAGTGCGGCGAACGGTCGCGCCCACGGTCAGGGTACAAGCACGATCTTGCCGGTGTTCTGGCGTTGCAGGATCCGGCGGTGAGCTGCCGCTGCCTCGGCGAAGGGGTAGGTCGTGTCGATCAGCGGGTTGACCCTGCCCTGGTCCCAGAGCGCCAGAATGGCCTGGAGTTCTTCGCGCAGGGCCGCGGCCTGCCGCCACAGGCGGCCGACGTTGACGCCGCTGACGGTCCGGTTGTGGTTCATCAGCCCGAGCGGTGTCAGCAGCGGTATGCCAGCCACCTGGGAGACCAGGCGGGCCGGGCGGCGCCGCTGCCCGCTGGCCAGGTTGGCGAACCCGTAGGCCACCAGCCGGCCGCACGGGCGCAGCAGCTTCAGCCCTTTCCGCCAGTCATGACCGCCGAGGGGGTCCAGCACGACGTCCACGCCCTCGCCTGCGGTCAGCCGGCGGACCTCGGCGGCATAGTCCGTGGCGCGGTAGTCGATGGGATGCGCGCAGCCTTCGGCCTTGAGCACGTCGTGCTTGGCGGCCGAGGCCGTGCCGAAGACCTCCAGACCGTCCACGGTGCGGCACAGTTGCAGCACCGCCGTCCCGACCCCGCCAGCCGCCATATGCACCAGCACTCGCTCGCCGGGGCGGACGCCCGCGACGCGGAACAGCATGTGGTAGGCGGTGACGTAGTTGACCGGTATCGCGGCGGCTTGCTCGAAGCTCATCGCGTCCGGCATCGGCAGCACCTGCTCGGCGGGCACGCAGACCACATCCGCGTGTCCTCCGAAGCGGGTCAGGGCCAGCACCCGCTGACCTGCCGCGTGGCCCTGGATACCGTCGCCGAGCGCGTCGATCACCCCGGCCACCTCATAGCCGACCACGCATGGGGGCTTGGGGGCGTCGGGATACAGCCCCTGGGCGGCCATCACGTCGGCAAAGTTCAGGCCGGTCGCGCGGACACGAATGCGGACCTGGCCCGGCCCGGGCTCAGGATCGGCCGTTTCCCGCACCTTCAGGGCCTCGGGCCCAGCAGGCCTCGTGATCCAGACCGCTCGCATCTCCACATCCTCCGCAGCAGACAACCGCGCCGATCCCATCTATGGTCTCAAACCCGGCCCGGTGACGATCCCGCCGTCTCACCCGGGCAACATCCGGTCATGGATGATCGACGATGAGTGTCCACCCGAGTCGGCCGACGTAGAAGTCCTTGGCCCGGTCCTTGTCTGGGGTAATCCAGGTGCCGGACGGGGACGGACCAGGCACAATCGCCGTCATGGTGTCTTCGTGGTGGCCGCTGGCGGACCTGCGGTTGCAGACCCCGGCGCTGGAGCTGCGCTGGCCTACCCTGACCGACCTGGATGCGCTGGCGGAGCTGGCCGCCGCTGGAGTGCACGATCCCGGAGTCCAGCCCTTCATGGTGGCCTGGACAGACGCAACACCGCAGGAGCGCGCCCGTGGCACGCTGCAATATCACTGGTCCCGCTGGGGGTCCTGGAAGCCGTCGGACTGGATGCTGGAGTTTGCGGTGGTCAGCGACGGCGCCGTCGTCGGCACGCAAGGCATCGGCGGCCGTGACTTCGCGGTGCTCCGCGAGGTGCACACCGGCTCCTGGCTCGGCCGCCCCTACCAGCGGCGGGGAATCGGGACCCAGATGCGGGCCGCGGTGCTGCACCTCGCCTTCGAAGGGCTGGGCGCCCGCCATGCGTTGTCGGCGGCGTTCGAGGACAACGCCGCCTCGCTCGGCGTGTCCCGCAAGCTCGGCTACCGCGGTGATGGGGTCGAATGGCACGTGGTGCGCGGCCGCCCTGCCCTGACCCGCAGGTTGCGGCTCACGCGCGCCGACTGGCAGGCCACGCGGACGGTCCCGGTGCAGATCCATGGCCTCCAGCCGTGTCTGCCCCACTTCGGGCTGGCCGCAGCCGGCTGACGCCTGCATGGCCGCTTTCGCCGTCTCGGGCATGAGCCGGCTGCGAGAATGACCGCATAATGTGCGTGAGCGCCGGCGACGGCCATGTGCTCGGCCCCGGTGAGTGCCTGTCGGCACGCGACGCGCTTGCGCTGTACACCACCCGGGCCGCATTCGCCTGTCACCGCGACCGCGAGATCGGCTCGCTGGAGCCGGGCAAGCTCGCCGACTTCGTCGTCCTTGACACCAACCCGCTGCAGGCAGAACCCGAGCAGATCCCCGGCATCAGGATCCTGGCTACTGTCCTCGGCGGAACCCCTGTCTACCAGTCCGGGAGCATCTTCCCCGGCCTCTGACCGGCGTGCCGGGGACGGGGATCAAGGCTTGACTGTGACACCGTGTCAGGCGGTCTGCTTGGAGGCATCATGTTGTCCATCGGAGATTTCGCCAGGTACGGCCGGGTGTCGGTGCGCATGCTGCGCCACTACGACGCCGTCGGGCTGCTCCGCCCGGCCCGGGTGGACCCGGCCAGCGGCTACCGGTTCTATGCGGCGGCTCAGCTGGCCCGGCTGAACCGGATCATCGCGCTGAAAGATCTCGGGTTCACCCTGGACCAGGTGCGAGCCATGCTGGATGAACAGGTCAGCGCCGAGCAGCTGCGCGGGATGCTGCGGCTGCGCCGGGCCGAGCTGCAAGCCCAGATCACCGCGGACACGTCCCGGCTGTCCCAGGTTGAGGCGAGACTCCGGATCATAGAGATGGAGGGTGCCATGCCGGCCGGCGAGGTCCATGTCAAGCAGATCCCCCCGGTCCGGGTCGCGGAGCTCACCGCGGCTGCGGACCGCCTCGAACCCGCGTTCATCACCCCGGTGATACAGCCGCTGTACCGGGAGCTTGGCGAGCGGCTCGCCCGGGCAGGGCTGGCCCCGGCAGGCCCGGCGATTGCCTACTACGAGGACGCCCCTGGCGGTGACGGCGTGATGGTGCACGCCACCCTGCCGGTCAACGCCGAGCCTGACGCCGGCCACGGCCTGCAGATCACCGACCTGCCCGGAATCAGCCAGGCGGCCACGATCGTGCATCGCGGCTCGATGGACAACGTGCTGAGCTCCATCCAGGCACTGGCCCGGTGGATCGACGCCAGCGGCTACCGCTCCACGGGATACCCCCGGGAGCTGTACCTGGAATGCCCGCCCGACGACCCCGGCAGCTGGGTCACCGAGCTGCAGGAGCCGATCGCGTCGCGCTGACACGGGCGTCCCGGTCCAGTGCCTGGCGTCAGGCGCTCGCCGCCGCGTGCCGCCAGAGGTCCGCATGACCGGGGCGGGGCCGGCCATGGGTGCGGCGTCGCCGGTTAACGCGAAGAAAAGTGCTACAGGGCTTGAAAAGCTGGGGTCTGCCACCCTGCGCACGGCGACGTCATGATCGTGGCCAGTTTTGGCCGCTATCGGGCTGTTGCGGAATCGTTCGGGTCGGGCAAGTGCATGATGGGTGTTCCTGGTCGTGGTGGCTGCTGGCTACTGGGTTGCCGGGCAGGTTGGCGTCCCGGCCAGTGCTGCGAGGGCCTGGCTGGTGAGGTGGCCGGTGTTGATGG
>JAFAPY010000397.1 GCA_019246795.1 Streptosporangiaceae bacterium | reverse complement strand
CCGGTCTGCGCGTCGAACAGGTGCAGCTTGTGCATGTCGAACCAGAGGTCGAACGGGACGCCCTCCTGCGCCCGGGTGGCCGGGCTGAGCCGGGCCACGAACGCGCCTTCGGAGCCGGGCGCGTCGCCGGCCCCGACCTCCTGCGCGACCCGCTGCAGCTCGGCCGCCTGCGAGGCGTCCGGCTTGGGCACCGGGAAGTAGGCGAACACGTCGCTGCCCACCGACTCCAGCACATCGGGCTTGACGTTCATCACGCCGCCCTGGTCCCGTTTGGCCCCTTCTACCAGCGCGGCGTCCTCGAAGTCCTCGGGCCGGATGCCGACGACGACGTCCCGCGACGCCTTCTGCTGCTCCAGGAGCCGCACCCTCTCGGCCGGCAGCGGGCAGTCCCCGAGCGGCCACTTCAGCGTGCCGTCGGCGACCTGGCCCGGCATGAAGTTCATCGACGGTGACCCGATGAAGCCGGCCACAAACAGGTTGGCCGGGTGGTCGTAGAGTTCCTGAGGGCTCCCCACCTGCTGCTTCACGCCGAGCCGCATCACCAGGATCCGGTCGCCGAGCGTCATCGCCTCGGTCTGGTCGTGGGTGACGTAGATCGTGGTGACCTCGAGCCGCTGCTGCAGCCGGGCGACCGTGGTCCGCATCTGCACGCGCAGCTTGGCATCCAGGTTGGACAGCGGCTCGTCCATGAGGAACGCCTGCGGATTCCGCACGATCGCGCGGCCCATGGCCACCCGCTGGCGCTGGCCGCCGGACAGGTTGGCCGGCTTGCGGTCCAGGTGCTCGTTGAGCTCGAGCAGCTCGGCGGCCTCCTTGACCCGGCGGTCGATCTCGTCCTGCGGCGTCTTGGCCAGCTTGAGCGGGAAGGCCATGTTCTGCCGCACGGTCATGTGCGGGTACAGCGCGTAGGTCTGGAAGACCATCGCGATGTCGCGGTCCTTCGGGCTGAGCAGGTTCACGACCTTGTCGTTCATGCGCAGTTCGCCGTCGCTGATGTCCTCCAGGCCGGCGATCATGTTCAGTGCGGTGGACTTGCCGCAGCCGGACGGCCCGACGAACACGATGAACTCACCGTCGGTGATGTCCAGGTCCAGCGCCTTGACCGCCTCGGTTCCGTCCGGGTACCGCTTGGTGACCTGATCGAGCGTTATGGTGGCCATGCCCGCCTCCTTATCCCTTGACCGCGCCTGAGGTCAGGCCGGCCACGATGCGACGCTGGAAAATGACAACGAAGATGACGATCGGGATCGTGATGATGCAGGCGGCCGCCGCGATCGACCCGATCGGGGTGGTGAACTGGGAGACCCCGGTGAAGAAGCCCATCGCGGCCGGAGCGGTGCGCGCCGCGTTCGTGGACGTCAGCGAGATCGCGAACAGGAACTCGTTCCAGCAGAACATGAACACCAGGATCGACGTGGTCGCGATGCCCGGCAGGGCCAGCGGCGCGATCACGCTCAGGAAGGTCTGCCGCTGCGAGGCCCCGTCCACCTTGGCCGCCTTCTCCAGGTCCCAGGGGATCTCGCGGAAGAACGCCGACAGCGTGTAGATGGCCAGCGGCAGCGAGAACGACACGTACGGGATGATCAGCCCGGGCCAGGTGTTGAACAGGCCGATCGCCCGCTCGATACCGAACATCGGGTTGACCAGCGAGATCGGGGGAAACATCGCGATCAGCAGCGAAACCCCGATGAGCACGGCCTTGCCGGGGAAGTTCAGCCGCGCGATGGCGTAGGCGGCCATCGTGCCGAGGATCACCGAGATCACGGTCGAGATGAGCCCGATGCCGATCGAGTTGAGCAGCGGCTCGGTGAACGCCGTGCCGTGGAAGATCCCCGAGTAGTTCGCCCCTGACCACTTCTGCGGCCAGAAGCTCCCGTCCGTCAGGGTGGTCGGATCCTTAAACGACAAGGAGATCAGCCACCAGATCGGGAACAGCGTCCACGCGATGACGACCACGTCGGTAACCGCCCAGCGGACTTTCTTCCCGGCCGGCATGGCCGGCTGGGCCGTGCGTGCGCGTGCCGCCCTCCTGGCGGCCGGGGCTGCTACCGCGGTCATGTCAGCGTCGCTCCAATGAGGTCCCGGGCGCGGCGGTGCCGAAGCCCATGATGAATATGACGGCGATGATCGCCACGCAGATGAAGATCAGCACCGAGAGCGCCGACCCGATCCCCAGGTTCAGCGCGGTGAACAGGTTGTCGTAGCCGAGGATCGACACCGACCCGGTGCCGTTGTTGCCCTTGGTCAGGATGAAGATGTTGTCGAAGATCCGGAACGCGTCGAGGGTGCGGAACAGCAGCGCAACCAGGATGGCCGGCTTCATCAGCGGCAGCATGATCTGGATGAACCGCTGCCACCCGGTGGCCCCGTCCACCTTGGCCGCCTTCAGCAGGTCGTCGGGGACCAGGGCGAGGCCGGCCAGCAGCAGCAGGGTCATGAACGGCGTGGTCTTCCAGATCTCGGCCAGGATGATGATGCCGATCGCCTGCAGCTGGTTGGTCAGCGGCGCGCTGCCGGCCGGGAGCAGGTTGGCCAGGTACCCGACGCCGGGCGTCCAGGCGAACTGCCAGCTGAACGCGGCGGCCACGGTTACGATCCCGTAGGGCAGCAGGATCGAGGTCCGGACCAGGTTGCGCCACAGCGGCGTCCAGTTCAGCATCATGGCGAACGCCATGCCCAGCACGAACTCGATGGCGACCGACACCACCGTGATGACCAGCGTGACCCAGAACGCGTGCCACCACAGGCCGCTAGACAGCACGACGCCGTAGTTCGACAGGCCCACGAAGTGGGTGAGCTGCGGGAACCGCAGGTCATACCGCTGCAGCGACAGGTAGACCGCGTAGGCGATGGGATAGAAGGCAACCACTGCCATCACGATCACCGCGGGCGCGCACAGCAGCCACCCGAAGCGCCGTTCGGCGCGGGTCGCCGCGGACAGCCGTCGGCGCTCTTCTCGGGTGAGCTCGGCTGGCGCCTGCGGCGGAGCCACCGTGGTCATCTGGTCACCTCTGTTTCTGCTCGCGTTGCTGCTGGTATGGGTGTCATGGGACCAGCCCCTTGTCGGCGAGCGCGTTCTCGATGCCGCCCTTGATCTGGTTCAGGGTGGCAGGCGGATCGATGCCGGCCGGCGGCGACACCGCGTGCGAGATCACGATCGAGATGTTCTGGTAGGCGGGGGTCTTCGGCCGCACCGACGCGGACAGCAGCGCCGTCTTGAGCGCCGCGGCGTACGGGACCGCCTTGATGAAGGCCGGGTCGTCGTACAGGGACATCAGCGTCGGCGGCAGGCCGCCCTTGACCGCGGCCAGGAACTGGTGCGGCCGGTCGCGCAGGCACAAGATGGCCTGCTTGGCCAGGTCCGGATGTGGGGAGAAGGCGCTGACCGCCAGGTCGATGCCGCCGATGGTCACGCGCGACGGGAAACCAGGGATGACCCCCGGGTACCGCGCCCACTTGAAGACCTTGAACAGCTTCGGGTTGTCGGTCTGCATCGAGGGATAGACGAAACCGTAGTTCAGCTCGAACGCGGCGGTGCCGCTCTCCATGGCCAGCCGGTTCTGGTCCTCCTGCTGCACGCCCAGCGACGGGTCCGCGGCCGACGAATGCGCGAGCTGGGACATGACCTGCAGCGCCTTCAGCGCGGGCGGGCCGAGCGACGGCGCGGTGCTGCTCGCGTTCAGGATGCTGCCGCCCGCGCTGGCCACCAGCGTGTTGAACCAGACCGTGATGCCCTCGTACTGGGCGCCCTGGATCTCGATGAGGTGCGGCTTGCCCTGGCGCGCCAGCGCCTCGGCGTCGCTGATCATCTCATCCCAGGTCTTGGGCGGGCTGGGGACCAGGTCGGACCGGTACCACAGCAGCTGGGTGTTGGTGTTGTACGGGACCGCGTACAGCTTGCCCTGCCATGTCGCGGTGTAGAGCATCGTCGGCAGCGTGTCCTTGACGGCCGCCGCCAGGTCCGCGCCCGTCCACGGCACGATCCAGCCCGCCTGCGCCGTCTCCGCCTCCCAGGTCACGTCCAGCCCGAGGATGTCCATCGAGGAGTCCTTCGCGGCCAGGCGGCGCACCAGCTGCTGGCGCTGCCCGTCCGCGTCGGTGGGCAGCTTGTTGTAGATGATCTTGTAGCGTCCGCCCGACTGGGCGGTGCACTCGTCGACCGCCTGCTGGACCGCGCCCGAGTTGTCGGGAAAGCTCCAGTAGTTCAGTGTGACCGGGCCCGTTCCGGCCGAGGCCGACGAGCAGGCAGCCAGCCCGGCGGCGAGCAGCACCGGGGCGGTCACCGCCGCCGCGCGCCGCCGCAGGTTCCGGCCACCCCGTCGGGAAATACGCGCGCCACGCGCGATGTCCATGTCCGACCACCTCGCTTCGCCGTCGGCGGCCTGTTACGGCTGTTGTCCCCCCGGTAACGAGGCCTTACACACATCAAAACGCCGATGACTACCGGCGCGTCAAGAGACAGGAGGTTGCATCTGGGGAACAACGCCCCGGTGAATGCGCGGTAACGCCCGCACCTTCAGCGGCTGAGCCGCTGCTTCCTGTGCCCGCACGTCAGGGCGCCCCGAGACCCAGTGCGCCGCGAAGCCGATGGCCAGCGCGATCAGCACCCCGAGGTTGGCGCCGGCCCAGGCACCGGACTTGCCGCCGAGGCCGAACGGCCCGAGCAGGTACCCCTGCCACGTCAGCCAGCTCGCGGAGCTGTTGGTGACCAGGCCCCAGCCGATCACGGTGGCCGCCAGCACCGCCGCCACCGGGATCCAGCGGATGTTGCCGTACCGGCCCGCCGGGCTGAACAGCTCTGGCTCGGCGTAGTCCCGCCGCCGCAGCGCGATGTCGGCCAGCATGACCCCGCACCAGGCCGCGATGGGCACGCCGAGCGTGATCAGGAAGCCCTGGAACTGGGTGAGGAAGCTGTTACGCGCGATGAACACCACGTAGATCGTGCCGATGGTCATCACCGTGCCGTCGATCAGCGCGGCGACGTACCGCGGTACCCGCAGCCCGGCGGTGAGCAGGGCCAG
>JAFAPY010000380.1 GCA_019246795.1 Streptosporangiaceae bacterium | reverse complement strand
TCGGGCCGACCCGCATCCTCGGGTCCATCGAGGCGTAAGAATCCTGGAACATGAGCTGGACGTCTTTGCTGCGCCGCCGCCGTTCCCTGGAGCTCAGCTTGGCCAGGTCGTCCCCGTCGAGCACGATGGCGCCGTTGTCGGCTTTGTCCAGGCCGACGACCAGCCGGCCGATCGTGGTCTTGCCGCTGCCGGACTCGCCGACCAGGCCGAATGTCTTGCCGCGGTGGATGACGAAGCTGACGTCGGCGACCGCGCTGACCGCGCCGACCTTGCGCTGCATCACCGCGCCCGCGGTGACGGTGAAGTTCTTCACCAGGTGCTCGATCCGCAGCAGCGGTGCGCCGTCCGCGGCGGCAAAGGCCTCCGGCCGCGCAGGGGTGCGCTGCGCCGCCTCCGCCGCGACCACGCCGACGGGCTTGGCATCGTCCCGCGCGTCGCCGACCGGGAAGTAGCACCGGTAGACGTGATCGCCGACGTCTCCTCCCAGCGGCGGCTCGGAATCCCGGCACCTGTCCTGCACGTAGCGGCACCGGGCGGCGAACTTGCACCCCTTCGGCAGCTGGGTCAGGTCGGGCGGCATGCCGGGTATGCTGTAGAGCCGCTCTGCGGCGTCGGCGGCCTTCTCCGGCAGCGAATCGAACAGCGCCTCGGCGTACGGGTGCCGCGGGTTTGCGAACAGCCGCACCGTGCTGGTCTCCTCCACCACCCGGCCCGCGTACATCACCGCGGCGCGGTCGGCGCGCCCGGCGATGACGCCCAGGTCGTGGGTCACCAGGATCACCGCCATGCCCAGGCGCCTGCGCAGGTCGTCGATCAGCTCCAGGATCTGCTTCTGGATGGTCACGTCCAGCGCGGTCGTCGGCTCATCGGCGATCAGCAGCCTCGGCTCGGCGGCCAGCGCCATCGCGATCATGACCCGCTGGCGCATCCCGCCGGAGAAGTGGTGCGGGTAGGCCTTGATCCGTTCCTCCGGCCGGGGCATGCCGACCAGGCCGAGCACCTCCACCGCGCGGGCAAGCGCCTTGTCCTTGTCCGCCCCGCGGTGCAGCCGGACCGTCTCCGCGATCTGGTCGCCGATCGTCATCGTCGGGTTCAGCGACGTCATCGGGTCCTGGAAGACCATGCCGATCTCGTTGCCGCGCACATGGCGCATGCCGTGCTCGTCGAGGGTGGAGATCACCTTGCCGTCCAGCATGATCCGGCCGCCGGTGATGTGCCCGCCATGAGGCAGCAGCTGCATGATCGACAGCGCGGTCATCGTCTTGCCGCTGCCGGACTCGCCGACCACGCCCAGGCACTCACCCGCCTCGACGGTGAGGCTGACGCCCTCCAGTGCGTGCACGGTCGCGCTGCGGAGCCGGATCTCGGTGTACAGGTCCTCGACCTGGAGCAAAGGTGCCATGGGTCCTCGTCACTGTCTGTCGGTAATCATCCCCAGCATCGCGGGCCTAGCGGCGCTGCAGCCGCACCTCGACGGCGTCCCGGAGGCCTTCGCCGATCCACAGGATCGCGGTGATCACGATCACGATGCAGGCGCCCGCGGGCAGGATCAGCCACCAGTAGCCGTCGGAGACGTACTGGACGCCGGAGCTGAGCATCGCGCCCCAGTCCTCCTGCGGCGGCCGGATGCCGAGCCCCAGGTAGCTCAGCGCCACGATGAACGCGATCGCGTCGGCCACCTGGAAGGTGAGGTTCACCATGATCGTGCCGATCGCGTTCGGCGCGATGTGCCGGGACACCGCCCGGCTGCCGCCGCCGCCCATCACCTTCATCGCCTGCACGTACTCCCGCACCCGCAGCGACAGCGCCTCGCCGCGGACCAGCCTGGCCGTGGTCAGCCAGGACACCAGGCCGATCACCGCGATCAGGATCCCCTCGGTCGGCGTAACCAACGACACGACCACCAGCAGCAGGAACAGCACCGGGATGGACAGCCCCGCGTCCACGATGCGCATCATCACCGCGTCCAGCGCGCCGCCGAAGTAGCCGGCGACCGATCCCCAGATCACGCCGACCACCGTGGCCAGGATCGCGGCGGCGATGCCCACCTCCAGCGAGATCTGCCCGGAGGTCATCAGCCGGGCGAGCACGTCGTTGCCGTTCGCGTCGGTGCCCAGCGGGTGGCCCGCGCCCGGCGGCAGCGTCTGGTGCGCGAAGTCCACCACGGTGGTGTTGCCGTGGTAGAACAGCGGCCCGACGAAGCAGAAGACCAGCATGGCCACGATGACGCCGACGCCGACGACCGCGAGCCTGTTCTCCAGGAACACCTCCAGGCCGCGCCGGAACGCGCTGCGCGGCTTGGTCGCGGGCAGCATGCCGGCGGCGACCGCCGCCTCGGCCTCCCGCGGCTCAGCGACGGTGGCCACGTCGGAGATCTCGGAGACGAAGGCGGAGTCGCGGATTGACGGATCCGGCGATTCCGGCGGGATGCCCTGATAGGTCATGACTAGTACCTCACCCGGGGGTCGAGCACTGCGTAGGCGATGTCGGCGAGCAGCGAGCCGACAACCGTCGCCAGCGCGACGAGGACGGTGATGCCGAGCAGGACCGGGTAATCCGACTTCTGCGCCTGCTGGTAGAACAGCAGGCCCATACCCGGGTAGTTGAAGACCTGCTCGGTGATCAGCGCGCCGGAGATAATGAACGGCAGCGACAGCCCGAGCAGCGTGGCGATCGGGATCATCGAGTTCCGCAGCACGTGCCGGATCAGGACCCGCCGTTCGCTGGCGCCCTTGGCCTTCGCGGTCCGCACGTAGTCCTCGGTGAGGTTGTCCATCACCGAGGAGCGCATGTACCGGCTGAACAACGCGATCGTGATCAGCGCGAGGCTGATGATCGGCAGGACCAGCGCGTTGAAGTTCTGGAACACCGGGGCCAGGCCCTCGCCCTGCGGCGCCTCGGCGGGGAAGATCGGGATCTTGATGGCGAACACCAGGATCAGCAACAGGCCCAGCAGGAACGACGGCATCGCGTAGAAGATCGTGGAGAACCCGTTGAAGAAGTGGTCGACGAACTTGTTGCGCCGCACCGCCTGCACCACGCCGAGCGGGATCGCGATGACCAGGGCCAGCGCGGTGGAGATGCCGACCAGGACGAGGGACTTGGGCAGCCGCTGGCCGATCAGCGAGATCACGCTCTGGTTGAGGTTCCACGAGTAGCCGAGGTTGCCCCGTACCAGGTTGCTCAGCCAGAGCAGGTACTGGGAGTACCAGGGCTTGTCGAAGCCGTAGGTCTGGTCGAACACCTTGATCGCGGCCGGGTTGCGGTAGGCGCCAGGCCCCATGATCGCGATGGCCGGGTTGCCGGGGATGGCGCGCAGCAACGCGAAGGTGAACATCGTCACCAGCAGCAAGACCACGATCGCCTGGAGCACCCGGCGCACTATGAACAGTGCCACTGCTCCCCCTTCCGGGAGTGCCGGGGATTGCCCGGCACTCCCGCATCGTACTTCAGCAGGCCAGGTCAGTCACCTGGCGGAGCCTATTTCTCACTTGGTGAAGTACCAGTTTTCCGGGTTGATGTTGAGCGTCGGCTGCTGCGGCACGACGCCTGCGAGGTTGGTGGCAACCTCGGTGAGCTGGTAGGCGGCGTTCGGCTGCCAGACCACCGGCACCTGAGGCGACAGGAAGTTCTGCCAGCTGTACATGTTGGTCAGGCTGCCGCTGGTCAGCGTGGTGTTGATCAGCGAGTCGTTGCTGGGGTCGCAGTACCCGCCGGAGTTGGCGATCGCGCCGCACTTGAACAGCGTCTCGCCGGTCGGTGCGTAGTCCGGCGAGAACGACCAGCCGCCGCCCCAGTCGGCCATGTCCCAGTTGCACGGGATCTTGGCGACCACGCAGTTGCCCGCGGCCAGCGCGGTGACCTGGTTGAACGGCTTGGGCTGCAGGTTCAGCTTGATGCCCAGCGCCGCCGCGTTCGACTGCAGCTGGGTCATCTCCGCCTGGATCCAGGCGGTCCCGGTCGCGTAGGTGAGGGTAAAGCTCAGCGCGGTGCCGCTGCTGATCCCCGAGCCGCAGGAGCTCGGGTTCGTGCAGGTGGTCGTCCCGCCCGGCGACACGCTCCAGCCGTGGCTGGAGAGCAGGCTCTTGGCCTTGCCCGGGTTGTACGGGAACGGGTTGCCCTTCAGCTGCGAGGACAGGTACTGGGTCGCCGGGTTCTGCGGCACCGGCCCTGGGGTGATGCTGCCGTAGCCCTTCAGCGGTCCCTGGATGATCGCCTCCTGGTTCATCAGGTAGGCCAGCGCCTGCCGGAAGTACAGCTGCTTGAAGATGGCCGCGTGGTCGGACACCGTGGACTGGAGGTTGATCGGGAAGTAGTTGATCCCCCAGGTGTACCACGGGGACAGGTTGTAGCCGCGCGACGACAGCGGGTTGGCCCCGACCGCGGCGTTGGCCGGCTTGGCCGGCACGTCCTCTTCTGGGACGTAGCCGACGTCGATCTTGCTGGACGAGCTTGGCGCCTGCAGCACGTTGTACTCCGCGGAGTCCGTGGTGAACGGCAGCTGCTGGAACGCCGACAGCCTCGGCTTGACCGGCCCGGAGTAGGACTTGTTCGGCACGTAGGTGATGTTCCCGTCGGCGTTGAACGCGCTCAGCTTCCACGGACCGTCCACGATCGACCACAGCGGCGAGCTGACGTAGCCGCTCAGGTTCTTGGACTGGGAGTCCAGGTAGCTGTAGACGGCGGAGCAGTCGCTGACCGTGGTGGAGCAGTGGCTGGCGCCGGACGCGGTGCGGTCCCAGGCCTCCGGCATCGGGGTGATCTGGCTCAGCTCGTTGGACACGAACCAGGTCGGCGAGTAGTTCTGGTCCATCGTCATCGTCAGCTCGGTCGGGCTGACGACCTTCATGTTGGTGACGACGGTGTTCGGGAACCCGGTGTAGGCGCCGTAGTCGGTGGCGCCGAGCGCCTGCTCCATGTTCAGCCAGAACATCACGTTCTGCGCGGTCACCGGCTGGCCGTTGGACCACATGTAGTGCTTGAGCGTGATCGTCACGTTCTTGCCGCTGAACGTCGGGTAGTTCGCCAGGCTCACCGAGGAGTTCAGCGTCGGCTGGTCGCCGGTGCCGAACCAGTACAGCGGCCGGTACAGCAGGTACTGGAACTGGTTGACGTTGGTCACGCTGATGAAGGCGCTGCTGGTGAACGGGAAGATGTAGTTGGGGGTGGTCGCCGGCGGCCACGCGAACGTTGCGGTGCCGCCGTTGACCGGCGTGCCGGCCGCCGACGGGCTGCTGCTGCTGCTGGTACTGCAGGCGGCGAGCGCGGTGATGCTGGCCGCCGCGATGGCCACGCCGCCCATGGCCTTGCTCCGGAACCTCATCGGCCCTCCCTCCTGGCGCTGTCCGCGGCTCTGGTCCGTCCGAGAGTCATCAGCTTCGTGCCCTTCTCTTAGGTTCGCCGGTGATCCGCTCCGCGCCGTCGCGGGGCGCTGGGTCGCAGCGCCCCGGCTGGCCACGGCCCGTAGCGCCGGCGCGTCCGCGCCGGGGCATGATCAGCCGCCCGGTGAGCCACCGGTGTGTTAGCGGAAGCGTAGGTCTATTTCTGCATCGATCTCTCAGCGAAAATGTCACAACTTGCCATCGATCCCGGCAGCGCGGTCCCCGCGGTCGCCGCGGTGAGGGAGCCCGGCGGCTCCGCCTGCCGGGCCATATCCCCTCAAACACCGCCTGTTATGCAGCGCCGGGCGAACTACCAGGCGTAACGATTCGGCAACTGCGCTACCTGAAGATCACCGTGCGGCGGCCGTGCAGCAGCACGCGGTGCTCGGCGTGCCAGCGCACCGCGCGGGCCAGCGCGATCCGCTCGGCGTCGCGGCCGAGCCGAACTCCGACGCGATTGCGGCGAACCCGCCGCGCAGGGCCTGGTAGCTGGTGTCGGCCCCGGGCACGGTTTCCACGTGGACGCGCATGAAAAACCGCCCGGCCAGCCGGTCATCGAACTGCTGGCTGTCGAGGATGTTGCATCCCAGCAGATGCAGGTAAGCGGCGACCGCGTGCACGATGCCGGGGCGGTCCGGGCAGGTCAGCGTGAGGACGAACTCCGGCATCAGGCACCTACCGCGTGCACGCCGCCGTCGACGTGGACGATCTCTCCCGTGGTGGCCGGGAACCAGTCGGAAAGCAGCGCCACGCAGGCCCGGGCGGCAGGCTCTGGGTCGGTGATGCTCCAGCCCAGCGGGGCGCGGCGCCCCCACACGTCCTCGAACTTCTCGAAACCCGGTATGGACCTGGCGGCCATGGTGCGCAGCGGCCCGGCCGCCACCAGGTTCACTCGTATCCCGCTGGTCCCGAGGTCGCGGGCGAGGTAACGCGCGCAGGACTCCAGGCCGGCCTTGGCCACGCCCATCCAGTCGTAGCCCGGCCAGGCGACGCTGGCGTCGAAGTCCAGACCGACGACCGACCCGCCGGCGTCCATCAGCGGCAGCGCCGCCACCGTGACCGCCTTCAGCGAGTAGGCGGAAACCTGCAGGGCGGTGGCCACGTCGGGCCACCTGGTGCGCAGGAACCTGCCGCCGAGTGCCTGCTCCGGGTCCGCGTACGCGATCGCGTGCAGTACCCCGTCCAGGCCGTCGACGTGCGCGGAGACCCGCCTGGCCAGCGAGCCGAGGTGGTCCTCGCTTGTCGCGTCGAGCTCCAGGACCGGTGCCGGGGCGGGAAGCCGCTTGGCGATCCGCTCGACCAGGCTCAGCCTGCCGAACCCGGTCAGCACCACGGTGGCGCCCTCCTGCTGCGCCACCCGCGCCACGTGGAAGGCGATCGAGGCGTCGGTGAGCACCCCGGTGACCAGGATCCGCTTGCCCGCGAGGATTCCCATGGCGCTCAGTGTTTCCCGGAGCGCGCGCGTCGGGCAAGCCGCCGCGGCCGCTCAGTGTCCCATCCCGAGGCCGCCGTCAACCGGGATGACCGCGCCGGTGATGTAGCCCGCGTCCGGGCCGCCCAGGAACGCCACGGCCGCCGCGACCTCCTCCGCCGCGGCGTACCTGCCGAGCGGGACCGCCGACAGGATCGCCGCCTTCCGTTCCTCCGGCAGCGCTGCGGTCATGTCGCTGTCCACGAAGCCCGGCGCGACCACGTTGGACGTAATGCCGCGGGAGCCGAGCTCGCGGGCCAGCGACCTGGCCAGGCCGACCAGGCCGGCCTTGGACGCCGCGTAGTTGGCCTGCCCGCCCGAGCCGTACAGGCCGACCACCGAGGAGATGAAGATGAGCCGCCCGCGGCGCATCCGCATCATGCCGCGCACCGCGCGCCTGGCCGCCCGGTACGCCCCGGCCAGGTTCGTGTCCAGCACGGCGGCGAAGTCGTCCTCGCTCATCAGCGCGAGGAGCTGGTCGCGGGTCACGCCCGCGTTGGCGACCAGCACCTCCACCGGTCCCTGCCGCTTTTCTGTCTCCGCGAACGCGGCGTCGACGGAGGCCGCGTCCCGCACGTCGCAGCGGACCACCGCCAGCCCGTCGAGCGGTTCCCCCGAACGCGAGGTCACCGTGACGCTGTCGCCGCCGGCGGCAAGCCGGCGCGCGATGGCCAGCCCGATACCGCGGTTGCCGCCGGTCACAAGCACCGAACGCGCCACGTCCGCCTCCTTCCAGGGCAAGCCAGAGGCTACCAGCGCCGGTGGGATAGACTCCCGGTGCCGTGGACGATCATCAGCCGGGGATCGACCCCGGGTTCACCGCCCTCCCGCTGCGGGATTGTGCGGACGCGGCGCTCGCGCAGGCCAGGGCCCTGGGCGCCCAGCACGCCGACTTCCGCGCCGAGCGGATCGCCGTCCAGCAGATCCGCCTGTCCGACGGGAACCTGCAGACGCTGTTCGACGCCGACGACACCGGCCTGGCGGTCCGGGTCATCGTGGACGGCACGTGGGGTTTCGCCTCGGTCGTCGATCTGACGCCGGACGCGGCGGCGCTGGCGGCGCGGCAGGCGGTGGAGGTGGCGAGGGTCGCCAAGGCGATGAACACCGAGCCGATCGAGCTGGCCCCCGAGCCGGCCCACGGGGACGTGACCTGGCTATCGGCGTACCAGACCGACCCGTTCACGGTCAGCGTCGGCGACAAGGTCGCCCTGCTGGCCGACTGGAGCCGGTCCCTGCTCAGCCACGACGCGGTCAGCCATGTGGACGCATCGCTGCAGCAGGTCAAGGAGCACAAGTTCTACTGCGACGGCGCCACGACGGCCATCCAGCAGCGGGTCCGGGTGCATCCCGTGGTCAACGCCGTCGCGGTGGCCGACGACGGCAGGTTCGACACCATGCGCACCCTCGCGCCGCCCGCGGGGCGCGGCTATGAATACCTCACCGGGACGGGCTGGGATTTCCCGGCGGAACTGGCCGAGCTGCCGGAGCTGCTCGCGGCCAAGCTCGCCGCGCCCGGCGTCCGGCCGGGACGTTATGACCTGGTCATCGACCCGTCCAACCTGTGGCTGACCATCCACGAGTCGATCGGCCACGCCACCGAGCTGGACCGGGCGCTCGGCTACGAAGCTGCGTACGCGGGCACGTCGTTCGCCACCCCGGACAAGCTGGGCACGCTGAAGTACGGCTCGGACATCATGCACATCACCGGGGACCGCACCGCCGAGCACGGCCTGGCAACCGTCGGCTACGACGACGAGGGCGTGGCCGGCCAGTCCTGGGACCTGATTCGCGGCGGCATCCTGGTCGGCTACCAGCTGGACCGGCGGATGGCCCGTCTGCGGGGGTTCGGCCGCTCGAACGGGTGCGCGTTCGCCGACGCGGCCGCCCACATGCCGCTGCAGCGGATGGCGAACGTGTCACTGCGGCCGGCGCCGGACGGCGCGTCGGCGGAGGACCTGATCGCGAGGGTGGAGAACGGGATCTACATCCTCGGCGACAAGAGCTGGTCGATTGACATGCAGCGGTACAACTTCCAGTTCACCGGCCAGCGGTTCTTCAAGATCACCAGCGGCCGGCTGGACGGCCAGCTGCGCGACGTCGCCTACCAGGCCACCACCACCGACTTCTGGGGCAGCATGGAGGCCGTCGGCGGGCCGCAGACCTACCTGCTCGGCGGCGCGTTCAACTGCGGCAAGGGCCAGCCGGGGCAGGTCGCCCCGGTCAGCCACGGCTGTCCGGCGGTGCTGCTGCGCGGCGTCCGGGTACTCAACACCGCGGAGGAGGGGGCGGCGTGACCAGTCCGCAGCAGACCGTGGAGCGGGCCCTGGCCGCCTCCCGCAGCGACGACTGCGTGGTGATCGCGGAGGAGACCTCGACCGCCAACCTGCGCTGGGCGGGCAGCACGCTGACCACCAACGGCGAGTCCAGTTCCCGTCAGCTCACCGTCATCGCCATCGACCGGCGCGGCGACGGCGCCGCGGCCGGGGTGGTGTCCCGGGCCGGGGTAGGCCCGGACCAGGTCGGCGACGTGGTACGCGAGGCCGAGCAGGCGGCGGCCGAGGGGACGCCGACCGAGGACGCGGCGGAGCTGATCGGGCCGGGAACCACAGGCTCGTTCGGTAAGAAGAGTCCAGGACCCTCGTGGGACTCCTCGCCCGGCCGGACCCACATCGGCGTGCTGCGCGACTTCGCGGGCGCGCTCGGCGAGACGCTGCGCGTCGCGCGGGCGGCCGACCGCAAGCTGTACGGCTTCGCCGAGCACGACATGACCAGCACGTTCCTCGGCACCTCGGCCGGGCTGCGGCTGCGGCACGACCAGCCGTCCGGCCGCGTCGAGCTGAACGCCAAGTCGGGCGACCTGACGCGGTCGGCCTGGACGGGGGTGGCCACCCGGGACTTCACCGACGTGGATATCGCCGGCCTCGACGCCGGGCTGGCCGTGCGCCTGGACTGGGCAAGGCGCAGCGTCGCGCTGCCTCCCGGGCGGTACGAGACCCTGCTGCCGCCGACGGCCGTGTCCGATCTGCTCATCTACCTGTACTGGTCGGCAGGCGCCAAGGAGGCGGCCGAGGGCCGCACGGTGTTCAGCAAGCCGGGCGGCGGCACCCGGGTCGGCGAGAAGCTGGCCTCGCTGCCGGTGACGCTGTCCAGCGACCCCGCTGCGCGGGGGCGGGAGTCGGCGCCGTTCGTGATCGCGCACGCGTCGGGCGCGGACTCCTCGGTCTTCGACAACGGGTTGCCGCTGTCCGCGACCTCGTGGATCTCCGACGGCACCCTGGCCGCCCTGCACTCCTCGCGGTACTCGGCCGGGCTGGCCGGGCTGCCGGTCACCCCGCCCATCGACAACCTGACGTTCGCCACCTCGGCCGCCGCGGCGCCCGCGCTGGAGGCGATGATCGCCTCGACCGGCCGCGCGCTGCTGCTGACCTGCCTGTGGTACATCCGCGAGGTCGACCCGCAGACCCTGCTGCTCACCGGCCTGACCAGGGACGGGGTCTACCTGGTGGAAGGCGGCGAGGTGGTGGGTGCGGTGAACAACTTCAGGTTCAACGAGTCGCCGGTGGCCATGCTCGGCAGGCTGGCCGAGGTCGGCGCGACCGTGCCGACGCTCCCGCGGGAATGGGGAGACTACTTCAACCGCGCGGCGATGCCGCCGGTCCGGGTCGACGGCTTCAACATGTCGTCGGTGAGCCAGGCAAGCTGAGCGCCGGCACACTGTCAGCTGCGGGTCTGCGGGGGTTTACCGTGGATGTATGAGGATGGGTCACACGGGCCGTGGGCAGCAGGTGCACCTGGTCACGCAGGCCCGCCGGTCACGGTCGGATGACATCGCCTACCGGCAGCGCCGGTACCTGCTGATGATGGGCATCCGCACCGTATGCTTCGTCATCGCGGTGCTCCTGTTCCTCAACCACTTCGGCTGGTTCACCGCGATCCCGGCGGTCGGCGCGATCGTCATCCCGTACTTCGCGGTCGTGTTCGCCAACGGCGGCCGGGAGCCGGACAACGTTCGCGGGTTCATGGAATACCGCCCGAACGTTCCGGCAACCCGGGATCCGCAGCCGCCCCCTCCGGGGCATCCGAACGGGGACAGCCGCCGGCGCTGACGGCGATTCTGCTGCTCAGCGCCGTCCCGAGACCTGCTTGTAATTGGGTCTTGACACATCGGGGGGAGTTTCCGTGTAGCATTCATATCGGTGCTCTGGTCCCCCGTCGGGGCACCGTTGCCGGCGTTCCGGGCCCCCGTCGGAACGCCGATGATTGCGACGCCGGGTGGTTTGCCCCCGTAACCACCCGGCGTCGCCCTCTGCTCGGGCGGCCTGTCCATCATCGTGGCCAGTTTCGGGTCAAATACGACGCGAACTGGCCACGATCACGAACCCGCTCACTCGGTGCGCTGGAATTCGGCTATGGCGACGGCCAGGAGGGCCACGCCCATGGCGGCGACCAAGGCCAGGCAGAGGCCGATCGGCACTGGCCAGCCAAACCAGGTGAGTCCGGGGCTCAGCGCGTTCAGCGTCGCCGGGCTGACCGACAGGTGGCTGAACACCGCGTGCCGCATGGGGTACACCACGTAGGTGAGCGGGTCGATGCGGGTCAGCACCGTGAGCCAGGCGGGCAGGCCGGCCAGCGGGTACAGCGCGCCGGACAAGAAGAACATCGGCAGCACGAGCATCTGGGTGAGCGCCATGAACGCCTGGATCTGCTTGACCCGCGCCGCCAGCATCACCCCGAACGCGGTCAGCGTGAACGACAGCAGCAGCAGCTCTCCGACCAGGGTGAGCAGCAGCGCCGGCGAGTAGGGCACGTGCGCCACGCCGGCCAGCGCCAGGAAGATGATGCCCTGGAAGGTGGCCACGGTCGCGCCGCCCAGGCACTTGCCCACCACGATCGCCCAGCGCCGCACCGGAGCGACCAGCATCTCGCGCAGGAAGCCGAACTCGCGGTCCCACACGATCGATGCCGCGGAGAAGATCGCCGTGAACAGCACGGACATCGCCAGCACGCCGGGGTAAATGAACGTCTTGAAGTCGATCCCGGCCGGCATGCCGTGCGCGGCGAGCCGGGACAGCCCGGTGCCGAGCACGAACAAGAACAGCACCGGCTGGACCAGCGAAGTCACCGCGCGCAGCCGGTCGCTGCGGAACCTGATCAGCTCACGGCGCCACACGATGCTGACCGCCCGCAGGTCGTGGCGCAGGCTCCGTTCCGGCACGGCGACCCGGATCGCCTCGGTGAGCTGCTGCTCCTGCTGCCGCTCCAGGGTGTCGTGTGCCGCCATGGGCTACCTCCTTCCGAACCGGGCCGCGACCGCCCGGTTGCGGTCGGCGATCGACGCTTCGGCGTCACGGATCGTCTTGCCGGTGTAGGACATGAACACGTCGTCAAGGGAGGGCCGGGACACGCTCACCGACCGGATCGCGACCGGCAGGCCGGCGAACAACCTGGGCACGAACTGCTCGCCCGACTCCACCGAGAACGTCACCCGGCCCTCGTGCATGGCCGCCTCGATGCCGAACGTGTCGGCAAGCGCGCGGATCGCCTCCTGGTCGTCGGCGGTGCTGATCTGCACCCGGTCCTTTCCCACCGATGCCTTCAGCGCCTCGGGAGTGTCCATCGCGACGATCTTCCCGTGGTCGATGATCGCGATCCTCTCGCAGTTCTCTGCCTCGTCCATGTAGTGGGTGGTGAGGAAGATCGTGATGTCCTCGCGCTTTTTCAGGTCGTTGATGTACTCCCAGATCGCGTCCCGGGTCTGCGGGTCCAGCCCCACCGTAGGCTCGTCGAGGAACAGCACCCGCGGCGCGTGCAGCAGGCCGCGGGCGATCTCCAGCCGCCGCTGCATGCCGCCGGAGTAGGTGGCCACGACGCTGCCCCGCCGCTCCCACAGCCCGACCATCTCCAGCACCTGGCGCAGCCGGGGCGCGAACGCCGCCTTCGGCACCCCGTACAGGTCGGCGTGGAAGCGCAGGTTCTGCTCCCCGGTCAGGTAACTGTCCAGCGTGGTGTCCTGGAACACCAGGCCGATGTTGCGCCGGACGGTATCCCGCTCTTTCACCACATCGTGGCCCGCGACCCTGGCGGTACCCGAGGTCGGGTCCGCCAGGGTGCACAGGATCTTGATCGTGGTGGACTTGCCTGCGCCGTTCGGGCCGAGGAATCCGAAGGTCTCCCCGGTGGGAACCTCGAAGCCGATGCCGCGGACGGCATCGATCTCGCCGTATCTCTTGGTCAGCTCGCTGACCGAGATGGCCGGAGTCACGCCTGCGTGCCCTCTCCCGTCTCGTCGTCATCTGCGGCGAGGATACGGTACAGGGCCCGCCGGGTGTCGGTCAGGACGGTCGCAGCCTGGGCGACCTGGGCCGCGGAGCCGGCCTGGGCAACCTGGGTCATGGCCACCGCGACCTGGCGGAAGGTCTGCCGCAGCTGGGTCTCGGCGCCGTCGACGCTGCCGGTCACCGCCTCCCATGACGCCCGCAGCTCGTCGGCATGCGCCTCGACGTACGCCCGGCCCTCGTCGGTCAGCGTGTACATCCGGCGCCGGTCCTCCCCGGCCTCGGCGCGGACCAGGCCCTCGTCCTCCAGCTGCTGCAGCGCCGGGTAGACCGAGCCTGCGCTCGGCCGCCACACGCCCTCGGTCCGGGCGCTGATCTCCTGGATGATCTGGTAGCCGTTCCACGGCTGTCCCTCGGACAGCAGGTCCAGGATGGCGGCGCGCACGTCACCGCGGCGCACGCGCGGCCCGCGGAACCGGAACCCCGGCGGCCCGAACGGACCGCCCGGGCCGCCGCCCATCTCGAACTCGAACGGGCCTGCTGGGCCCGCCCAGACGCCCCTGCGCCCCGTGCGGACCCGGGCGCGGTGCCCGCGCCGGTGTCCACCGGGGCCCATCGGGCCTTGCCATGCTTCATCATGCATGTTGATACTCCTTCACTGTGTCTAGATCGAGTCTAGCTATCTCAACGATATATCGACATCGCTCGCATGGCAAGCCCATGACGGTCACGCGAAGGCCTAGTCGGTTACTGCGGAGTAGGCGACCACGCCGCGGCGCATCGCGTCGATCGCGGCGCGGGCGGTTCCGGCGAGCTCGCCGTCGGCGGCGGCCGCGATCTGGTCCAGCAGGTCGAGGAGCTGCTTGACCGCGCGTACGAAATCGCCGGGCGTCAGCTCGGGCGCGGAGTCGAGCACGGCCTCCAGCCGGGCTCCCCGTGCCCAGCGGTAGGCGGCGAGCGCGAAGCCCAGGTCGGGCTCGCGCAGGAACGACAGGCCGTTGTCCTTCTCGAGCTGGTCAAGCTCGCCCCAGATCCGGACCGTGGCGGTGAGCGCGTCGGGCACCTTGCCGTTGGGCAGCCTGGGCGGCTGCACCTCCTCGGGCTGGCGCGACTCGAACGACAGGGCGGACACGCATGCCGCCAGCTCGGCCGGGGACAGGCCGTCCCAGGTGCCGCGGCGCAGGCATTCCGCGGCCAGCAGGTCAAGCTCGGTGTACAGGCCGGCCAGGCGGCGGCCGCCGGCGGTGACCGTATCCCCGTCGAGGTAGCCCAGCCGCTCCAGCACCGCGCACACCCGGCCGAAGGTGCGGGCGATGACGTGAGAGCGCCCGGCCACCCGGCGCTGCAGCGCCTCGGTTTCCCGCTGCAGGCGGAAATAGCGTTCGGCGTACCTGGCGTGCTGCTCGCGGTCCGGGCAGTCGTGGCACGGATGCCGCCGCAGCCGGCGCCGCAGCTCGGCGAGCTCGGCGTCGGGGTTCTCCCAGCCGGGCGCGCGAGCCGGGCGCCGGAGCGGGTCCAGGTCCCGGCCGGCCAGCCGGTTCCGCATGGTGGCGGCCAGGTCCCTGCGGTGCTGCGGCGAGCGGGGGCTGAACGACGGCGGGATCCGCACCTTGTCGATGATCTCGGCCGGCACCGGGAAATCCGCCACGGACAGCCGCTTCACCTGGCGCCGCTCGGTGAGCACCAGCGGGCCGGGCACTTGCTGCCCTTGCCCTTCGTGGCCGGAGAAGACCGCGGCCGGCCGGGCGGACCCGTTCCGCCGGCGTGCCGGATGCAGGCCGGGCTGGAGGACGACGGCCAGGCCGGCCCGCCTGCCGCCGGGCACCCGGATGATGTCGCCGGGGCGCAGCGCCGACAGCGACCTGGCCGCCTCGGACCTCCGGGCGGAGGCGCGGGCGCGGGACAGGTCAGCTTCCCGTTCCGCCAGGGCCCTCCTGATCTCGGCGTAGGAGGCGAAATCGCCCCGCTCGCACGTCATGCTCGCGGCCAGCTCGGCCATCGCCTGGGTGTTCTTGCCGACCTGCCGGGCCAGGCCGACGACGCCGCGGTCCGCCTGGAACTGGGCGAACGAGGATTCCAGCAGCGCGGACGCCCGGGCCCGGCCGGCCCAGCCGGTCAGGTTGACGGCCATGTTGTAGGAGGGCCGGAAGCTGGAGTTCAGCGGATAGGTGCGGGTGCTTGCCAGCCCGGCCACCGCGGCCGGATCCATCCCGGGCTGCCAGGCCACCACCGCGTGCCCCTCCACGTCGATGCCGCGCCGCCCGGCGCGCCCGGTCAGCTGGGTGTACTCCCCCGGCGTCAGGTTGGCGTGGGTCTCGCCGTTCCACTTGTCCAGCTTCTCGATGACCACGGTCCTGGCCGGCATGTTGATGCCGAGCGCGAGCGTCTCGGTGGCGAACACCGCGCGGACCAGCCCGGCGGCGAACAGCTCCTCGACGACCTCCTTGAACGCGGGCAGCATCCCGGCGTGGTGCGCCGCGATCCCCCGCCGCAGCCCGTCCAGCCACTCCCCGTAGCCCAGCACGTCCAGGTCATCGGCGGGGATGTCCGCGGTGCGGCGCTCGGCGGCCTGCTCGATCGCGGCGGCCTCATCCGGCGTGGTCAGCCGCAGCCCCGCGCGCAGGCACTGCTCGACCGCGGCGTCGCAGCCGGCTCTGCTGAAGATGAACGTGATCGCGGGCAGCAGCCCGGAGGCGTCAAGCCGCGCGATCATCTCGGGCCGGTAGGCCGGGGCGAACCGGCGCGGCCGCCGTCCCCCTCTGCCGGGCCTGCCCGGCGCCTTGCGGTCGATCCACGCCTCCCGCTGCGCCAGCCGGACCAGCTCCGGGTTGACGCGGGCATGGGTCTGCGGGGGGGTCTGGTAGGGCGGTCCCCCCGGGAGAACACCCTCGTCGGTGAACAGGTCATACAGCCGGTTGCCGACGAGCACGTGCTGCCACAGCGGCACCGGGCGGCGCTCGTCCACGATGACCGCGGTGCCGCCGCGCACCTGGTCCAGCCACTCACCGAACTCCTCGGCGTTGCTCACCGTCGCCGACAGCGCCGCCACCCGCACCGATTCGGGCAGGTGGATGATCACCTCCTCCCAGACGGCGCCGCGCGAGGTGTCGGCCAGGTAGTGCACCTCGTCCAGGACGACGTAGCCAAGGCCGGCCAGCGTCGGCGAACCGGTGTAGAGCATGTTGCGCAGCACCTCGGTGGTCATCACCACCACGGGCGCGTCGCCGTTGATGCTGTTGTCGCCGGTGAGCAGCCCGACCGTGCGGCTGTCGTAGCGGCGGACCAGGTCGGCGTACTTCTGGTTGGACAGCGCCTTGATCGGCGTGGTGTAAAAGCACTTGCGGCCCTGGCCGAGCGCCAGGTGCACGGCGTACTCGCCGACCACCGTCTTGCCCGAGCCGGTGGGCGCGGCCACGAGCACGCCGCTGCCCGCGCCGAGCGCGCGGCAGGCTTCGACCTGGAAATCGTCGAACTCGAAGTCGTACAGGGCCCGGAACGATTCCAGGCCCGGGTCATACCGTGACTGCCGGTCGCGGGACGCGGCGTAGCGTTCCGCCGGAGTGGACATGGTCCCAGGTTATGGGCGCTCGCTGGTCTCGGTGTCCTCGAGGGTGATCGGGGACAGCTCGTCGTCGGCCAGGCCCGCGTAAGGGTCCGGGTGCAGCCTGGCCCGGCGCCGGTCGTTCGACCACACGATGAGCTCGGCAACCTCGACCAGGGCCGCGCAGGCGCCGCCGAGGATCAGCATCGTGATCGGGTCGGGGCTGGGGTTGGCCATGCCGGCAATCAGGAAGACCCCGAAGATCATCACCCGGCGCCACTTGCGGAACCGCTGGTGGGTCAGGATGCCGACCATGTTCAGCATGACGATGAACAGCGGCACCTCGAACGCCAGCCCGAACGCCAGCATCATCGCCATGACGAAGCTCAGGTACAGATCGACCTGGATGTAGTTCCCCACCCCTTGCGGGGTCAGGCCGAGCAGGAAGTGCATGGACCGGCCCAGCGACAGGTAGCACAGCGTGATGCCGGCGCCGAACAGCGGCACCGCCGTGCCGAGGAAGATGTAGCTCCAGCGCTTCTCCCGCGCGTACAGGCCGGGAGCGATGAAGGCCCAGATCTGGTAGAGCCAGATCGGTGAGGACAGGATCACCCCGACGATGAAGGCGATCTTGACACGCAGGTAGAACGGGTCCAGCGGTCCGTTGAGAATCAGCTGGTTGGTGCCGGGGATGTGGCATCCGGTTTGCCCGCGGATCGGCGTGCGGCACAGCGGCCGCTCGATGAAGCGCCAGGCCTGGTTGAAGAAGACGAACCCGACGATCATGCCCGCGACCAGCGCGAGCGCCATCTTGACGATCCGGTTCCGCAGCTCGCGAAGGTGGTCGACGAGCGGCATGCGGCCTTCGGGGTTCTGCCGTCGCTGCGACTGCACGAACCGCTCCCCGACGATCCGGGCGCCCTGGACGGCGCCGGGCAGTTTCGCCATGACCCGCTTCGGCGCGCCGCTAGCTGGGCTGGTGAGGCGGCGGCTGGGCGGACGCGCCGGCGTTCACGGTCGGGTTGCCCATGGCGGCCGCACGCTGCATGTCGCGGACCTGCTGCTGCAGCGCCTCGATCTGCGCCTGCTGGTCCGCCTGGACCGGGGCTCCGGGCTGAACCTGGGCGGCCGCAGCGGCCGGGGCTCCGGCCTGAACCTGGGCCGCCGTAGCGGCCGGGGCTCCGGCAGCCAGCTCCGGCTGGGCCTTGGCGGCGGCCGGCTCTGCGTCGTCGTCCTCGTGCAGGCCCTGCACCTCGCGCTTGAGGATGCGCATCGACTGGCCGAGCGAGCGCGCGGCCTTGGGCAGCTTCGCGGACCCGAACAGCACGATGATCACCACGGCGATGATCAGGATCTTCCACGGGCTGTCGAATAGGTCACCAAATCCCATGTGCGTCCTCTCCGGCAGGGAGGATTCTCCCCGCACGTTCGGGGCTTGCAGCCGAGTTTACACGTCGGCCCGCACGCCGCACGTTCCGGATTCGTAACGCGACGTAGTTCGTCAGGGCCGCGGCCGCGGCGTCGCGGACCGCGGTGACCAGCGACGGCGGCGCGACGACCCGGCCGTCTTCGCCCAGGCGCAGCGCAAGACGCCGGACCCAGCCGGTATCGGGGGTGCGCAGCACCACCCGCAGCCGGCCGTCGGCCAGCTCGGTCACCGACTCGCACGGATAGTACTCGGCTACCCAGCGTCCCGCCGCGGACAGCTCGAGCACCACCTGGACGTCGTCCGGCGACGGCCGGAACAGCCCCTGGTCCACGTCCACCGGCGTGGCCGCGGGCGGCGGGGAGGCCGGCGCGTCGAGCACGCGCAGGCCCAGCACCCGGTCCAGCCGGAACAGCCGGACCCCCTCGGCGCGGCGGCACCAGCCCTCCAGGTAGGTCCGGCCCTCGACCACCAGCAGCCGCATCGGGTCGACATCCCGTTCGGTCGCCTCGTCCCGGTCCGGCACGTAGTACCGCAGGTGGATCCGCCTGCCCGCGTCCAGGGCGGCGCGGATCTGTCCGGCCAGCCCGGCCGGGCCGTCGGGCCGGTCGACCTGCACCGCGACCTGGGCGCTCACCGACGCAGCCTCGCCGGCTGCGGCCTCCAGCTTGGCGCACGTCCTGGTCAGCGCCGACCTGTCCTCCAGCCCCGGCACCTCGGTCAGCATCCGCAACGCGACCAGCAGCGCGCTGGCCTCGTCGACGGCGAGCCGCAGCGGCCGGGCGATGGACTCGGCCTGGCTGACCACGATCTCGCCGCCCTCATAGGACAGGTCGATCGGGCAGTAGGGATCGGGGGCGCGCAGCTCGACGCACCACAGCAGGTTCAGGTCATCGACGAGCTCCCGTTCGCTGACCCCGAACGCGGCCGCCGTCTCGGCCAGCCCGACCGATCTCCTGCTCACCACGTACGGCACCAGCGCCAGCAGCCGCTGCAGGCGTTCGGTGGAGGTGACAAGCGCCCTCACGCGAGGACTCCCTTGAGCCGGGCGATGACGGCTTCCCTCAGGTCCGGGGGATCGAGCACCACCACGTCGGCGCCGAACCAGGCGGCGTAGTCGGCGAACCATCCCACATCGGCGAACCTGGTGGTGACCACGTCCCAGCCGTCGGCGTCATCCGGGCGCACCGACACGGCGTTGCGGCGCAGGCCGAGGCCTTTACCGGAACGAACCTTCAGCGCCGCGGTACGGTCCTGCGCGGGTGCGGAATCCCAGTCGCGGACGAGCTCGCGCACGTCCGCCCCGTCCGGCACGGTGACGCTGCCCGGCGGCCCGCAGAACTTCACCTGGCCCGCGATCCGGCCGAGCCGGAACACCCGGGTCGCGCCGCGGGCCCGGTCCCAGCCGGCCACGTACCAGCGGCCGTGCCTGTTCACCACCCCCCACGGCTCCAGCTCACGCCGCTGCGGCTCGCTGCGGCCCGCGGCCCGGTAGCTGAACGCCACCGGCCTGCGGTCCTTGACCGCCTCCCACAGCGGCGCGAACGCCGGCTCGGGCGTGCCGAGCCTGGGCTCGATGCCGCGGGCGGCGGGACGGTCGTCGCCGGAGTCCGCGCCCGCCGCGTCGATGCCGGCCGCCCGCAGCTTCAGCAGCGCCCCCGCCGCCGCGCCGGCCAGCTCGGCACGGCTCCAGACCCGGGCGGCCAGGCCGAGCACGGCCGCCTCGTCGGCTTCGAGCCGCAGTTCCGGCAGCTCGTAGGCCTGCCGCCTGATCCGGTAGCCGGGATCGTCGTCGAAGGGGTGGTTGACGCCGGTCTCCAGCGGCACGCCGAGCTCGCGCAGGTCCTCCTTGTCCCGCTCGAACATCCGCTTGAACAGGTCATCGGCCTCCGGGTAGCCGGGGACCGCCCGCCTGACCTGCTCCGCGGTGAGGTAGCGCCTGGTGGACAGCAGGCACACGACCAGGCCGAGCAGCCGCTCGGTCTTGCGCCTGGACATAACCCCTCCACACGACTTCCGGGCCTTTCAGGTTATTGTCTCGCGGCCGCTACGGCGAGTGCGCTGCCAGCAGCCGGGCGGCATGGCGGCCGGCGGCGGCGGCGGCGAGGAAGTAGGCAAGGTCGGCGTCGGCGCCGCGGCCCATCGTGGACAGCGGCACCGGGCAGGCCCGCAGCGCGTCGGCAAGGCCGTCCACGGCCACGGCGACGATCGCGTGCCGCGCCCGCAGCGGCTCGGCGGCAGCCGCGACCCTGGCGCCGAACTCGCCGCCGAGGACGGGCAGCACCACGTCCGCCCGGGCCAGCGCCACCCGCCCGTAGGCGGTCAGGCTGTGATGCGAGATGCCGCGGTGGCGCTCGCGCGGGTCCGCGTCGCTGATCCGCAGCGCGGCCACCGGCCGGCCGGCCAGCGCCGCGACCGCATTGACCGCCTCGCCGGCCGCTACCCCGGAAAAGCCCCAGCGGGTCCCGGTACCCAGGTTGCCCGGTCCCTGCGTGACCACCGCGACGTCCGCGCCGAGCACGTGCCTGGCGGCGAGCAGCCCGGTGTGCACGGTCGCCGTCTCCAGGTCCCCGCCGAACGACTGCCCGGCGGTGACGGCCGCCGTCAGCCAGCCCGCCTCCTTCAGCGCGGCGCAGGTGCGGGAGAACCACGCGGGCAGCGCCCCGCCGTCCTGCATGACGTACACGACCCTGGGCCGGGCACCATCGGCTCGTTCGGGATCATCGAAGACCCCGGCCAGCACGGCCGGGACAGCCGAATGCAGGTCGGCGAGCACGACGGGCATCCCGCCGATGTCGTCTGCGTCACGCAGCAGCTCGTGGTACGGCGATCCCTGCTCCTCCGCGCCCGGCACGGTTACCTGCAGCGGCGTGTACCGCGCCTTGACCATGTGGCCCGGGGGGCCGGAGCGCGGCGGGTCCGGCGGCAGCCGGTCCGGGACCGCGACGACCAGGGCGTAGCCGCCGGTGCCGAGGCCCAGGTCAAGCGCCATGGTGTTGAGCAGGACCCGGTCGCCGGGCCGCGGGCAGCCGGTCAGCGCCGGGTAGGCAAGCGCCCGCAGCCGCGCGCCGCCGACCGAGACGTCAAGCTCGGCCGCGCCCGGCCACTCCCGGCGGATGGCGCTGACCGTGCCGTCCCTCCAGGTGATCACCCCTGGTGCAGCGCGTCGATGATGTCGACCACGAACACCAGCGTGTCGGTGCCCTTGATGCCCGCCTGGGACTGCCCGGCGCTGCCGTATCCGTCCTTCGGCGGGAGGACCAGCAGCACCCGGCTGCCGACGCTCTGCCCGGCCAGGCCCGTGTCCCAGCCGGGGATCACCTGTTCAGGGGACGCGCCGACCACGAAGCCGAACAAGGAGCCGTCGGCCCAGGAGGAGCCGAAGGCCTGCCTGGTCCGCCAGATGTAGCCGGCGTACTGCACGATGACGTAGTCGCCCTTGGCGACCGCCGGGCCGCTGCCCTTGATCAGCGTCTTGGTCACCAGCGTGCCCGGCGGCGCCGACGACGGGATCGTGACCGCCGGCGCGGTTCCGGGCTTGGCGGTCACCGTCGGCAGGCCGCCGCCGCCGGTCGACTCCTGGGTCCCCGACGCCGACGCGGTGTCCGGGTACTCCTTGATCATGTCGATGACGAAGACGAGCGTGGTGCTGCCGGTGATGCCGAGCTGGGAGTCCCCGGCGCTGCCGTAACCATCGGCCGGCGGGATCACCGCGAGGACGCGGCTGCCGGTCTTCTTGCCGATCAGCGCGGATTCCAGCCCGGGCAGCATGGTGCCGCCGATGAGCGCCGGGTTCTTGGTGAACGTGTTGGCCTCCAGCGAGGAGCTGGTGCCGTTCCAGAAGTACAGGACGAAGTTGGTGGCCATGGCGTCGGACTTGGTCAGGACCGGGCCACTGCCCTGGATGAGGGTCTTGACGGCGAGCTGGTTGCCGGGCTTGGCCTTGGGGATGGTCACCGCGGGCGTCTTGCCGAACGTCCCGGTCGCCGTCACCGACTCGTTGGCGTTGGCCGGCGGCGCCGACGCCGACGACCCGCAGCCGGCGATGGCCAGGCAGGCCAGCACGGGAACGGCGATGAGCGCGGAAAAGCGTCGCATGGGAACCTCGTTGTGATGGTGGGACCAGCCAGCCTACTGGCAGTTCATCCCAGGGGGGAACGACCCCCCTGGAACCCCCCGCAAGCCCGCTGCGGTGACTCGCCGTAGTACCGCATGGCCGCGAGGGCCGTCGGCCCCCGCGGCCATGCGGTCACATGCCGGCGATGAGCTTCTCGACCCGCTCGTCGACCGAGCGGAACGGGTCCTTGCACAGCACGGTCCGCTGGGCCTGGTCGTTCAGCTTCAGGTGCACCCAGTCGACGGTGAAGTCACGCCGTTTCTCCTGCGCCCTGCGGATGAACTCCCCGCGCAGCTTGGCCCGCGTGGTCTGCGGCGGGACCGATTTGGCCTCGAAGATGTCGACGTCGCGGGCTGCCCGCTCCACCGCGCCCGCCCGCTGCAGCAGGTAGTACAGGCCGCGGCCGCGGTGCACGTCGTGGTAGGCCAGATCGAGCTGCGCGACCCTGGGCGAGGACAGCGGCAGGTCGTGCCGGGCGCGGTAGCGCTCGATCAGCTGGTACTTGGTGACCCAGTCGATCTCCCGGGCGATCAGGTCGAGGTTGCCGGT
>JAFAPY010000284.1 GCA_019246795.1 Streptosporangiaceae bacterium | reverse complement strand
ATCTCGAGCGCTGCTGCAAAACGACAGGCCTCAACCCGCAAATGTGATGTAGATCACATGATGCCGTCTCGCGGTCGCAGATGGACGATAACGAGCTCCTGTGGTCTTCTGCGGACACAACCGGCAAGCGCGACACGATCAGTCGGTGTTTGCGTTCAGCCGACACGTGCCGCATTGTCGATCCCAGAGCCGAGCACCCGCTGCCGAAGGTGCCGGGCTGAACGCCTGGGGCACCGGCAGTGTCCAGATCGCCGTTCCGGTATGGAACGAGGCACTCGTGCTCCACCTGCGGGTTTGATCCCGCACTTCTGATCGCGTGGAGCAAGTGCCTGACACCTGCCTTCTGTGTCACAGGAGCCAGCAGGGTCGGCAGTTCGCGGAGCACACCGCGAGGCCAGCACCCCCCAGCCGCGAGGATGACGCGTCTTACGCGACGAATCCGGCGCTGCCTGGGTCCCCCACCACGACCCGGAAGGAGACTCACCATGGACACGCGGCAGGGCAGGCCGGTTCGGCGGTCCGAGCTGAACGACCAGCGCGACACTGGGACTGAGAGGCATCGTCATGCCCGGCATTGACGAGATCCGCGGCCCCCGCGAGCGGGACAAGCTGACCATCGCGGAAGTGTCCGCCGATCTCGGCATCAGCCGACGGACGTTCTACGAATGGCGGGCGAAGGGCAGGGCGCCCAAGTGCATCATGCTGCCGAACGGCAGCTTGCGCGTCCGGCGGACCGAATACCAGCGCTGGCTGGCGTCGCGTGAGGAGGCCGCCTGATGGACGACGGAACGACCTACGACGTGCGGGTCTACCGGACCGAGGTCTACAAGGGCGCGACGGTGAGCACCCACAAGGGGCGCTGGAAGACGAATCGCCGGCTGTGGAAGAAGGGCTTCCGGACCGCCGCGCAGGCCGACAGCTTCCGCAGCTCCCTGCTGACCGCGGCCCGGAAGGGCGAGGCATTCAGCCTCAGTACCGGCCGCCCGGTGTCGTGGGAACGCAACGAGTCCGTGGTGACCTGGTACGCCTTGACCCTTGACTACACCGCGGGCAAGTGGCCCTACGCGGCGCCTAATCACCGCAAGTCCATCGCCGAAGCGCTCACCGACGCTACAGAGGCAATGCTCGCCAGCGAGGATGCGCCCTACCCTGTCGAGGAGATCCGCCGCGTTCTCCGGACCTGGGCGTTCAGCGGCAGGCTGCGCGGCGTAGCGGAGCCGCCCGAGGACCTGGCGGCCGTGGTGCGCTGGCTGCAAACCGCCACCCTGGCCGTGGTTGAGCTCAACCGCCCGGGCATAGGCGCGGCTCGCTGCCGTGCCCTGCTCGACCGGATCGGACGTAAGCAAGACGGGACCGCCGCTGCCGCCAACACCGCTAACCGCAAGCGAGCCGTGCTGAACAACCTGATGCAGTACGCCGTCGAGGCCAGTGTCCTGCCCGCCAACCCGCTCAAGGCGATCACGTGGACCCGGCCCCGCACGCTCAAGAACGTGGACCCGCGGACGGTGGTCAACAGCGACCAGGCCCGGCGGTTGCTCGCCGCCGTCGGCCAGCAGGACCAGCGCGGCGAGCGGATGGTCGCGTTCTTCGGCTGCATCTACTACGCCGCCCTGCGGCCAGAGGAAGTCGTGGACTTGCGCCTTGACAATCTCGTCAGCCTGCCCGACCAGGGATGGGGTGAGCTGATCTTGACCAACTCCGAGCCCCGCAGCGGCACGTGGTGGACCGACAGCGGATCTGCCCGGCAGCGCCGTGAGCTGAAGCACCGGCCACGCGGAGAAACCCGGCTCGTGCCCCTTCACCCTGAGCTGGTCGCGCTCCTCATCCAGCACCTGAAGAAAAAGTACCCGCCCGGCCCGGCCGGGCGCATCTTCACCGGTCCCCGCGGCGGGATCTTCAACGACAGGGCCTACCTCAAGATCTTCCACAAGGCACGCGCCGTCGCATTCACCAAGAGCGAGGCCGCATCATTGCTGGCCAGGCGGCCCTACGATCTCCGCCACGCGGCGGTGTCCACGTGGCTCAACGCCGGGGTACCAGCGCCCCAGGTCGCCGAGTGGGCAGGCCACAGCGTGGACGTGCTGCTCCGGGTCTACGCCAAGTGCATCTCCGGGCAGCAAGCCGAAGCCAAGCGCCGGATCGAGGAAGCCACCCGGCCACGCGAGGACCTGTAGATGACCACCCGCGGCGGCTCAACTTGGGCACGTATTGGGCACAGAGAGCCGCATACGAGGGTCGGAAGCCGCATCTAGCCGCACACGCCAAGACCAGCCCTGAGCCGTATCTTCCCAGCTCACAGGGCATTTTCACTGGTGGTGGCAGGTCCAGGGTTCGAACCTGGGTAGGCGAAGCCGGCGGTTTTACAGACCGCTCCCTTTGGCCACTCGGGCAACCTGCCGTGTGCCGCCGTTGCGGCAGCATCCAGAAGAATAGCCCAAGACGCGACCAGACGGTAAGCCGGATGCACAGCGCGAAACGACGTGGAAGCCAATGCGGCGCTCCCTCGGTCGCCGCGCCAAAGCCAGGCGCCACGCCGAAGCCGGGCGCCACGCCGAAGGCAGATCGCCGCGCCGAAGCCGGTCACCGCGCCGAGCCGGGCGCCGTGGCATAGCCTGGTGCCGTGGCATCGCAAGAGTCTTCCTTCGACATCGTGTCCAAGCTGGACCGCCATGAAGTGGACAACGCGCTCAACCAGGCGGCCAAGGAGATCGGCACCCGGTTTGACTTCCGCGGTGTGGGCGCCTCCATCGCCTGGGCCGGCGACCACGCTGTGGACATCCGGGCCAACAGCGAAGAGCGCGCCAAGGCGGTTCTCGACGTCTTCAAAGACAAGCTGGTCAAGCGGGGCGTGTCGCTCAAGACACTCGATCCGTCCGATCCCAGGCCTTCGGGCAAGGAGTACCGGATGGCCGTGGCCCTCAAAGAGGGCATCTCCGCCGACGACGCCAGGAAAATCGCCAAGATCATCAGGGACGAGGGGCCGAAAGGCGTCCGGGCTCAGGTCCAGGGCGAAGAACTCCGGGTCTCGTCGAAGAAGAAGGACGACCTGCAGGCGGTCATCGCGCTGCTGAAAGGCAAGGACTTCGACTTCGCCGTCCAGTTCGTCAACTACCGCTGAATCCGGCCCGCTCCAGGTTTGCGGGCCAGCGTCTTTACCACGCTGCAGGCCTCCCGGCTTCCCGGCACCGGCTGCGGTCAGTCCGCTCGGACTCCGCCGCGATCGCTGGACTCGGCCTCGTCGCCGTCGCCGTCGCCGTAGTACGCCTGTTCGGGGATCACCGGAGCGGCGGTCAACGCTGCGCCGCGCCCCGCACGGCGCCTGGCTGAGAAAACGGCGCCGCGGGCTGGCCGGGTTGGCGCGAACCGCGCGAAGCCGGTGGCAGCAGACATGTCGTCATAGATTGCCTCGGCGCCGCCGCTCATGAAGTACGCCTCATGCCAGAAGCCCGTCCCGCCAGAGTCCTTGAGGAAGTCCTGCCACCACCGCCGGTGCGGCTCGGACCGGGTCCAGCGTTCCAGGCTGTCAAGATCCCGCCAGTACTGCCGCATGCCGACATGCGGCGGAATCAGTGACCAGATCACGTTTTCGTGCAGCAGCAGGCCGTCGGGTTGCGCCTTCCACGACTTCTGGATCTGCGGGCCGAGCCCGACCAGGTAGGCCAGGCCGCGTGGCCGGCGCACCCGCATCCCCAGGTAGATGACCACGAGGTCAGGGTAGGCGCTGAGGTCGACGGTCTGGCGCTCTACTCGCATGCTCCCCCCTCTGGCGAAGTGCAGGAAAGACGTGCACGGAAACAGTGACGTGCACAGAACGACCGTACCGTTTCAAAGACCTGCGATCGAGGGCGGCAAGCGGCACGGCACAAGCAGGCCCCATTTGGAAGGCAGGCGGCCCATGGTCAGCGGCGGTAGCCGGCCAGGGCCTCCAGCCTGCGCACCCGCTCGCCCGCAGGCGGGTGCGCAAGAAACAACCTGGCGACTCCATCGGGGCGGAACGGGCTGGCGATCATGAGATGGCCGACCGAGATGAGCCGTCCCTCGGGGGCAAGCGGCAGCTCCACCGCCCCGGCGTCGATCGCCCGCAGCGCGCCCGCCAGCGCCACCGGGTCACCGCTCAGCAGGGCCCCGCCCGCGTCGGCTCGCAAGTCGCGCGCCCTCGGCGCCGCGAGCCTGATGACCAGTGCGGCGACCGGCCCGAACACCAGCATCAGCAGCCCCTCGACAATGCCCGGCGAGCCCGGGGGCGCCACGGTCCCGGCCCGGCCCGGCACAACCAGCCTGACGAACCAGGCCGGGAAGGTGACGATGGTGGCCAGCCCGGCGGCCGCCGATGAGGCGAGGATGTCCCTGCCGGAGGCGTAGGCGAGCTCACGGCCGAGCGCGCCGCGCAGCTCGGCCTCGTCAAGTGCGCGCAGCAGGCCCTCGGTGCAGCAGACCGCCGCGGTGCGCGGCCCGCGTCCCACCGCGAGCAGGTTCGGCTGGCTGGTCGGCGACAGGTACAGGCGGGGCACCGGCAGCCGCCCGGCCGTGCTCAGCTCGCGCACCAGGCGATACAGGTCGGGCTGTTCGACCTCGCTGACCGGGCGGGCCAGCACCGCGGACAGCGCCAGCCGGTCGCAGTAGGCGCAGGCGGCGGCGACCAGCACGCAGGCGGCGACGCCCGCCACGACAGCGCCGCCCGGGCCCGCGACCGCTGCGCCGACGGCGGCGCAGCCGGCGGTCAGCAGCACGGCCGCGGCCGCCAGCCCGGCAACAGCACGGGCCAGCGCGGCGCCCCGCAGCAGGTAACCGCGCACGGCCACCCCTTACCTCGTGTCAGGCAACGTTCGCGTCATGCAAAGAGCCCCGCGATGGCTGCTGGCCGCTCACCTGTGGTCCTTGCCGCAGCCCGGCACCGGCCGCTCGCACGGGCCGCAAAGGCCTGTGCTCGCCGGGCCGGTCCCGGTGAAGGGCGCAGGGAGGTGGATGGGGCTCCCGATCGCTCGCGCAGGCCCCGAACGTCTGCACTCGCGAGCCGGTTGTGCATAGCGCTCCTTCCCGGTCACCTCGGTGCGAGCACGTGCCGCGGCAGGCCCCGGGCCCTGGCCCCGTACCCGGACGCGCCCGGCAGCCGGGCGCCGGAGTTCTTACCGGACGTGTCACAA
>JAFAPY010000282.1 GCA_019246795.1 Streptosporangiaceae bacterium | reverse complement strand
AACGAGCCGGTAACGGGCGGCCCGGGCCCCGGCCCCCGGCCCGGCCGGGCGGCGGCACCGGGGCCGATCCGCTGCTGGAGCGGCTTGACCCCGGCCAGCGCGCCGCCGCCGTCGCGCCCGGCCCGCTGCTGATCATCGCGGGGCCCGGCACCGGCAAGACCCGCACGCTCACCCACCGCATCGCCTACCAGGTCACCGAACGCGGCGTGCCCGCCGGTCACGTGCTCGCGATCACGTTCACCAGGCGGGCGGCGCAGGAGATGCGCGACCGGCTGGCCGCGCTGTGCCCGGCCCAGGCCGGCCAGCTGACGGTGACCACGTTCCACGGCCTGGGCCTGCAGATCCTGCGCGAGCATCACGACCGGGCCGGGCTGCCCGCGCGGTTCGCCGTCGCCGGCGAGGCGGACCGGCTGGCGGCCGCCGCGGAGCTGGCCGGAACCGAACGCGGCGGCCGCACGCTGCTCGCCGGGCTGGACGCCGACCCGGACGCCAAGCTGGCGCTGCGCAAGGAACTGGCCGGCCGCGGCCTTGTCGACTTCGACGGCCTCATCGAGATGCCGGGCGACCTGCTCGCCGGGGACCCGGCCATCGCGGCCGGGCTGCGCGCCCGGTGGCCGCAGGTCAGCGTCGACGAATACCAGGACATCGACCCGGCGCAGTACGCCCTGCTCCGCAGGATCGCCGCCGACGGCGCGGGCCTGACCGCGATCGGGGACCCGGACCAGGCGATCTACGGGTTCCGCGGCGCCGACGTGGGCATCTTCGCCCGGTTCGCCGCGGACTTCCCGGCCGCGACCACGGTGCAGCTCACCACGAACTACCGGTCATCGCCCGCGGTCGTCGCCGCCGCGATGCAGGCCATAGCCCCGGCGACGCTGGTCCGCGACCGTGCCCTGGCCGCGGCGCGGCCCGATCCCCCCGATCCTGCGGTGACCTTCGATGAGGCCGCAGACGAGCACGCCGAGGCCGGCTGGATCGCCGCGACCATCGACCACCTGCTGGGCGGAACGTCGTTCCACAGCCTGGACAGCGGGCGCGCCGACGGGCACGACGACGGCAAGCTGGGGCTGGGCGACATCGCGGTGCTGTACCGCACCGACGCGCAGGCCGGGCCGGTCGGCCAGGCGCTGGCCCGCGCCGGGCTGCCGTTCCAGAAGCGCTCGCATGACCTGCTCGCCCGCCGCGCCGGAGTGGCGGACATCGTCCGGGAGCTGCGGCTGGCCCAGCCCGGCGCCGGCCCCGGCGACGACGTACCGCGGCGGCTGGCGGCCACGGTGCGGGCGCTTGCGGCCGTCCGGGGCGACCGGGACCCGGCCGTGACCGACATCCGTGCCGCGGGAGATCTGCTGGCGCCGCTTGCCCGCCGGTGCGGCCGCGACACCGAGCGGTTCCTGGCCGAGATCGCGCTCGGCGCGGAAACCGACGCGCTGGACCCGCGGGCCGACGCGATCACGCTGCTGACGCTGCACGCCGCCAAGGGCCTGGAGTTCGACGTGGTGTTCCTGGCCGGGTGCGAAGCCGGCCTGCTGCCGCTGCGGCTGCCCGGCACCGCTGCCGATGAGGCGGAGGAACGGCGGCTGCTGTTCGTGGGGATGACCAGGGCACGCGGCAGGCTGCTGCTGTCGGCCGCGGCGCGGCGCAGCAGGCACGGCCGCGAGGAAGCCGCGGGCCGGTCGCCGTTCCTCGCCGCGATAGACAGCGGGCTGCTCGCCCGCTCCGCGCCGCGGCGGGCGCGCAGGACCGGCTACCAGCTCCGCCTGCTGTAGCCGGTTACCCCGTTCCCGCGAGGTGGCGCATGGTGCGCAGGGCCACCGCCATGATGGTGTTCGTCGGGTTGTGCGCCCCCGAGGTGACGAAGACCGATCCGTCGGCGACGTAGACGTTGTCCAGGCCGTGCACCCGGCCGTAGCCGTCGGTCACGCTGGTGCCCGGGCTGTCCCCCATCATCATGCCGCCCATGACATGGCTGCCGGTCGGCAGGCCCCCGCTGCTGTAGGTGTCCGGGACCGCCAGCGCCGCTGCCGCCCCGGCGCTGGTCATCATGGCCTTCAGCCGGGGTATCCAGAACTGCTGGGATGCCTGCTCGTATTGACCCGGGCTCCAGGTGACCTGGGCGACCGGCAGCCCGAAGACATCCCTGACCCTGGGGTCGAGCGTCACCGTGTGGTCCAGGTAGGGCAGGTCGTTGCCGACCATCGAGCAGCCTGCCAGCCGGTCCCGCAGGATGGAGGACCGCATGAGCTGCTTGAACTCGGTGCCGAACGGCTTGGACGCCCGCAGCAGGCCGAGCAGGAACTGGTAGGACTGCGCCTCGCTGATCGGGTCCTGGCTGCCGCCGAGCTCCATGATCCCGCCGCGGATGTAGGGCAGCCCGTTGGCTTCGGCGTGGGCGCGGGCGCCAGGGAAGTCGGGGTCGGCGGCGTCCTCCGCGCACTGCGTCGTCGACCGGCCGCGGTAAGCGTGCATCCGCTCGTCGGTGAAGATCGCGGTGCCGTCGACGAACGAGTGCAGCAGCAGCCTGCGGCCGAGCTTGCCGCTGGCGTCGGGGAACTGCGACAGCAGCGCCAGCCGCACCGTCTCGATGGCCGAGGCGGCCAGCACCACCACGTCGGCGCTGTCGGTGCCGGTCACCGGCCCGCGGGACGTCATCCGGACCCAGCTCACCCCGGTCGCCCGCCTCGCGGCGGCCGGGCCGGCCAGCCGCACGCTGGTGACCATGGTCTGCGGGACCAGCCGCACCCGTCCGGTGCGCAGCGCTCGCCGCAGCGGGACCAGCGCGGCCGGCCTGGCCATGATCGGGCAGCCGTAACCGCTGCAGAACCCGCAGTCGTTGCAGGCCGGCTGCCCGTTGTAGGGCCGGGAATTGATCGCCATCGGGAACGGGTACGGATGCAGGCCCGTGGCGGCCGCCCCGGCGGCCACGGCCATCGATGCGCGCTGCTGCGGCCCCGGCGGCATCGGGAACTGCCCGGAGCGCGGGGCGTGGCTGCGGACGATGCCCGGGATGGCGGTCACGTCTCCCTGCACGCCGATCAGCTGTTCCACCTCGTCGTAGTAGGGCGCGATGTCGGAGTAGCCGAACGGCCAGTCGGCCAGGTCCGCACCGGGCACCGGCCCGAGGGCAGACAGCTGCTCGAAGTCGATGTCCCAGAAACGCGGCACCTTCGCGTCCCAGTGCACGGTGCCGCCGCCGACGAGCTGCGGCAGGTCGTCGACGCTGCCGGTGTGGGCGACCGGCGAGCTGGCGTCCGGCCGCCAGGTGCGCGGGAACACCCGCGGATCGGGGCCGGCGAAGTAGCGCACGTTCATCTTGAGGGTGTCGTTGGAGAACACGGTGCCGATCGGCCCCTCACCGCCGATGTTGCTGAAGTGGTTGGGGCCTTTCTCGTAGACCACCACCTGCCATCCGGCCTGCGCCAGCTCCATCGCGGCGATGGATCCGCCGGCGCCGCTGCCGACCACGATTGCCGTGCGCACGCCGCGACCGTCACACCGCGCCGAGGAACTTCAGCACGTCGGCCACGATGGGCGTGTCGTCCACCGGGTCGCGCCCGTCGCTGCGCTCCACCTGGTCGCTGGGGTAGCCGCGCGGCTGGATGTCGCCGGGGAAGCCGATGTCGTTCCAGCCGGCCAGGCCGCGGTTCCCGCCGTACTCCGGGTTCGCGTACAGGCCCTCGATCGTGTGCTCGAACAGCAGCGAGGTGAACGCGCTCGCCGCCTTGCTGGCCAGGATCGCGTCCTGCTTGGCCGCAGGCGCCTTGGTGAAGTCCCCGCCGGCCAGCCGGTCCAGGGTCGCGATGCCGCTGGCATAGGCCTGCTGGGTGTCCGCCAGGCGCCCGCGCCAGGCGATCTGCGTGACCGGGTCCAGTCCGAGGAACGACGCCATGTGATCGGGGCCGGCCGCGTGACGGTTGCTCCACGGGCCGCCGGCGAAGATCGGCGGCACCGGAGCGCCCAGCGCGCCCAGCATCGCGTCGATGTAGCCGGCCACCGCGGCCTCGCGGGCTCCCGGGTGGCCCGCCTCGGCCGGGTCATCGGCGGGACCAGGGGCGATCCGCGCGGTCGCGTCGGCGACCACGGCGGCCTGGTGCTCGGAGAAAAATCGCCGGGGCGCCGCGGCGCGGGCGGCCTGCACGGTGCAGCCGCTGGTGCCCAGCACCGCCGCCGATGCCGCCGCGGCGGCCGGGATCGTGGTGATGACCGCGCGGCGTGGCAGGCCGGAGCGGGAGCCAACGGTAGACATCGGGGCAATCATGACGTGTACGTCAGGTCGGCGCAAGCCATACCCGCCGGCCCAGCGAGGCACCGGCCGCTGCGGATGCCGTCCTGCGGCAGGGTGCACGCCCGCGCCGCCGCCGGGGAGCACCCCGCGCCGCCGGGAACACACCCGGCAGGAATTTAGTCCTACGGCGGCCACACGATGGGCTGGACCAGCCCGCTGGTGGTCGGGCTGCTGGCCGGCGGCGTGGCCATGCTCGCGGTGTTCTGCGTGGTCGAGACCCGGGGCGCCGAGCCGATGTTCCGGCTGGCGCTGTTCCGGATCCGGCCGTTCACCGCCGGTAACCTGGCCAGCCTGCTGGCCGGGCTGGGCCGCGGCGGCCTGATGTTCGTCCTGATCATCTGGCTGCAGGGCATCTACCTGCCGCTTCACGGCTACGGGTTCAGCCAGA
>JAFAPY010000281.1 GCA_019246795.1 Streptosporangiaceae bacterium | reverse complement strand
CCGCCACGACAGCGCCGCCCGGGCCCGCGACCGCTGCGCCGACGGCGGCGCAGCCGGCGGTCAGCAGCACGGCCGCGGCCGCCAGCCCGGCAACAGCGCGGGCCAGCGCGGCGCCCCGCAGCAGGTAACCGCGCACGGCCACCCCTTACCTCGTGTCAGGCAACGTTTCCGTTATGCAAAGAGCCCCGCGGTGGCTGCTGGCCGCTCACCTGTGGTCCTCGCCGCAGCCCGGCACCGGCCGCTCGCACGGGCTGCAAAGGCCTGCGCTCGCCGGGCCGGTACCGGTGAGGGCGCAGCGGAGGTGGATGGCGCTCCCGATCGTTCGCGCAGGCCCCGAACGCCTGCACTCGCGAGCCGGTTGTGCATAGCGCTCCTTCCCGGTCACCTCGGTGCGAGCACGTGCCGCGGCAGGCCCCGGGCCTGGCCCCGTACCCGGACGCGCCCGGCAGCCGGGCGCCGGAGTTCTTACCGGACGTGTCACAATTACATCGGCTACACCAGGCCGAACAACGACCTGGGAATATCACGATACAGAAGAACGCTCTACGGCTTACTTGAGCGTAAAATCTGTATGTCCTAACTCATGCCCCCGGCCGTGGGGTGGGGCTGGCATCCAGCCCGGCCGCGGCGCGCGGAGGAGGTCCTCAAGCTGTGACCAAGCAGGTCCAGACGCTCGATCATGTCATCATCAGGTTTGCTGGCGACTCCGGCGACGGAATGCAGCTCGCGGGAGACAGGTTCACCCAGGAGACGGCGGCGTTCGGCAATGACCTGTCCACGCTGCCGAACTTCCCCGCAGAAATCCGCGCGCCGGCCGGGACGCTCCCCGGTGTATCGAGCTTCCAGCTGCATTTCGCCGACCATGACATCCTCACCCCCGGCGACGCGCCCGACGTGCTCATCGCGATGAACCCCGCCGCGCTGAGGGCCAACATCTCCGACCTGCCGCGGGGCGGCGACCTGATCGTCAACACCGATGAGTTCACCAAGCGCAACCTGACCAAGGTCGGCTACGCAGCCAACCCGCTCGAAGACGGCTCGCTGGAGCAGTACCACGTGCACGCGGTGCCGATCACCTCGATGACCGTCAAGGCGCTGGAGTCCTTCGACATCACCAGGAAGGACGCGGAGCGGGCCAAGAACATGTTCGCGCTCGGCATGCTCTCCTGGCTCTACGACCGGCCCGCCGAGGGCACGCTGGGGTTCCTCAAGGCCAAGTTCTCGGGCAGGCCCGAGATCATGCAGGCCAACGTCGCCGCGTTTCAGGCGGGCTGGAACTTCGGCGAGACGACCGAGGCGTTCTCTGTCAGGTACGAGGTCAAGCCTGCGACGCTCGCCCCGGGCAGCTACCGGAACATCAGCGGCAACACGGCGCTGGCCTACGGGCTGGTCACGGCATCGCAGCTGTCCGGGCTGCCGTTGTTCCTCGGCTCCTACCCGATCACGCCGGCGTCGGACATCCTGCATGAGCTGGCCAGGCACAAGCGCTTCGGGGTGCGCACGTTCCAGGCGGAAGACGAGATCGCGGCAGTCGGCGCGGCGCTTGGCGCGGCCTTCGGCGGCTCGCTGGCGGTGACGAGCACATCCGGGCCGGGCATGCTGCTCAAGGCCGAGACCATCGGGCTCGCCGTCTCCGTGGAACTGCCGCTGATCGTCTGTGACATCCAGCGGGCCGGGCCGTCCACCGGGATGCCGACCAAGACCGAGCAGGCCGACCTGCTGCAGGCGATGTTCGGCAGGAACGGCGAGTCGCCGGTGCCGATCGTGGCCGCGGCCAGCCCTGCGGACTGCTTCAGCGCCGTGATCGAAGCGGCCAGGATCGCGGTGAAGTACCGGACCCCGGTGATCCTGCTGTCCGACGGCTACCTGGCCAACGGCTCAGAGCCGTGGCGCATCCCGGAGATCGCCAGCCTGCCCGACCTGGCCAGCGAATTCGCCTTCGCAACGCCCGGCGCCGACGCCGGTGCGTTCCAGCCGTTCCTGCGCGACCCGGCGACCCTGGCCCGGCCGTGGGCGATCCCGGGCACGCCCGGCCTGGAGCACCGGATCGGCGGCATCGAGAAGGCCGACGTCACCGGGGAGATCTCCTACGACCCTGACAACCATGACCGGATGGTCCGGCTGCGCCAGGCCAAGATTGACGGGATCGCGGCCGACATCGCGCCGCTGCGCGTCGATGACCCGGACGGCAGTGCGCGGGTTCTGGTCATCGGCTGGGGATCTACCTACGGCTCGATCGGCGCGGCGGTGCGGCGGGTGCGCAACGGCGGCCATCCGGTTGCCCACGCCCACCTGCGGTACCTCAACCCGTTCCCGCCGAACCTCGGCGAGGTGCTCCGCCGCTACGACAAGGTGCTGCTGCCCGAGATCAACCTCGGCCAGCTCGCCCTGCTGCTGCGCGGCCGCTTCCTGGTCGACGTGATCTCCTACAACCGGGTCCGCGGTCTTCCGTTCCGCGCCGCGGAGCTGGCAGGCGTCATTGAGGATGTGATCGGTCATGCCTGAGCCGAACGGCCGCCACAACGAGGGTAACAGCAGCCCCCGGCTGGCGTCACTCACGCTCGTGCCGCACGCCGCCGATCGTTTGACTGCTAAAGATTTCAAGTCTGACCAGGAAGTCCGCTGGTGCCCGGGCTGCGGTGATTACGCCATCGTGGCCGCGTTCCAGGCGTTCCTCCCCGAGCTGGAGGTGCCCAGGGAGAACGTCGTGGTCATCTCCGGGATCGGCTGCTCGTCCCGGCTGCCGTACTACGTGGACAGCTACGGGCTGCATTCCATCCACGGCCGGGCGCCGGCGATCGCCACCGGGCTCGCCTCGTCGCGGCCGGACCTGTCGGTCTGGGTGATCACCGGCGACGGCGACGCGCTGTCCATCGGCGGCAACCACCTGATCCACGCGCTGCGGCGCAACGTCAACATCAAGATCCTTCTGTTCAACAACAGGATCTACGGGCTGACCAAGGGCCAGTACTCGCCGACGTCCGAGCAGGGCAAGATCACCAAGTCGACCCCGTTCGGGTCGCTTGACCACCCGTTCAACCCGGTGTCGCTGGCGCTGGGCGCCGACGCGAGCTTCGTCGCCCGGACCATCGACTCCGACCGCAGGCACCTGACCTCGGTGCTGCGCGCGGCCGCCGACCACCGCGGCGCCGCGTTCATCGAGATCTACCAGAACTGCCCGATCTTCAACGATGACGCGTTCGCGCCGCTGAAGGAGCCCGCCGCCAGCGCGGAGCGGCTGATCAGGCTCGAGCACGGGGAGCCGGTGCGGTTCGGCCCCGGGGCATCCAGGGGGCTGCGCTTCGGCAGCCACGGCCAGCTCGAGCCGGTCGACGTGGCGGGCGCCGACCCGGGCACGCTCATCGCCCACGACGCGCACCGCGACGACCCGTCGTACGCGTTCGCGCTGTCCCGGCTGGACACCGCGGACTTCGCCCACATCCCGGTCGGCGTGTTCCGCCAGGTCACCCAGTCCAGCTACGACGAGCTGATGGCCGACCAGATCGCCGCCGCCCGCCGCCACAGCGGCCCCGGCGACCTCGCCGCCCTGCTCGCAGGCAACGACACCTGGGAAGTGCACTGAGCGGCCGCGCGGCGGCTTGCCCGACGCGCGCGCTCCAGAAAGCACTGAGCTCACACCCCGGGGGTCCTGCTCCGCTCACCGCCGCGGCCCGGCGGACCGCGCCGCACTCCGCCGGTCAGCTTTGGGCCGAACGAACGATGGTGCACGTGCCGGTGCACGGCAGGTGGTCGCGATGCCCGGCGGTCGCGGCGCTAGCCCCGCATGATCGCCTGCCCGTGAACCGGTCAGCCGTCCGCACGGCTACTCCGACCGGGCATGGGACTCCCGTGCCGTGGTCCGGAGAATGTCGCGGTCAGCGGCGTAACTCCGCCGCGGGCTGGGGATCGTGCCCCGTGATCAGCGGGCTGTGTACCACGGCCAGCGAGCGAGAGAGCTCGATGCAGCCGATGGCTATCGCGATCAGCGCGACGATCTGCACGACGAGCAGCCAGCCGCCGGTCCGCATGTTCTCGCCGAAGACGGTCACCCCGTAGCAGATGCTGATCAGCGCGTCGCCGAAGGTGAGCGGCGGCTGGACGGCGACCAGCGACCCCGCCTGCAGGCCGTTCTGCAACAGGAAGAGCGCGCCGACCCCGGCCACGGCGGTCCCGTACAGCTGCCAGGAGCTGAAGAACGGCCCGATCCCGTGCTCCAGCGCCGCCATCGCGCTCTTCATCAGCGTCGCGGTCAGCGCGTAACCGCAGGCGGCGGCCAGGCCGAACGCCGCGCCGCGGACGTTGCCACGGGTCCGCACGCCGACGGTGATCACCACCGCCTCGAAGATGCCGGTGCTGATCAGGGCCGCCGCCCATACCTTCCCGCTCGCGGACGTCCCGCCGCCGGACGGGGCGGCGGCCGCAAGCCCGGCGCAGAGGGCGGCCGTGACCAAGACGACGGCAGACCAGGTCTGCCGCGACAGCTTGCGCCGGACCAGCCTGCTCGCCAGCAGGAGGGTGAACGGCAACTCGATGATGAAGATGGGCTGCACCAGGGCAACCGGGCCAGTGGCCAGCGCCACGGCCTGGCAGACCGAGGCCACCACGACCATGCCGATCCCGGCCAGCCACACTTTGCGCTTGATCAGGTAGCCGAACAAGGACAGGTGCAGTGCCTTGGCGGAGGGAGCACTGGCCGCGGCCATCCGCTGCAGGACCGACGCTGTGCCATTGGCCAGCGCCGTCAGCAGCGCGAACAAAACCGGCACCGCGGCATTTTAGCTGCATTAGGGACGTGGAGCGAACCCCAGATGCAGCGACTCGGATGGGTCAAGTGCGGCACGCCGTACCAGGTGTGGCAGCCGCCCGCCTGCCGGGCTTGCCCGGGGGCGAATTAGGGAGTCTCCCTAGGGACTGCGGCCCTGGCCCCGGCGACAGTAGTTCCATCCACGGAGCAGATGGGCCGGTCAGGAGGCAGCCCATGGCGATCAGGCGAGGTTGCCGGGCCTGGCCCGACCCGTCCGCGGCTGTGGTCGCGCACGGGCCGGGGTGCGCGGCTGGCCAGGCCGCGGGCGGACGCAAAGCCCCGCCGGGCCCCCGTGCTCCGCACATTCCGCTGCCTGCAGCGACTGGAGCAGCAGACCGGAGTGTCTGCGAGCGCGCCGGATGCACGCTCATTACCTAGGCTAGGAGCACGCGATGGAAGGTCGCGCAGGAAAGACCAGGAATATCTTTCTCGTGTGGCTGGTATGGCCGCTGATCACGCTCGGAATCTATTCCCTGGTCTGGTACTACAAGATAAATCG
>JAFAPY010000265.1 GCA_019246795.1 Streptosporangiaceae bacterium | reverse complement strand
GTCCGGGTGGACGAGATCGATCCCTTGAGTTTCGCACCTCGCCTTACCTTCCGGCCGGTGCTGGGCGACGGGGTGCTCGTCAACCACGTTCATTTCGACCCGCGCACCGAGGCACCGACGCATTCCCACGTCGAGGAGCAGATCGTGGTCGTCCTCGACGGCGAATTCGAGTTCTGGATCGGCGATGACGCACGGATCCTCCGGCGCGGAGATGTCGCCGTCGTACCGCCCTGGGTTCCGCACGGAGCCCGCACCCATGACTCCACCTGCCTGGAGCTCGACGTCTTCTGCCCACCGCGCAGCCAGCTGCTCAAAGCGCTCCAGCCTGACAGCTAGCCCGGGCTTTCCCCTGGATTAGCGCCCGCTTTTTCGCATGAAAGTGCCTTTGACCCATGAGGGGATCGGCTTGTCAAGAATCCTGTCGGTCACGAGCCGAAGGCACTCCTCAGGTTGGCAGGAATAGCGCACGCGCTGCCCGCGGTACGGTGTCCGCTGTCGGCCGTGGGCTGATGTCCCAGGCCAGGGCGGTGCTGCGGGAAACGATGCGGGCGACCGCCTGGGAGCCGCTGGCCACCGCCCTGCGCCCGCGACGGCCGGAATCGACCCTCACCGTGCTGCAGGCCAGCGACGACACCCCGGTCATCATCGAGAGAAGGCTGATATGAAGGTCTACCTGTCCAGCGACATGGAGGGAACCGCCGGCATCGTCGACTGGGCGCAGTGCGTCGGCGACGGGCCGGAGGCGATCGCGGGCAGGCGGTTGCTCCTCGACGAGGTCAACGCGGCGATCGGCGGAGCGGTCGAGGGCGGGGCGACCGAAGTGGTCGTAAATGACTCGCACTCCACGATGCGCAACTTGCCGCCCGGCGCCATAGCCGGGCAAGCCTCCTATATCTCCGGCAGCCATAAACCGCTCTACATGATGCAGGGTCTCGACGACAGCTTCGACGCGGTGCTGTTCGTTTCCTATCACGGTTCAGCCGGGGCCCCGGCAGGGCTGTCGCACACCTATAACCCCCGCGCGGTCGTGGAGGCCCGGCTGGGCGAAGTCGTCACGGGCGAGGCAGGCATTAACGCGCTGGTCGCTGCGCACTACGGCGTGCCGGTGGTTCTCGTAACCGGGGACAGGCACGCGTGCGAGGAGACCAAGGCGCTCATTCCCGGCGTGCACACTGCAGTCGTCAAAGAACCGATCAGCAGGCTAGCCGCGCACAGCCTGCACCCCGACCGTGCCTGCGAACTGATCAAGGAAGCCGCGTATACGGCGGTAGCCAGTGCTGCCGGGACTGAGCCGCCGCCACTCGGCGGGGCTGACCTGGTGGTGTCCGTCCGGACGGCCGACATTGCGGAGGCGGCCACCTGGGTTCGCGGCGTCGAGCGGGCAGGGCCGCGGAACCTGCGTTTCACCGGCGCGGATCCGCTGGCGGTGTACCGCTCGTTCTGCGCGGCGATGCTACTGACCCGGAACGTAGCCGAAGCCGTATGACCGGCCGGTCCGCTTAAAAGCGCCCGCGCGTTGCGGCGGTGACCGGCGCCGTGTACATGCTGCCGTGCTCAGTAGCTGGTCAAGCGCCGGATCGCGGCCACCACCTTGTCGGTGGTCGGGATGACCGCCTGCTCAAGCACGTCGGCGAACGGCAACGGGACGCACGCGGCTGTCACCCGTTGGACGGGGGCATCCAAGGACTCGAACCCGTCGTCGGCGACGATCGATGCCACCGTGCCCCCCCATCCGCCCTGGTACGGGTTCTCCTCGACGATGACCAGGCGCGAGGTGCGTGCTATGGAGCCGAGCACCGTTGCCATGTCCAGCGGGATGAGCGAGCGCAGGTCGATCACCTCGGCAGAGATGCCGTCCGCGGCGACCTGCTCGGCGGCAGCCATGGCCAGCGGCACCGTGGCGGCCAGCGCAACCAGGGTGATGTCGCTGCCTTCGCGGGCTACCGCCGCTTGGCCCAGCGGCACCACATGGCCCTCCGGAGCGGGCGCGCCCTTGCTGGCGAACAGGCCCTTGTGCTCGAAAAAAACCACCGGGTCGTCGCTGCGGATGGCCGCAGCCATCATGCCGACCACGTCCGCTGGGGTGGCCGGGGCCGCGATCTTCAGCCCAGGAATGGCCAGCGCCCAGTTCTCTACCGCCTGAGAGTGCTGTGCTCCGAAGCCGAGCCCGCCGCCGTTCGCGGTGCGCACCACGAGCGGGACGGTGACTTGCCCGCCGGTCATGTAGCGCACCTTCGGTATCTCATTGGCCAGGTAGTCCCAGCAGCAGGCGAAGAAATCCGAGAACATGATCTCGGCGACCGGGCGCATCCCGGTCATCGCAGCGCCCATGGCCGCGCCCAGAATGGCCTGCTCGGAGATAGGCGTGTCCCAGACCCGTTCCGGCCCGAACTCGGCGAACAGCCCGGCAGCCGTCTTGAACACGCCGCCGGCCGCGCCGATGTCCTCGCCCAGGCACACGACCGCCGGGTCGCGGCGCATCTCCCGCGCAATGCCCTCCGCCACCGCCTCGCGGTAGGTGATCAGGTCCGCCATGCCGAGCCTCCGTCCGCCCACATATCGGTGAATGCGTCTTCCGGGTCGGGCGGCGGCGCGGCCTTCGCCTCCTCCACCGCCGCTGCCACCACGGCGGCCGCCCGGTCCGCCGCTGCGGTCAGTGCGGCCTCGGGGACCCCGGCGGAGGTCAGCCGCTGGCGGGCCAGGTTTAGCGGATCCCGCTGCAGCCACTGCTGCAATTCCTCGGCGGGTCTGTACTTGGCCGGGTCGGTGCGGCTGTGCCCGAAGTGCCGGTAAGTCAGGGTTTCCAGCACTGTCGGCCCGGCCCCGGCTCTCGCCCGCGCGGCGGCTCGCGCCACTGCCTCGGCGACCAGTACCACGTCGTTGCCGTCTACGACCTCGGCGGGGAGCCCGTAGGCGGGCGCCCGGTCGGCGGCAGGGCGGCCCACCGGGGTCACCGCTCCGATCGGCGTGTACTCCATGTACAGGTTGTTCTCGCATACGAACAGCACCGGCAGCGACCAGATGGCCGCCAGGTTCAGTGCCTCGTGGAAGGCGCCGATGTTCGTCGCGCCGTCACCAAAGAACGCGACTGCGACCTCCCCGCTGTCCCGGAGCTTGGCCGACCAGGCCGCGCCGACCGCCATCGGCAGGTGCGCGCCGACGATCGCGTAGGAGCCGAGCATGCCAGCCGAGGCCTTGGTCAGGTGCATGGAGCCGCCCTTGGCCTTGCACAGGCCGGTGCCCTTGCTCATGAGCTCGGCGAGGCATTCCGCCGGAGCCGCGCCCCGGGCGATCGCATGGTGGTGGCCGCGGTAGGTAGCGAAGACGTAGTCGCCAGGCTGCAGAGCCGCGCTGGCGCCCACGGCGACCGCCTCGTGCCCGGCGGCTAGGTGCGTGGTGCCTTTAACCAGCCCGGACAGGAAGAGGTCGTGCGCGGCTTTCTCGGTTCGCCGGATCACCTCCATCTGCTCGTATAGCGTCAGCAGTTCATCCCTACCGATGGCGGGCGCCGTGCCCGCGTTCTCCTCCTCGCGTACCGTCATCTGGCCTACCTCCTGGCTTGCTGATCGCCGTCCGCTGCCTGTCATACCGCCGTCTGCCCGGTACATCCGCGCTGAATGTCCCTCTCCGGTGGCTGACCTCTTTTCAGTGCATCTGCTGGCCGCCGCTCACGTTGAGTGCTTCCCCGGTGATGTTGGCGGCTAGGTCGGAGGCCAGGTAGGTGCAGGCGTAGCCAATGTCCTCGGCGGTCTGCGGTCGGCCCAGTGGGATGCCGGCCAAGAACGCCTGCCAGCCCTTCTCGCCGTCCAGCTGGCGCAGGATCCCGGTGTCCGGGTCGTCCCACAGTGGCGTGCGGACCACACCCGGACAGACCGCGTTGACCGTGACGTTCTGCGCCGCCACCTCCTTGGCCAGCGACTGGGTAAGGCCGATCACGCCAAACTTGGTCGCGCAATAGTGGGCCAGATTCGGAAGCCCCTCCTTGCCCGCCATCGAGGAGATGTTGATGATCCGCCCAGACCGCCGCTGCAGCATCGACGGCAGCACCCGTTGCGTTACGACCAGCACTCCGCGCAGGTTCACGCCCATCAGCCGGTCCCAGTCCCGGTCAGAGATATCCAGGAAGGGCGCGACGCTGGAGATGCCAGCGTTGTTGACGAGTACGTCAACCGGGCCTAGCTGCTGCTCGATCCGCGTGACCCCGTCGTCGACCGCGCCCCGGTCGGTGACATCCAGCCGCACGCCCAGGTGCGCGGCGGCCCCGGGCAACCCTCCGGCGACCGCCTCCGCCGCTTCGCCGTCCAGGTCACCGATCGCGACCCGGGCGCCCGCGGCTGCCAGTACCCGGCCGATGCCCGCGCCGATCCCCGACGCTCCCCCGGTGATTAGCGCGACCTTCCCGGCGAGGCTGGCGGCCACGATCGGCTGTTCGGTCATTTCGCCCCCTCACTGAGAGCCGGAAGCACGTGCTTGGCGATCAGTTCCAGCGACGCGTTGCACTGTTCGATGGGCAGGCCCGGCGGCCTAGCCCAGAAAATCAGCTCCTCATAGCCGAGCCGCTGCTGGCTCGCGTGGATGGCGGCCAGGATGTCGTCAGGCGTGCCGACGAAGTAGTGGTCGGGGGACAACACGGCCGGGTCGGTCAGTTCGGCGCCATGCGCATCGTCGTCGCCGGCGGCGGAGAACCACTGCCGGTAGGCGTTGAACTGGTAGAGGAGGTGCTCACCGCAGGTCTCCCAGGCCGCCTCGCGGCTGGCTGCGGCGAACAGCACCCGGTTGGTGGACACGCGCGGCGGCCCGGACTCCCGGGCAAGCCCTGCCCGGTAGGCGTGGTACAGGTCGGGGCCGGCCCCGGAGTCGGGCATGAAGCAGGTGCCATACCGGGCGGCGCGGTGGGCCGCGGCCAGGCTATTCCCGCCGACCCAGATCGGCGGGCCGCCTGGTTGCGCCGGCGCGGGCGCGACTACCACGCCGTCGAACCGGAAGTGCCTGCCCGCATATGAGAACGGCTCGGCCCGCCAGGCCAGCTGCAGGATCTCGATGGTCTCGTCGGTACGCGCTCCGCGCTGGCTCTTGGGCACACCGAGCACGGCGAACTCGTCCGGCTTGTAGCCGGGCGCCAGCCCCACGTTCAGCCGTCCCCCGGACAGCTGGTCGACCACGGCGAGGTCCTCCGCTAGCCGCAGCGGGTGGTGCAGCGGGGCGAGCAGCACTGCGGTGCCGAGCCGGACTCGAGAGGTCCGCGCGGCCAGCGTCCCGAGCACCGCCATCAAGGAGGGGAGGTAGCCTTCCTCGCTGAAGTGGTGCTCGGACAGCCAGATCGAGCCGAAACCGAGGTCCTCGGCGTAGGCCGCCTGGTCTAGCGTCTCCCGGTAGAGCTGCGGCCAAGGCACGCGCCAGCGGCGCGGGTTGCGGAAGTCATACCAGATGCCGAGGCTGGTCACGCGGCCACCTCGATCAGTACCTTGACCTCACCGGTGCCGCGTGTGATAAGCCGGTCGAACCCGCCGGTCACGGCCGATTCCAGCGGCACCACCGAGCTGATCACCCGTTCCACTGGCAGCCGGCCGCTGGCCACCAGCCCCACGACCCGAGGAAAATCCTGCACGGGGTAGCACCAAGTGCCGATGAGCGTCAGGTCCTTAAGCGCGAGTGTCTCGGCCCGGATGGCGGCCGGGCGGATGTGAAGCGCCGTCTGCACCACGGTGCCGGCCGGGCGGACCGCGTCGATGCACAGATTCAGCGCGCTCTCGTGCCCGGCGCATTCCACCGCTAGATCAGCACCGATGCCGCCGGTGAGGTCGTTGACGAGTTCGGTGACCGGCACGGCGGACGGGTCGACGGTGATTATCTCACCTAGTCCCTCGCCCAAGCTGGCCGCCCGTTCCCGCCGGACCGGGTCGGGCTCGGAAACGACCACCCGCCGGGCGCCGGCGGCAAGCGAGTACATGGTGGCCAGTGAGCCGATGGGGCCCGCCCCTGTGATCAGCACGATCTGCCCGGGCTGGAGCCGGCCCCGGTCCACGCCGTAGGCGGCGACAGCGGTGGGCTCGATGAGCGCGGCCTGCTGCGCAGTCATCGGCTCGGCGACCGGCACGACCTGCCGGGCCGACACGATGGCGAGATCGGCCAGGCCGCCCCAGGCGCTGCTCAGCCCGGTGCACGCCATCGTGCGGCACAGATGATTCTGGCCGCGCACACACTCATGGCAGTGGCCGCAGGAGATCAGCGGCATGACCGTGCACAGGCCGCCTTTCCGGACATGCGTGACATCAGGCCCTGCGGCGGCCACCAGCGCAGCGAACTCGTGGCCCATGATCTGCGGCAGCTTTGCCCCGGTCAGCGGGTGGCGGCTGGCCGGTGTCACGATCGGACCGTCGGTGTACTCATGCAAGTCTGTGCCGCAGATCCCGCACATCACCGGCTGCAGCAATACCTCGCCCGGGCCCGGCGGGCCGGGCTCGGGAACCTCGTCCACGCACAGCTCCCGGGCCTGATGGAAGCGCAGAGCGCGCATGCCTCACCTCGCAATTCCGGGCGCGCTCCCGGGCGCGCCGCCGACCGTGCTCATCCTGAAGGCGGGGCCGGGGGCCGGGTCTCCAGGTAGCGGGCGATGCCCGCGGCGTGGCCGCCAGGCCGCTCGTAGGCGTTCTCGACGAGTTCCAGCGGGTAACTGTCCGGGTCAGCGAAGTACACCCAGCGCCACCCGGCCAGCACACCGTCGTCCACCACATTGATGTCGGAGTAGAACCGCACGCCCTTGCCCTCCAGTTCGGCCTTGGCGGCCCGGATGTCATTGACCTGGAAAGCGACATGGCTGGCGCCGACGCAGTGCGAGAGGAGAGGGCGCTGCGTATCTGATGGCGGGGTCCGGTACTCCAGCAGTTCGAGCATCGTGTCACCGAGTTTCAGGCAGACCTGGCGCAGCGCAGCGCCGGGCACGCCGACACCCTTTCCAAGTTCTGGGGTATCGAACCACGGGCTCGGCTCCGTGCTGATCTCCAGGCCGAGCAGGTCGTGGTAGAAGTACACAGACGCATCGAGGTCGCGGACTGTTATCCCGACATGGCTCTGCGCTCGCATTAGCTGCATTGCCGTCCTCCTGCACGCTTCTCGCCGATAAGACCGACCCCGCCACGTCCACCACGATCTTGCCGCGGGCCTTCCGCTCAGCCAGCGGTCGCAGGCCGCCCTCGACCAGGTCGTCGAGGCTGATAACGTCGCCGAGCACGGCCTCGGCCAGCGGCGTATTGGCCAGCAGGCTCACTGCCTCGCCCAGATCCTCGGCGCAGACGTGGGCCAGCGTGCCGTGCATGTCCACCTCCCGGGTGGACAGAGCAAACAAGTTCACCGGCACTGGGTGGGACTGCAGCCCGACGAGCACGACATCGCCACCGCGGCGCACCATGGCCAGCGCCGCCGCCGGGCTGGCCGGAACGCCAGACGCCTCGATCACCACATGCGCGCCCTGCTGCCCGGTGGCGGCCCGCACCGCCGCGGCGCCGTCCTCGCGCTCCGTGTTCACTGTGACCACCGCGCCGAGCGCCGCAGCGGTCTCCAGCCTGCCGTCTGCAACGTCGATGGCGATCACCGGGTCGGCTCCGAGGCCGACCGCGGCCGCCACTATGAACGCGCCGATGCCGCCGGCTCCGATCACCGCACAGGACCGCCCGGACCCGGCCCGCCCCCGGCGGGCGGCGTGCAGCGCAACCGCAAGCGGCTGGGCCATGGCGGCGGCCGCATCGTCGAGAGCGTCCGGCACCTGGCGGCAGATAGACGCGGGTGAGACGACCAGCTCGGCCAGCCCGCCATCCCGGTGCAAGCCCAGGGTCTGGTAGCTGGCGCACAGGTTGGTCCGGCCCGCGACGCACCATTCGCAGGTTCCGCAGGAGATCCCGGCTCCGCTCACCACCCGGGCGCCCGGCGCGAACCCGGCCGTGCCCGGCCCGGCGGCAAGCACCGTCCCGGTGAACTCGTGGCCGAGCACCACCGGTGGCTTGGCGAGCAGCGGCCCGTGGTCCCACTCCGCGGAGTCGGTTCCGCACAGGGCCGCTTTGGAGACCCGGATGAGCAGCTGGCCCGGTCCAGGCGGCGGCGGCTCCGGCACCTGTTCGACCCGGACGTCGCCTGCGGCGTGGAAGACGGCCGCCTTCACGGGGCGGCCTCGATGTGCACCTTGATATTGCCCGAGCCCAGGCTGGCCGCGCCAAGTGCGTCCGTCGCCGCGTCGAGCGGGTAGCGGGCAGTGATGATCGGGGTCGGGTCCACAACGCCGCTGGCCAGGAACCTGATCGCCTGCGGCCAGATGCCGGCCGAGCCGACGATGCCCTGGATGCGCAACGACCTGGCTTGGATCAGGCCCAGTTCGGCCGGGACCGTGCCGCCGACGTCGATGCCGACGTACACGATCCGGCCGTGGTTACCGGCCAGGGTGAGGGCCTGGGCCATCGCCTGCGGGTGCCCGGCCGATTCGATGACCACGTCGAACAGGTCACCGTCGGTGAGCTCGCGGGCCTGGCCGACCAGGTCCGCAGTGGCCGGGTCGAGGACGGAGGACACGCCGAGCTCGGTGGCCTTGGCCCGCCGGTCCGGCCGCGGCTCGATCAGCGTGACGGCCGCACCACGGCCCACGGCGGCCATTGCGGACAGCAGGCCGATCGGGCCGCCGCCCAGCACGGCGACGCGGTCGCTCGGATCGATGACGCCGACCCGGGTCGCGGCGTAGGCCACGCTGAACGGCTCGACCAGCGCGCCCTGGGAAAAGGTGAGGTCCGTGGGGATCTTGTGCAGCCACTCCGCGCGCGCCACAAAGTACTCAGCGGCCGCCCCGGGGATGGAGAACCCGAAGTGGTCGCGGCCACCAGGGCCGACGACGCATTCGCCGACGACTGGGTCTCCCGGCTTGAAGCCCTCCACGCCGGGGCCGACCTCGGCCACTTCCCCGGCCCACTCGTGACCGGGGGTGATCGGGTACCGGATCGGGATGATGTACCGCCCGGCCAGCAACTCCAGGTCGGAGTGGCAGATCCCGACGGCGCGCGAACGGACCAGGACCTCACCCGCACCGGGCGCCGGACAGCCGGCCTCTGTGACCTCCGCCTTGCCGGGTGCTGAGAAGACCAGTGCGTGCATCTGCCTGCTTTGCTCCCTCGCTGTGTTTCCCGCTGGGCGCTCAGCCGGCGGTTACCTGCGCTAGCCCGCCGCCGGACCGGGCCCGCGCCTGGGTGTAGATGCCGACCGCGACTATGACCAGCACTCCCTGGAACCAGTACTGCCAGGCCTGCGACAGTTGCAGGAAAGTGGTCACGTTCAGCAATTGCTCGACCAAGATCGCGCCGAGTAGCGCGCCGATGAACGACCCCCGGCCGCCGAAGATGCTGGTCCCGCCGAGCACGACGGCGGTGACCGAGGCCAGCGTGTAGGTCACTCCCTGGGTCGGATCGCCCACGCCCACCTGGGCCATCAGCAGGACCCCGCCGACGCACGCGAACAGTGACGATGCCACGTAAGCTCCGACGACCGTGACCGCGGGCCGCACTCCGAGCCGGAAGGCGGCGGCTCTGTCGGAGCCGATGGCCCGGATGTTGCGGCCCCAGCGGGACCGGTGCAGGGCGCCTTCCATGGCCACGGCTACGACGACGGCCAGGAGGAAGGCGATGGCCACCGGCCCGGCGCTGCGGTTGATCGCCTTGATGATGGAGAAGGAGATGTAACCGCCCTGGAAGGGGCGCAGGACCAGCGAGATGCCCTGGATCGCGATGTAGGTGACCAGTGTGGCTACGATGGGCGTGAACCGGGCGAATTGCACCATACTGCCGTTCAGCAGTCCCACCGCCAGGCCGACCGCCAGCATTATCAGGAAGCCGGCCACGAGGACGCCGACGCTGTGCCCGGCATTTTCGAAGAATGAGCCGATTACCACAACCAGGCCGGCCAGCGGACCCACGGACAGGTCGATGCCCCCGGTAAGGATCGCGCATTCCTGGCCGAACGAGATGAAAGCCAGCGCGGCAATCAGCACGGTCAGCGAGGTCAGGTTGAAGCTGGACAGGTACCGGGAGTTGTGGCCCTGCGTGTAGAGAGCCAGGACAACGATGGCGGCGGCCAGCACCGCGCAGGCGGCGTAATCGCCCCGTCCGGCCCGGCGCAGCCAGCCGCCCAGGCGGCCCAGTGCCCCCTCCGGCGCGCCACTGCGGCTCTCCTCCTGCCTGCGCCCCCTGGTCGAGGTCAGCATGGCGTGCGCGATGGCGTCCTCCCGGACCTCGCTGCCGCGCAGCTCGGCGACGGCGTGCCCAGAGGAGAAGACTACGACGCGGTCGCAGAGCCCTTCCAGCTCCCGGATGTCGGAGGACACGATGACCACGGCGGTCCCGGACGCGGCCACCTGGCGGAGGATCCGGTAAATCTCGGCCCGGGCGCCGACGTCCACGCCCTGGGTGGGCTCGTCTGCGAGCAGCAGCGTGGCACGCTGGTTGAGCAGCGCCCGGGCCAGCAGCACCTTCTGCTGGTTGCCGCCAGACAGGCTGAGAACGTTGGACTCGGGGGAAGAGGCCTTGATCGACAGTTCCTTCTGTTCCCGCTCGACGGCCCGTGTCTCCGCCCGCAAGTTCGTCAGGCCCCCCCGGCTGAACTGCCCCAGCACCGACACCAGCGCGTTCTCCCGCACGGACAAGGTGCCGAACAGGCCCTCACCGAGCCGGTCCGCCGACAGGTACACCACGCCGGCCTTAAGCGCGGCCTCCGGGCGGCCGGTACGCAGGGCCGTCTCCCTCACGGTCACGGTGCCGGACGCGTGCCCCAGCCCTGCCAGCGCGCGGAGGAACTCGCTCTGCCCGTTACCCACGATGCCCGCCAGCCCGACGATCTCGCCAGCGTTGGCGGTCAGCGATACGTCATGGAACGCCCGGGCCGACAGGTCCTTAACGTCCAGTACCGGGCGCTCCGTCGCCGCTGCGGCAGTCTTGGGCGGGAATTCCGTCGTCACCGCCCGCCCGACGATGAGTTCCAGCAGTTGCGCGTCGGAGACGTCGGCCACCGGGAGACTGCCCCGCACCGTCCCGTCTCGCAGCACGGTCACCTGCTGGCATAGTTCCCGCACTTCGGCCAGCCGGTGAGTGATATACACGACGGCCACGCCGGCCGCAGCCAGCCGGCGCAGCTCGGCGAACAGGGTCGCTGAGTTATCGGCGCCCAGGGCGGCGGTTGGCTCGTCGAGGATGAGCACCGCGGGGTCGGCGGCCAGCGCCTTGGCCACTTCGAGCAACTGCCGCTGGGCGACGTTAAGGCTGCTGACCCGCTGTCCTAGCCCGGCGGTACAGCCGACCCGGGCCAGTTGCGATCGCATCCAGGCCGCAGCGCCCTTTCCGGCCGACCGCACCTGGCTGGGCAGCCACATGGCGATGTTCTCCGCCACGGTCAGGTCGGGAACCAGCGCCGGGTGCTGGTAGGCGATGGACAGGCCGCGCTGGCGGATGGCGGCCGGCGTGGCATCCTCGACGGGTTCGCCCCGCAGCTCCATCCGGCCACGATCCGGCCGCAGCGAGCCTGCAGCGATCGCCATGAGGGTGGACTTGCCCGCGCCGTTCTCCCCGAGCAGGGCGTGGATCTCCCCCGCTTGCGCCTCGAAGGTGACGCCCTTGAGCGCATGGACGCCGTCGAAGCTCTTCCACACTTCGGCGAGCCGCAGCACCCGGACGTCTTGCGCTGTCACCGCCATCGGGTTTCTCCTCAATCGGTCGGGCCGGTGGTGGAGCGTGGCCCGGCCGCCTGGCGGCGGCCGGGCCACGCTGGTCAGCGCAGCGAGCTCAGGCTAGGAATGGCACCCTGGAGCGCCGCCAGCTGCTGGGCCGACGTCAGGCCGCTGGACATGATGGCCGTGGGCGGCAGGGAGCTGTCACAGACCGGCGGGTGCGGCTGGCCAGTCACCGAGTTCTCGAAGTTCTGCTGCGGGACGACTGTGGACGATGGCACCTTTCCCTTGGTGGCCAAGGCGATGGTGTACCGCATGGCGTACTCCACCATCCAGGTCTGCGAAGACACGGTGAACAGCTCGAAGTTGGGGTTGCTCGCGCGCATGGACTTGTAGTCACACCCCAGGGAGTTCCCGTCCTCGGTCGCGATCACGGGTATCTGCCGGCCGGCCTTCTGGAACTGCGGGAAGGACGCAGCCAGCGCGGTGCCGAAGTCACTGACCACCGCGTTGATCGTCGGATACTTCGACAGCAGCGACGCCACGACCTGCTCGGTCGTCGCCGGATCCCAGTTGGTCACGTTGTAGGGCTGCTGACCGAGGAGGTGGATGCCCGGGTAGTTCTTGAGCACGCTTTCCAGGCCCTGATACTCGGCAAGGCTCTGCGAGTTGGCCGGCGGCCCACCCAGGAACACGACGTTGCCCGTGCCGTGCAGCGCGGTAACCACGTCATGACCCCATAGCACGCCGGCCGAGGTGAAGTTGGTGGAGATGTAGGCGTTATAGTTCTGGCCCGCCGTACCGCCGGGGAAGACCCGGTAGGGGACCACGATCGTCCCAGCCTGGTAGGCCCTGGTCAGCACCGGCAGCATCGCCTTGCCGGCGTCCGGGAAGTCCACGATCGCGTTGACTCCCTGGGCCACCAGGGAGTTGATGTCGGAGATCGCCTTCTGGGTGTTGCCCTCGCCGTTGGTGTAGACATACTTGGTCACGCTGGGGCACTGCGCGGCGACGAGGACCGCCGAATACCGGGTCAGCTCTCGCCAGGTGTTATCGCCGAAACCGTCGGCGAGCGCGATGGACGCCTGCTTGGGCCCGCACCACGGATACTTGCTGGACACCGTTGACTGGCTGCCCGCTGAACTGCCGCTGGCGCTGCTGCTGCCGCTGCTGCTGCAGGCGCCCACGGTGAGGGACAGCACCGCCACCGCTGATGCACCGATGATCACGCCGCGGCAGCGCGGTCTGCGCTTGTTTTCGCCGGTTGGGTTGTGTCTCATCTCGGTCACTCCTAGGTGTGTGCCGCTTCATAGCGACAGGTATTGGCTTGGAGCCAGGGGCTTCTGTCTGGCCGCGGTGATGCATGGAGGATCACGGGGAGGCCCTTCCGGTCTGGCCTTTGGTCGCGGGAGCCCGGCCGTCGTACGGTCCGGGCCCGGTATCTCCGGCCTCGGCAGGTTGTGTCGCAGCCGACGGGCGGCCCCGCCATCGGCCCAGCAGCCGGCCCGGCCGCAGCCGGAGGCCGTAGACGGTGACCGCCAGCGCCAGCGCGCCAGCCTGGACGAGGTTCTGCACCGCGGCGCTGGCGCCGGTGGCCAGCACGAACTGCTGCAGCTGGCTGAGGAACAGCGCGCCTACCGCGCTGGCCACGACGCTGCCTCGGCCGCCGAGTAGCGACGTGCCGCCCAGCGCCACGGCGGCCACCGAGGGAAGCAGGTAGTTGTCCCCCTGGAACGGGTCGGGCTGCGAGACTATGCCGGCCAGCAGCACGCCTGCGGTGCAGTAGAGTAGCGCCGCGCCGAGGTAGGCCGAGACCTGGTAGCGGTTTCCGCGCAGTCCGGCAGCGCTGCCGGCGGCCGCGTTGGCGCCGGAGGCCTCGAACCGGCGGCCGGAGCTGGTGCGCTTGACGATCAGCTCGGTGATGATGACGGCGGCGACGGCGATGATCAGCGGAAGGGGGATCCCCGCCGGCGAGGTACTGGCGAAGGACTGCAGCGCGTGCGTCGTCTGGGTCGGCGTGCCCTGCGAGATCCCCAGGTTGATGCCATACAGGATGGCGTTCATGCCGAGTGTCTGGACGATCGGCGTGATCCCGACCCGGGTTATCAGCAGGCCGTTGGCCAGGCCCGCGGCTAGCGAGATCGCGTAGGCCAGCAGGATCGCTGGGCCTAGCTTGGCTGAGTTGCCGTTGGGGAGGTGGGTGACCAGCACCACGGTCAGCGAGATGAACCCGGGAACGGACAGGTCGATCCCGCGTTGCTGCACTACCAGGGTCTGGCCGATGGCGGCCAGGATGAGCACGGCCGCGAAGGGCCACAGCGCGGCTAGGGAGCTGCTGCCCAGGCTCTGGGGCTGGAACACCTTGCTCGCCGCGAACAGCAGCCCGGTGGCCACCCAGATCCCCGCCGACCGGCGCCAATGCAAGGCCAGGAAGCGGCTCAGCGCGGCAACCTCGGCTCCCCAGGCCTGGGCGCGGCTCGTTGGCCGCGCACCCACCATGTCACCCATGACCGGCCCCTGCCCCTGACCTGTTACCGCGGCGGATAGCGGAGCTCATAGCCGGCCTCTGTCCGCGATGCGGCGCCGGCCCAGCCCCAGATCATCTCCGCCTCCTCGGACGCGGACGTGTTGCGGAAGCCGTGCCACGCTCCCTTGGGGTGGAAGACGACATCCCCGGCTGACACTGGGATCTCATTGTCCCCGTCCAGCACGATGCCTTGACCGCGGACGATGAGGGCGAACTCTTCGGCGCCGGGGTGGCGGTGCCACTGGTGCTCTCCGTGACCGGGAGCGAAGACGGCACGGCCGAAGACGGCGTGCTCGGCCCCCGCCCCGGCCGCGTCCACCAGGAACTGCACAGTCATCCCGACCCAGCCCTGGTCGGGGCCGAGGCCGGGCACGGGCGGGACGTCACCTATGCCTACGCGAAAGGAATCCGCCATCTCTATCCCATCGAAGTGCTGGACGGGCCGCCAAAAGACTTTAATGTTCAGCGACGGCGTACACAGTGTTCAGTGGATAGTAATGCGGTCACCGAGCGGGCGCAAGAGCCGGGAAGGAACACGGCTGGCAACGGTCGCATAACGGGCTGCCATCCGATGGCTGGCCGCCTAAGTGCGGCCACCACGGAGGCGGAGGCAGGACCCGCCATCTCCGTACGGAGCGCCGACCGCTCGCCGGCGGGGACTGGGGAATCAGTCCCCAGGACGGCGGACGTCCGTGCCGTCCACGGACGTCATCCGGCGAGGGACGTGTGATTCCGGCGTCAGCCGCCTCCCCAGGACGAACCAGATACCCTCGGCCTGCTCGGTGCCCTCGTTCACCAGCAGGTGCGGCTCGGAGGAGTCGAAGGCAAGGGCGTCTCCCGGCTGCAGGATGTACTCGTCGAACCCGACCTGGATCTTCAGCTTGCCGCGCAGCAGGAAAGCAAACTCCGTGCCGGTATGCCTCATCATCTTGCCAGACGAGCTGGACCGGCCGCCGGGCTCGTAGGTGACGTACATGAAGTCCACCAGGTGCGGCAGCAGGTCGCTGAGCAGCTCCCAGGTCACCCCGGACTCCAGTTCCAGCTTGCGCCGCTGTTCCGGCGCGACGAGCTGGCAGGCCGCCCCGCCAGCTGACTGGGTGACGGATCCCCGGCGCACCTGGTGGCCGACTGCGGCTGCCTCCCCGGACAGCAGCGCATCGATGGACAGTCCCAACTCGGTGGCGATCGCGTAGATGCTGCTCACAGAGGGACGGGTCCTGTCGGTTTCCACCTGGGACAGCATGCTGGCCGAGACACCGACCCGGCGGGCAAGCTCCCGGAGCGACAGTCCCTGCTTCTGGCGCTCCCGCCGGATCAGGCTGCCTACGTTCACGTTCAAGTAAGCGCGCCCCCACCCAGTAGTCCTAACGGTTGTCAGAACTATACAGCTCGCACATCGTTCAGTAACCCTTGACATAAAGTGTTCACGAGCGATACTACGGATGGCAACCGTGCGGGGACCGCGGCCTTCCGCCAGCAGACGTGGAGGCGGCCGGAACGAGTCAAGGAGCGGCAGGCCATGGCGATGACGATCGGCCAGACATTTGGCCCGAACGCGGTGGACTGGGAGACCCGCGCGGACCTGGGCCGGCTCCGCACCGAGCGGCTGGCCCGGCTGAACGCGGAGCTGGAACGGTCGGACCTGGGGGCCTTGCTGAGTTTCGACTTCGCCAACATCCGCTACATGACCTCGACCCACATCGGCACCTGGGCAATGGACAAGCTCATCCGCTTCGCCCTGCTGCCCCGCGGCGGCGAGCCGGTGGTCTGGGATTTCGGGTCCGCCGCCCGTCACCATCAGCTCTACAACCCATGGCTTGACCACACCGGCGGGCCGGCCACTCCGGAGGGTGCCGCGCGCACCGGCGCCCGCGCCGGCATCTCCACGCTGCGGGGCGCCTTCCACCCGGCAGCCGGGATCGCCGAGGATGTGGCCGGCAAAGTCGTGGAAGTCCTGCGTGAGCATGGCCTGGCCGGTGAGCCGCTCGGCATCGACGTGGCCGAGATGCCGGTGCTCGCCGCGCTGGCCGCGGCGGGGATCACCGCGGTCGACGGCCAGCAGGTATTCATGGAAGCGCGCCGGATCAAGACCCGGGACGAGATCACCCTGCTGGCCCAGGCGTGCTCCATGGTAGACGCGGCCTACAGCGACCTATACGAGTTCCTCCGCCCCGGGGTGCGCGAGAACGAGTGCGTCGGGCTGGTCAGCAAGGTCCTGTACGACCTGGGCAGCGAGTACGTCGAGGGTGTCAATGCCATCTCCGGCGAGCGCTGCTCACCCCACCCCCACGTGTACTCCGACCGGCTCATCCGGCCCGGGGATCCCGCGTTCTTCGACATCCTGCACAGCCACCTGGGCTACCGGACCTGCTACTACCGGACGTTCGCAGTGGGCAGTGCGTCCAGGGCGCAGCGGGATGCCTACGTCCGCTGCCGCGAATACATGGACCAGGCCATCGCGCTGGTCAAGCCGGGCGCAACCACGGCCGACATCGTGTCGCTGTGGCCGCCGGCCGCTGAGTTCGGCTTCGCCGACGAGACCGCCGCCTTCGGCCTGCAGTACGGGCACGGCGTGGGCCTGTCCATCTGGGAAAAGCCGATTTTCAGCCGGCTGGTGTCCCTCGACCATCCGGAAACGCTGCAGGAAGGCATGGTCTTCGCCCTGGAAACGTACTGGCCGGCCAGTGATGGCTGGTCTGCCGCGAGGATCGAAGAGGAACTGGTGGTGACCGCGGATGGCTGTGAGGTCATCACCAAGTTCCCCGCCGAGGAACTCCTCGTTGCCGGGCGCACGTACTGGACGGCCGGCGGCCCGCTCAATACGCTGCGCGAAAGCCAGTCCCACCTCAACACCCCGGCGGGCCGGGGTGAGACCCGGGTGGCCACGGCCGCGCTCGACGGCGCCGACCCAAAGGGCTGACGGCATTGACCAGGGTCGGTTTCATCGGGCTAGGCCACATGGGCCTCCCGATGGCCAGCCGCATAGCGGCCAGCGAATTCCCGCTCATCGTCTGGAACAGGACACCGGGCCGGGCTGCCCCGCTTGCCAGTGCCGGGCCGGTGCTTGCCGACTCTCCCCGTGCGCTCGCCGCCGCGTGCGACATCGTCATCACCATGCTGTCCGACGCTGGCGCGGCCCAGGCCGTCCTCTGCGGCCCCGATGGCGTGCTGTCCGCCGCCCGGCCTGGGACCGTGGCTGTGGACATGAGCACCATCGGCCCGGACGCTGCCCGGGAGATCGCCGCCCGGGCCGCCTCGCACGGCGTGGCCTTCCTTGACGCACCAGTGTCGGGCAGTGTCGCCCTGGCCGAGCAGGGCGCGCTGACCGTGATGGCGGGCGGCCCGCGGGAGGCCTTCGACCGGGCCCGGCCCGTACTGGCCACGCTCAGCAAGGCGCAGCTTTACCTCGGCCCGCAGGGCGCGGGCGCGGCCATGAAGCTCGCGGTCAACATCCTCATCGCAGCCACCAACCAGGCCATCGCCGAGGCACTGGCCCTGGCCGAGCGGTCGGGCATCAACCCGGCCACCGCATATGACACCTTCGCCAGCAGCGCGGTTGCCTCACCCTTCATTGGGTACAAGCGCGACGCCTTCCTGAGCCCAGGGACGTCACCCGTCTCTTTCACCACGGCCCTGATGAGCAAGGACCTCGCTCTGGCCCTGGCAGCGCTCGGCGCTGCGCCGCACCCGCTCACCAGCGCGGCGAAAGACTTCCTGGACGCCGCTTGCGCCGCAGGATACGGCGACGCCGACTTCGCCTCGGTGGCGCAGCTGATCCGCAGCCAGGCCGCCATACCCAGCTAAGCCACCACCCGGCTGTTTCGCATCCGTGCGTTCGCGGTCGGCAACGCCACGACCTTCCTCATGACCGGCGCGATCTTCGCCGCCGGCTTCCTGGTCACCCAGGAGTTCCAGCTCGGCCGCCGCCCGCTCATGGCCACCGGGCTCTTCCTGCAGACCGCCGGGTTCGCCTGGGTCGCCATCGCAGGCTCGCTCTCGGCGAACTGGGTCGAGCTGGACATCGCCCTGCTGATCGCAGGCGTCGGCGTCTCGATGGCGCTGCCGACCGTACCCACCGCCGTGCTGAACGCCGTCGCGCGGCATGACCTGGGCAAGGCATCAGGAATCAACTACATGATGCAGCGCTTCGGCGCCGTCTTCGCGATCGCCGTTGTCAGCGCGGTGTTCGCCGCCCACGGGCACCTCGGCACGCCCGCAAGCGTCACCGACGGCTTCAAGCCCGCGCTCGCCGCCTGTGCCGGCTTCGCGTTGCTGGCCGCGCTCAGCGCGCTCGCCATCACGCCGCCGAAAACACAGCACACCCCCGCCCCGGCCCAGGGCGGTTCGCGCGCCCGGCCCGGACCGGCCACCGCCGACGCCGTAGACTGACCGGACCCCAGCACAATAGACGAGCTCGCCGGCCCCCTCACAGCCCGGTGGCGCAGACCAGCCCGTTGCTGCGTGCCTCGACTGAGCGGACGCCCAGTGCCCGGAGTCGCACGTAACGGAGGGGATGGGCCGGTGAACGGAAGCCGCCGGTCACGTGGTGTGGGGCAGTGATCTGATCCGGGGCGTCTGCGGGCGGCGGTGATTGTACGCATGAGGAGGGACTGTGCCGCTCACCACGCGCACCGTGGCCTATGCCGACCAGGACACTCCGCTGACCGGCGAGCTGTACTGGGATACCGGCGGGGTGCCGCATCCGGGCATCTTGCTGGTCCACGGCGGCGCAGGTCTCGACGACCACGCCCGCGGGCAGGCCAGCCGGTACGCGGCCCTGGGGTACGTCGTGTTCGCCTGTGACATGCTCGGCGACGGGGTAACGGGCGACCGTGAGCGGGTGATCGGCTCCCTTACCGCGATGCGCGACGATCCCGGGTTGCTGGCCGGGCGGGCCCAAGCCGGGCTGGCCGAGCTCGCCGGCTGCGGGCTTGCCGGGGAACCCCTCGCCGCGGTTGGCTTCTGCTTCGGCGGGCTGGCCGCGCTGACCCTGGCCAGGTCCGGCGCCGGCCTGGCCGCCGCCGTCAGCATCCACGGCAGCCTCGTCACCACCCGCCCGGCCGAGCCGGGTGCCGTCAAGGCCCGGGTGCTGGCCTGCCACGGTGCTCTCGACCCGCACGTGCCGATGGCCGATGTCACCGGCTTTGCCGAGGAAATGGACCGCGCCGGGGCGGACTGGCAGCTGATCATCTACGGCGGAGCCATGCACGGCTTCACCCACCAGCATGCCGTGCCAGGCGCCGTCCCCGGCGTCGCCTATCACCGGCTCGCCGATGAGCGCTCCTTCGCTGCCACCCGGGCGTTCCTCGCCGAAGCGCTCACCTGACTTTCCGGCAGCGCCGCAGCGGCGGCGCGCTGCCGGGCGGCGGCGCGGGTCATGAAGTCGCAGATGGTTTCGAGCTGGCTGGTGGTGTAGGTGGCGTACAGCTCGGCCAGGGACTGTGCCCAAGGGGTGAACAAGGGGGTGAGCTCGGCCTCGATACGGTCGGCATTGGCGCTGATCAGCACTCGGCGGGCGTCGCGGGGATGCTGGGTGCGGCGGGCGTAGCCCTTGCGTTCCAGCCGGTCGATCAGGCCGCTGACCGAAGCGGGGGCCAGGCCGGTCGCGGTGCCTAGTCCGGCGTGGGTCATCGGCCCGGCGCGCAGCAGGATGTCGAGGGTTTTCTCCTCGGTCGCCGACAGGCCGCGGTGCAGTGCGACCGCGGGTGTGGAACATGATGGTCGCGGCGCTGGGCGCGATGGCGATCGGCCCGGTGCTGGCCGACGGCACCGTGACCCGGACGCTGCGCCGCGCCGACCTGTACGCCGCACTGCGCGACTACGGCAACCCTGCCATCGCGCTGGCGGCCTACGAGCGGCTGCGGCGGCCCCGGGCCGAGCGGGTCGCCGCCTGGGGCGCCAAGATGGGCGGCACCAAGACCACCGGCCCGCTCCTGCGCGTCCTCCGCGACCTCGCCCTGCCCCGCATCCTGGCCAAAGGTGCCACCGCCGAAGCCATGGACAAGCAGGCCTGGATGTTCCGCCACCATATCCAGTGGGACCAGACCCCCAGCCCGCCACCACGGCGGGCTGACCAGCCCAGCCCGAACCCGGCAATGCGGCGGCCGGGACCGTCCCCTACCCCTTGGCCCATGTCCCGCCGAGAGGCCATGCACCGCGATGCCGGTTGCAGCGCCGACATCCAGCTCCATCTTTCGGTACGCCCTCACCGACCCGCCTGTCGATCGCCACCAACGTACATAACGCGGCTCCGCGCGTTCTCCCCTGACCTCCGTCATCACTCTGCGTCACACTGGCTGCCGGCGTAGCCTGTTGCCGACCGTCGAGTCGCTGCGGCTCGGCCGGCCTGCGGGTCACCGTCGGGCTTGAGTACGGTCAGGGAGGACCCGGCAATGTGCGACACCGGTGACGATGGCAACGTCGCGCCCGCCGAGGCGCTGCCAGCGGACCTGGAGTGGACGGGTGAGGTGCTCCCGCTCGAGCCGGTCGATGAGCTGTCGGTGCTGACGGTCTGCGACAACACCATGGACCTGCTGCTGCCGGACGAGGGGCCGGCCAGCCGGCTCTCGCTGGCCGGGATGGGCCGGCAGGCGCCGACGCTGGAGGCGCCGACGCTGCGCGACGGCAAGGCGGCGGACGCACCGCTGGCCCAGCACGGGTTCTCCGCGCTGGTCGAAGTCCGCAAGGGCAGCCGGGTGTGGCGGCTGTTGTTCGACACCGGGCTGACGCCGGACGGGTGCGCGGAGAACCTGAGCCGCCTGGGCCGCGATCCCGCGGGAATCGAGGCCATCGTGTGCAGCCACGGCCACTTCGACCACACCACCGGGCTGTCCGGCCTGATCGGCCGGCTCGGCCGGGCCAACCTGCCGGTGCTCATCCACCCTGAGTTCTGGAACCGGCGGCGGCTGGCCATGCCCGGCGGCGAGCCGTTCGAGCTGCCCACCACCAGCCGCCGCGCCCTGGAGGGCGCCGGCTTTGAGGTCATCGAGCAGCGGCAGCCCTCGTTCTTGTTTGACCGGTCGGTGCTGATCACCGGCGAGGTCGACCGGATCACCGGGTTCGAGAAGGGGTTCCCCATCCACCAGGCCTGGCGCGGCGACAGCTGGGAACCCGACCCGCTGATCCTGGACGACCAGGCGCTGATCGCCAACATCGCCAGGCGCGGGCTGGTCGTGCTGACCGGGTGCGGGCACGCAGGCATCATCAACATCTGCCGCTACGCCCAGCGCCTGACCGGCGTAAACGCGCTGCACGCGGTCATCGGCGGGTTTCACCTGACCGGACCGCTGTTCGAGCCGGTCACGGCCGACACCGTCCGCGCACTGGAACAGCTCGCACCCGAGGTGATCGTCCCGGCCCACTGCACCGGCTGGAAGGCCACCCACGCGATCGCCCGCCATCTGCCCGGCGCATTCATTCAGAACAGCGTCGGCACCACCTTCCGCCTGACCGGCGCACCGGCCGCGTAGGGACCGCGGCAGGGCACGACCGAGCCCGCCGACGGCTGGCTGGGCCGGCCGCGGCTATGCGCGCGCGTATTCGTGGCTCGCCCCGGTTCCGGTACCGGACCGCCGTAGCCTGGTAGTGATGACGCTGCGTTCGGGTCTGTTCCTGCCGCTGTTCGACGAGCTCGCCGACCCGGCAGTCATCGCCCGCCTGTCCGTCGAGGCCGAGGCGGCCGGCTGGCACGGGGTGTTCGTGTGGGATCACGTGCGCTGGCGGGAGCCGGTGCTGGCGGTGGCCGATCCGTGGATAACGCTGGCGGCGGTTGCCGCGGCAACCCGCAACGTCCGGCTCGGGCCGATGGTCACGCCGCTGGCGCGCCGGCGGCCGGTGAAGGTCGCCCGGGAGACAGCCACGCTTGACCGGCTCAGCGGCGGCCGGCTCACGCTCGGGGTCGGCCTGGGCAGCGACCAGTTCGGCAGCGAGTTCGCGGTGACCGGCGAAGAACTCGACGAGCGGCGGCGGGCCCAGATGCTCGATGAGTCCCTGGACATCTTGACGGCCGCCTGGTCGGGTGAGCCGGTGCGGCACCGGGGCGAGCACTACACCGTCGACGGCATGCGGTTCCTGCCCCGCCCGGTCCAGCGGCCAGGCGTGCCGGTCTGGGTCGCGGGGTTCTACGGCAAGCCCAGGCCGCTGCGCCGGGCCGCCCGCTACCAGGGGTTCATGCCCGTCAACCTCGACCACCCCGGCCAGCTCGCCCAGATCGTGACCGACCTCGCCGCGCTGCGCCAGGCGGTCGGCGCCGCCGCGCAGCCGTACGACATCGTCGCGGCCCTGCCGCCCGGCAGCGACCCCGCCCCGTACGCCGCGGCCGGTGCCACCTGGTGGCTGGCCGAGTTTCCCGCACAGGGCGTCACCGCGGACCTGGTACGGGCAGTGATCCGCGACGGCCCCGCCGTCCGATCCTGACCCC
>JAFAPY010000399.1 GCA_019246795.1 Streptosporangiaceae bacterium | reverse complement strand
GGGTCGGGTTATAGGCGTCGTCGAGGTACTTGTAGACGATCTTGCGCCCGTATACGCCGCCGTGGGCGTTGACGTAGGCGAAGTACGCGGCCGAGGCCGGGGCGATCTCGTCGTAGCCCGGCGCGACCGGGCCGGTGAGCGGCTGGTGGCTGCCGATGGTGATGGTGGTCGAGGTGATGCCGGGCGCCGAGGCCGTCAGGGCCCCGCTCGAGCTGCCCGAACCCGAGCTTGAGCCCGAGCTTGAGCTGGAGCTGGAGCAGGCGGCCACGGCGAGCGCCGCCGCGGTCATGACGGCCGCGGCCTGCCAGCGCCTTGTCGCGTGTCTTGTCATGTGGTGCCTTCCTTCTCGTGCTGGTCGGCCGGGGCTTCGTCCCGCTGCGCGGTGAGGGGGGCGGGTCCGGCGCGCCAGGTCCGGGATTTGCGGTCAGGGCCGGTGAACGCGGCCAGCAGCCGCCGCAGCCCGCCCTGGATCCCCTGCGGGAAGGCGAGCATGACGAGGATGAGGACCGCGCCATAGACGGCTATGGGGATGTTGGATCCGACGGAGCTGGACAGGCCGTGGCTGGTGGCCGCGTCTGTGACGTAGGTGGGCACCAGGACGATCACCAGGCTGCCCCACAGCGCGCCGGGCAGGGTGCCCAGGCCGCCGATCACCGCCGCTGTCAGCAGCGTGATCGACAGCGTGATCGTGTACGCGCCCGGCGCGACCAGCCCGGTGACGATGGCGAGCAGCGAGCCGGCCATCCCGGCGCAGACGGCGCTGACCACGAAGGCGAGCACGCGCGCCGCGGCGACGTTGATCCCGTCCAGCGCGGCGGCGACGTCGTTGTCGCGGACGGCGCGCCAGTTACGGCCGATCCTGCTGCGGTGAAGGTTCGCGAGCAGGACCAGGGTGACCAGGGCCACCGCCGAACTGACCCACGCCTGCCACCTGGTCAGCGGGAAGCTCGGACCGAGGAAGGCAGGGGTCGTGAAGACGACGTTCAGTCCCTGGTCCCCGCCGAAGACGCCCGGATAGACGTAGGCAAGCGCCGGGAGCGCGACGCCGAGCATGAGCGTGGCGCCCGCGAGATACGGGCCGCGCAGCCGGGCCGCGGCCACCCCCACGATCCCCCCGGCGGCGGCGGTGGCCACGGCGGATACCGCGAGCGCGGTGATGAACGGCCAGTTGAGGTGGAGCAGCAGCAGCGCGGTGGTGTAGGCGCCGATGGCCATGAACGCACCCTGGCCGAGCGAGATCTGGCCCGACAGTCCGGTCAGCATGGTGAGCCCGGCGACGGCCGTGACGTCGATCGCGATCTCGGCGATCTGGTAGTCGCGGAACGCGTTCAGCTTCACCGAAAGGAGCACGACGATCCCGGCGAGCACGGCGGCGATGAGGAGCCGGAGCGGGCCGGACAACACCGGGGCGGAGCGCGGCAGCGAGCGCACGGTTACACCTGCCGCGTCCGGGGGCCGGAGAAGATGCCTTCGGGCCGGATCATCAGCACCGCGACGAGAATCCCGAGTGCGACCAGCGAGGTCAGGTCGGCGCCGTGGCCGGAACCGAGGTAGCCGGCCACGTAGCTGAGCACGACCCCGAGCAGCAGTCCGCCGATCACCGCTCCCGCCGGGCTGTCCAAGCCGCCGATCACCGCCGCGGTGAACCCGAAGATGAAGATCGTGTCATGCTGTTCGGGTCGAGGAACGTCGACGGTGAGACGATCACTCCGGCGAGCGCCCCCAGCAGGCCGGCCAGTGCCCAGCCGACGGTGATCACTCGGGCGACCCGGATGCCGGACAGCCGGGCGACCGTGGCGTTGAACGCTGCCGCGCGCATCCGCAGCCCGGCCGAGGTGTACCTGAACGCGGCGGCCAGCGCCAGCGTGGTCACCAGCACCGCGCCCGCCACGAACACGTCGAAGCGGGACACGCCAAGCGGCGTGCCGCCGACGCGCAGCCCGACAATCGAGAACGCCGCGGGGAACGACCGCGGCTGCGCGCCGAAGAAGATGCCGGCCAGGCCCTCCAGCAGGATGAGCAGCCCGATGGTGACGATCACCGCGTTGAGCGGCGGCTTGTTCAACGTCGGGCGGATGACGGCAAGCTCGCAGACCGCGCCGAGCACCAGGCCGGCCGCCAGCGCGACCACGAACCCAGCCCAGTAGGACCCGGTGCGGTAGACGACCTCGATCGCCATGTAGGTGGTGAACATGGCCATGCCGCCCTGGGCGAAGTTGAGCAGCCGGGTGCCGCGCCAGATCAGCACCAGGGACAGCGCGATCGCGGCGTAGATCATCCCGAAGACGATCCCGCTGAGCGTGAACTGCAGGAACTCTGTCACCTGTGTGCTCCTAGAACCCGAGGTAGTGGTGGCGCAGCGCCACGTCGGCGGCCAGGGCTTCCGCGTCGGCCGAGGCCACCACCCGGCCGAGATTGAGCACCACGCCGTGGTCGGCGACGGCAAGCGCGCTGCGGGCGTTCTGCTCGACGAGCACGATGGTGAGCCCGTTTTCCCGGCTGAGCTGCAGCACCAGGTCCATGACCTGCGCCATCACCCGAGGCGCCAGCCCGAGCGAGGGTTCGTCGAGCAGCAGGACCCGCGGCTGGCTCGTCAGGGCCCGCGCGATCACCAGCATCTGCCGCTCGCCGCCGGACAGCGTGGCCGCCAACTTGCGCCTGCGCTGTGCCAGCGGCCGGAACCGCTGGTAGGCCTGGTCCAGCGCGGCGGCGCGGTCGGACCTGGATCGGCGCCCGGGCCGTGCCATCATGCCCACCCGCAGGTTCTCCTCGACGGTCAGCTCGGCGATCACCGCCTGCCCCTCGGGCACGTGCGCGACGCCGGTCCTGGCCATCTGCTCGGGGCTGCGGATGGCCACCTGCTCGCCGCCGAGGAGGACCCGGCCGCGGCGGGGCCTGATCAGGCCGCTGACCGCGCGCAGCAGCGTGGTCTTGCCGGCGCCGTTCGCGCCGAGCACCGCGGTGATCGCGCCCGCTGCGGCGGAGATGCTGACTCCGTGCAGCGCGACTACCTCGCCGTAGCCCGCGACCAGGCCGTCGGCCTCCAGCGAGGCGCTAGCAGGCACCGGAGCCTCCTGGGTCGGCGCCGAGGTAGGCGGCGGTCACCGCGGGATCGCCCTGGACTTCGCGCGGGGTCCCTGATGCGATTACCTTCCCGAAGTCGAGGACCGTGATCGAGTCGCATACCGACATCATCAGGTCCATGTGATGCTCGACGACCACCAGCGATTCCTCCGCGGCCAGGTCGCGGATGAGCGCGCTGAGCTCGGCAAGCTCGGCCTCGTCCAGCCCGCTCGCGGGCTCGTCGAGCAGCAGCAGCGCAGGCTTGGCCACCAGCGCCCTGGCCAGCGCGATCCGCTTGCGCATGCCGTAGGGCAGCGCGCCGGGCATGGCGCCGGCGGCGTCGGCGGCGCCCACCCGGTCCAGGGCCGCCACGGCGGCCTCGCGCAGCCTGCGCTCGTCGCGGCCAGACCGCGGCAGCGCCAGCAGCGCCGACCAGAAACCCGCCGATGCCCGGGACGTCGCGCCCATCATGACGTTTTCCAGCGCGGACAGCCCCTGGTACAGGCCCACGCCCTGCAAGGTCCTGGCCACGCCGAGGCCGGCCAGCCGGTGCGGCCGGATGTCATGGCGGCGGCCGCGCAGCAGCACCTCGCCCTCGTCCGGCCTGATGAAGCCGCACAGCACGTTGAGCAGCGTGGTCTTGCCTGCTCCGTTCGGCCCGATGACCCCCTTCACGTGCCGCGGCGGCACCGCCAGCGACACGGCGTCGAGCGCGGTCAGCCCGCCGAAGCGGACGGTCACGTCCCTTACCTCAAGCACTGAACCGGGATTCATCACCTTTTGGCCTTGCCGTTCGAAATGGGGATGGTCCGGTATGAATCATCATTCAAGGCACGCCGCGGAACGCGGGCAAGGCCGCCACGCCAGTTGACGCCGTTTCGTGGCTGAACCGCAATGCGGAATTCGCGAGCGGAACGGCAGGTTCGATAGAGCAGGATGACAGACCGCAAGCCGCCGCAGACGAGCTTCACCTCGTGGATAGACCGGCAGGTCACCGAGGCGGAGGAACGAGGCGCCTTCGACAACCTGCCCGGTGCCGGCAAGCCGATCCCGCACCGGGCAGAAACCGATGACGTCCAGGCCTGGCTGCGGGACTACCTGCGCCGGGAGGGCGTGCCGGCGCAGGACCTGCTGCCCACCCCGCTGAGGCTGCGCAGGGAAATCGAGCAGCTGACGGCCTGGGTGCATGAGCTGCCATCGGAGCGCCAGGTACGCGAGGCCGTGCGGGAACTCAACCGGCAGGTCATGGACTGGCGCCGCGGCGCCGTAGGGCCGCCCGTCTTCGTGCGGCTGGTCGACGAAGACGACACGGTCAGCAGATGGCGGGCCGCGCGCCACGCGAGATCGCCGGAACCCGCCCACGCCACGCCGGGCACGGCGCCGGACCGGGGTGGCCGGTGGCGCCGCCTCGCGTCGGCGCTCGGGAGCAGAGGCGGGGGCCGCCGAGGCGCCGGTGACAGCACCGGACCGCGCCCGCGGTAACGCGCCGAGAAGCTTGGCGCGCAGCAGGCGCAGGTCCTCCCCGCCGAAGCCGTGGCCGGCCAGCCAGCCGGCCACGCCGCCGGCGCGGGCGTCTAGCTCGGCCAGGAACGCCGCCATCGTCTCCGGCCGGGCCCGGTGCGACGCCGGTGGCCTGCTGTCGATGTCGGCTGCGTAGGTCGGCGACCGGCGAAGCCGCGCCAGGATGGCCGGGATGCGCTCGCTGGTCGCGGCATAGTCGTCGATCACGGCCTGCCTGCGCACCCCCGCAGCGGACAGCGCGAGCGCCATCACCACGCCGGTCCTGTCCTTGCCGGCCGCGCAGTGCACCAGCGCCGCTCCGGCCGAGTGCGCGACGCTGCGCAGCGCAGCCGTCACCTGGTCGGGGCGGTCTTCCAGGTAGCCGAGGTAGTGGCCGCATACCGGATCGCCGGGATAGCGGGACCGGTCCTGGTCGCGCCTGGTCACCAGGACGTCGGCGACCGCATCGGTGGCCGACCCGGCTTCGGGCAGCACCGGGTGGTGCGCATGCCGCACGCCAGCGACGGCATCCAGCGGAGCCGGGCCCTCCGACGCAACCTCAGCCGAGCTGCGCAGGTCCACCACGGTGGTCACACGGATGTCGCGCACCAGCGTGTCGACGTCAGACGGCGACAGTTCCTGCAGGTTGTCCCCACGCAGCAAGGCGGAAACCACAGTCTGGCCGCCATCGTCGGTGGACAGGCCGCCGACGTCACGCACGTTGACGGCTCCCTCGAGCTCGATCCACGGCATGACAACACGATGGCAGAGGCTTGCTGCCGGGCCGCGGTCGGGCATACTTAGAACATTCGTCAAGCCGCCCAGACTCCTGCGGCCCGCTGCCAGCTCGGCGCTGACCCCGCATTTTCCTGGTTAGTCGCAGGAACGCCCTCCGCCAGCAGCCGACCGAGCCCCTTGCCGCCGCTAAGTGGGAGTCCTGATGTGGCTCTGGTCCGACAACGACACGCATGCCGCCTGGTCGGGGCGCCCGGTGGGCCAGGTGTCGGTGCATGTTTACGTCGGCCCGGAGGCGACCACGGTCGCCGTCAGCGGCGAACTGGACCTCATGACGATGCCGTTGGTCGCCCGCGAACTCGCACAGGTCCTGCGGGAAAGGCCACGGCGGCTCATCCTCGACATGGCAGGGATCGGGTTCATGGACTGCGGTTCGGCCCGGCTGATTGTCGCCGCAGGCCGTTGCCTGCCCCCGGGGCAACGCCCCGTCATCCGCGGGGCCAGCCGGGCCGTGCTCCGGGTCCTCCAGATCACCGGACTGGATGCCTGCTGCGAGATCCAGGCGGCCGATGGGAAGGAAGGATAGAAAAAGATCGATGAGCATCTCGCTGCAGGACGTGCGCCAGGCCCTGGACGAGCTTGGCAAGCTGCGCTTCGGCGAGATGCGGGTCGAGGACGCGATGCGGCAGATCGTGCAGACCACCCACGCGATCTTCGCCGTCGACGGCGCGGGCCTGATGCTCGCCGACGCCGAGCATAACCTGCGGAACGCCGCGGCCTCAGACGAGCGGATGCAGCATCTGGAACAGCTGCAGCTCCTTCACCAGGAAGGCCCATGCATCACCGCGTTCGACGACAAGGAACTGGTCAAGGCCGACGATCTCGCGCACGATCCACGGTGGCCCGCCTTCGGCGCGGCCGCTGTCGTCCGCGGGGTTCGTGCTGTCCTCGCCAGCCCGATCCCGTACAACCAGGATGCGGTGGGGGTGGTCGCTGTGATGTCCGAAGACCATCATCCCTGGTCACCGGAAGCCGAGCTTGCGCTGCTCGCGTTCACCGACCTCGCCGCCCTGCTGATCGCCAGCATGCTGCTCGGCGAGCAGCAGACCGAACTGGCCACGCAGCTGCAGGCGGCGCTGAACTCCCGTGCCATTATCGAACAGGCAAAGGGCGTGCTGATCGGTCAGCAGGGCATTTCCGCGCGCGCCGCCTACGAAAAGCTGCGGGCACAGGCAAGGTCAGAGCGCCGCAAGCTCGCCGTAGTTGCCGCCGAGGTGGTGCGAAGCGCCGTCCGCGATGAGTCCGAAGATGACCAATCAGGACAAACGGACTGAAAAGGCTTACCGTCACCGGGATAATCGGCTTTCCCGCATATAACTGCGGCCGCGGGGAAGTGCTCAGGCGCAGTCGCCCGAGCTGAGCGGCCGCGCGGCGGCTTGCCCGACGCGCGCGCTCCGGGAAGCACTGAGCGGCCGCGCGGCGGCTTGCCCGACGCGGCGCTCCGAAACACCGAAAGGATGGTGGACGGTTGGCCACCTGGACGCCGCGCCGACGCAGCGTACGCCACGCGGCCAGGAGAACCGGGTATGCGGGCAGGCGGGCGGCGAACAGCCCGGCGATGCGGTTCCTTGCCCGAGCTGGGCTGGTTGCGCGTGGCTTCATGTACGTGATCATCGGCTGGATCGCCGTGCAGATCGCCTTCGGCCATTCCAGCCGCCAGGCCGACCGGACCGGGGCGCTGCACGCCATCGGCGCAACGCCTGTCGGCGGCGTGCTGCTGTGGCTGCTCGTCATCGGGTTCGCCGGCATGACGCTGTGGCGGCTGGCCGAGGCCATATACGGATCTCCAGGTTCCGCCGGTCACAAGCCTGGCTCCAGGCTGGCCGCGCTGTGCCGGGCGGTGGTCTATGCCGTCATCGGTTACGGCGTGCTGAAGTACGCACTCGGCGCGGGGGCCCCGCAGTCCAGCGACAAGCAGTCGGTGGACCTGACGGCAACGCTGATGAGCCACCCGGGGGGCCGCCTGCTGGTGGCGGTGATCGGCCTCGCCCTGGTCGCCGGCGGCGTCTACCTGGCCTATGAGGCATGGCGGGAGAAGTTCCGGCGCGACCTCGAACTGGGGCGGATGCGGGCGCGCACCCGTCGTGCCGTGGAGTGGCTGGGCAAGGTCGGCGGCATGGCCCGCGGCGCGGTATTCGTCACCGCGGGAATCTTCCTGGTCGTCGCCGCGGCGGAGGCCAGGCCGCAGCAGGCCAAAGGCGTCGACTCCTCGCTGCGTGTCCTGGCATCGACGCCGCTCGGCCCGTGGCTGCTGGTACTGGTTGCGGCCGGCCTGATCATGTTCGGCGTTTTCTCGTGCTGCGAGGCCAGGTGGATCCGGCTGTAGCCGGGAAGCACCCGCACATTAACGCGTAGGATTTGTGCCGGGGAAGGATAAGCGGCGGCGTTTTCGGCCGCTTATCCTACGTGCGGCACTTTTCCTGCCCGATCCTGCTTATCCCGCGGCTCCTCACCGGAAATGGCGCAGCCGGGCCGGCACGGGAGGGCCGCCCGGCCCCCGGCGGGCAGGCTCCGCGCTGTCGGTCCCGGCGCCGAGCAGGGAGCGGGTGAGCGCCTGGTGCTCGCCGTTCATCTCGCCGAGCACCTCGGCAAAGTGCGGGCCGCGCAGCACCGGCGGCCGTTCGCCCGCCCGCAGCGACACCAGCACCACGCGGCGGATCATCTCCTTGATGAAGGAGGCGGTGACGCCTTCGGTCCCTGCCACGACCTCGCCGAGGTCGGCGTCCGCCGCAAGGTCCCTGGAGTACACGCGGAGCAGGCGCTCCCGGCACCGCGCGTCCGGGCGCGGGATCTCGACCGCCAGGTCGACCCGGCCCGGGCGGTCGGCCAGGGCGGTTTCCAGGATGTCGGCGCGGTTGGTTGTCAGCACGAACGTGACGTCCGCGTCGGCGCCGATCCCGTCCATCGCGTCGAGCAGCGAGAACAGCAGCGGGTTGCCGTTCGGGGTGAAGTCCCGGTCGACGGCGACCAGGTCGACATCCTCCAGCACTACCATGGACGGCTGCAGCCGCCGCGCCAGCGCGGCAGCCTGGTCGATGAACTGGATGGACCGACCGGTGAGCAGGATCACGGTGCTGCCGGTCAGGCGGCCGGTCAGGTACCGGACGGTGTGCGTCTTGCCGGTTCCCGGCGGCCCGTGCAGCAGCAGGCCGCGCTTGAGGTGCTGGCCGGCGCCGAGCAGCTCGGCGGACAAGTCGGCGATCCCGATGATGTGCCGCTCGACGTGCTCGAGCATCCCGTCGGGCAGCACCACGTCGCGGGCCGCGACCGCGGGCCTGGGCAGGAACGTGACCAGCGAGTTGCCGTGGTGCTCACTGGCGGTGAAGCTGAGCACCTGACCGCGGAACACGTCGTTGGCTCGCATGAGCCGCTCGATCTCGTCGCGCGTCGCGGTGGCCGTCGACCGGTCCGCTGCGAGGATCTCAAGCAGGCATTGCGGGCCAAACTCCCGGAGTCCGATCACGACGGGGTTGCCGTCTGGCGCCGCCGATGTCACCAGGCCGAGGGCCACCACCTCGGTGTTCTCTGCGGGTCCGATCGCGGCGGTGCCGTAGCTTGCGACCCCGACCCCGAGGTCGCCGCGGACGGCACCGCCGCGAACCACGGCTCCGGCCGGGCTGGGACCACGCGGACCGCCCCGGAGCATGCCCACGTGGACGGGCATGCTGAGGAGCTGCAGCATGTCCTGGTGCGGCTGGTGGGCCGCCCCCGGCGGGCCGAACCAGTCCGCGCCCGGGGAGTGCGCGGCGAGGTACGCGTCAACGCCACGCTGGAGGTTCACGTGCTCCCAGGTCGCGAACCTTTGCGAGACCAGCACGACCTCGGTCAGGTCGCAGCGGAGGTGCCTGATTACCCGCAGCGCCAGCGGCGACGGCCCGGCGTCCTGCGTCAGTGTCTGCGCCGCCAGCTCGAATAGCTGGCGCATGCCGCGCGCCAGCGCCCGGAGGTCCTCGGGCGCCGCCGATTCAGGCGGTTGCGGAGTGCTCACCGGTCAACGATGCCCCAGGAGCCGTCGCAATGCCAACGGAAACAGGCACCACCGCGCGAAGCGCCGTTCGGACTAAAGAGGCCGCGCACCGGCACGGCCGCGATGTCTTGGTTTCTTGCGCGGCGCAAGCATAGGTGGCAACCTTCGTGGAATGAGCCGTCTCATGGGAAACAGAAGGGCCCTCGCTGCCGCGCTTCTCGCCGTCGCGTGCACGGCGCTGGCCGCCGGGTGCAGTTCCTCGAGCTCGCCGGCCGCCGCATCCTCATCCTCGGGCAGCGCCAAGCCGTCCGGCACCGCCAGCGTCGCCTATGCGGCCTCGCTGGAGTACCTCAACTTCAAGGTCGCCGGGCCGGCTTTCGAGAGGGCCACGGGCTACTCCTACACCGGGCAAGGCAACACGTCCGGTGCCCTGGAGGCGGACATCGCGGCCGGGGAGATCAGCCCGAACGTCTTCCAGGCCGTGGGCGGCGACAACATCACCCCGCTGATGCCGAAGTTCACCACCTGGTACATCCAGTACGCCGGCACCTCGATCGTGGTCGCGTATAACCCGCACAGCAAGTACGCCAGCCAGTTCAAGGCCATCGCCGACGGCAGCAAGCCGACATCGGACCTGTTTACCCTGCTGCAGACGCCTGGCCTGCGGCTGGGCCGCACCGACCCGGCCACCGACCCGCAGGGCAGGGATTTCATCCTGATGCTCATGCTCGCCCAGGCCTACTACCACCTGCCGGCGGACACGGTGGCGAAGATCCTGGGCACCTCGGACTACGGCGCCTCCTCCTCCCCGCAGATCTTCGCGGAGTCTTCGCTGGACGCGACGCTGCAATCCGGCCAGCTCGACGCGGCCAGCGCGTTCATCAGCCAGGCGGTCCAGCTGCACCTGGCCTACATCCCGCTGCCGACCGCGATCAACCTGGGCAGCTTCGCCGAAGCGGCGCACTACAAGACCGCATCGCTGACCGTCGGCGCCAAGACGTACCATGGCTCGCCGCAGGTCATCGACATGACGATCATCGGCACGCCGACCCCGGCGGGAATCGCGTTCGTCAAGTACACGCTGTCCCCGGCGGGCCTGGCCCACTACCGCCAGGGCGGGTACACCGTGCTGACGCCGACCGTGTTCGGCGACAAGAGCGCTGTGCCCTCGGCGATCAGCAGTGAGCTGGGCGGCTAGCCCGGCGGCGGCCGGCGGCGGCTCGGTCGGCCTGGACCATCCCCCGGCGCCGCGACGGCGCGGAGGACCGGGGCGGATCACCGGAGCTCCGCTTCGGTCCCTGTCTGCGTACCTGTCGGTGGCCGGGGCGTTCGTGATCTGGGTCGCGCTGCTCGGACCGGTGATCGCCCTGGTCACTCACCTGTCCGGCAGCGCGATCGCGAGCGCGCTGACCGCACCGGGCGCGCTGGACCCGCTGCTGGTATCGGTCGAGGCCGGGCTGGTGACGCTGGGCGTGCTGGTCATCTTCTGCACGCCGCTCGCCTGGATGCTCGCCCGCGGCAAGCTGCCGTTCCCGCGGGTGTGGGAGGCCGGCGTGCTGGCCAGCCTGCTGCTGCCGCCGCTGGTGATCGGGCTGCTGCTGATCTTCCTGGTCGGCCCGTACACGCCGATCGGGCAGCTGCTGGCGCACCTGGGCGCCTCGGCGACCAACACGTTCCTGGCGCTGGTGATCGCGGAGGTCTACGAGTCCGCGCCGTACTACGTGCTCGGCGCCCAGGCTGCTTTCGCCGGCGTGGACCCGCGGCTGGAGCAGCAGGCCGGGCTGCTCGGGGACCGGCCGCGCCGGGTGTTCCGCCGGGTGACGCTGCCGCTGGCCGCGCCGGGACTGGCCGTGGCGCTGGCGATCGCGTGGGCCAGGGCGATGGGCGCCTTCGGCGCGGTGGTCATCATCGCCTACCATCCGTTCGGGATACCGATGCAGATCTTCACCACCTTGCAGGAGACCGGCCTGGCATCCGCGCTGCCGTTTGCCCTGGTCCTGCTGGTGGTCGCGCTGCCGCTGCCGCTGGCCGCCTACATCTGGAGCGCCCGTGCTGGACGCCGACGTCGAGGTTGACCGGCCGGAATTCACCGTGCGTGCCCGGCTGCGGGTGGCGCCAGGAGAGCGGCTGGCGCTGTTCGGTCCGTCCGGCGCCGGGAAGACGACGCTGCTCGAGGCGATCGCGGGCCTGGTGCCGCTGCGCCGCGGGCGCATTTCCCTGGCCGACCGGGTGCTGTCCTCCACCGAGCCGCCGGTGCGCTCGGTGCCGCCGTGGCAGCGCCGCGTCGGGCTGCTGCGCCAGGACCCGGGGCTGTTCCCGCACCTGTCGGTCCGGGACAACCTGCGCTACGCGCCTGCGGTTTCGGAGCCGGAACTGTTGTCGCTGGCAGCTGTGCTGGGCATCGAGCGGCTGCTCGCGGTGATGCCGGCCCGGCTGTCGGGCGGCCAGGCCCACCGGGTGGCGCTGGGGCGCCTGCTGCTCGCGCACTGCGACACGCTGCTGCTCGACGAGCCGTACACCGGCCTGGATGCCGGGCTGCGCCGCACGCTGACCGAGCTGGTGGGGTCCTTGGTGGTTTCGCGGTCCGTGCCCGCGGTGCTGGTCTCACACGAGCTCGCCGACGCGCAGGCATTCGCCGACCGGCTGGCCGTGCTGGACCGCGGCCAGCTGCTTCAGGTCGGCGCGCCGGGCGAGGTGGTCCGGCGGCCCGGATCGCGCAGAGTGGCCGAACTGGCCGGCTATCTCGGCTTCGTGCCGGCCGGCGGCGACTGCGTGGCGGGAGTGCATCCGGAGCGGGTGATCGCCGGGGCGTTCGGTGACCAGGGACTGGTGCTGGCCGGGGCGGTGACGGCGGTGCGGCCCGCCGGGGCCGGCTGGGAAGCCAGCCTCAAGGTGGGCGACGCCGCGGTCACCTGCCGCCTGCCCGAACAGCCGCCGCCTGTTGGCAGCAAGGCCGTCGTCACGGTGCTCGACCCGCCGTACTTCGGACCCGACGGGCAGGTCGTGTCAGGGGCGCCGGGCGGACAGGATCTGGCCGCTTCGGAGCAGGGCCGCCGGTTACCGGAAAGGGGCTGTGCCGGTGAGCGTGCGGCGCAGGTCGCGCCGTACGGCATGGCCGAGGCGCCGGGTTTCCCTGCTGTTGAGGATCGCCCCCGCCGCGGCGCCGGTGAGCAGCGGGCCCAGCGAGAACGCGCTGCGGCCGGCGCGGGCGGCGAGCCGCCTGCGCAGCAGCCGCGCCAGCGGCGATCCGGCGGCGAGCACCACGCCGCCCGGGACCATGGACACGCCCCGGCGGTGCGCCCACGCCGCGACGTAGGCGGTCATCCGCTCATTGAAGCCGCCCGGGGCCGGCATGCCGTATGCCTCGTGCAGCTCCGCGACCAGCTTGATCTCGATGCCGACCAGGACCAGGGTCTCCGCGGCAACCTCGACGGGGAAGGCAGGCAGCGTCGGCAGCGCCGCCCACATCCCGCCGGCTCCCCCCGTGGCGCCCGACGCGCGGGCCGCGCCCTCGATCAGGGCATCAGTGATCTCGTCGGGCGTCCTGCCGGGGAACTGCGCCCGCAACGCCGCCTGGTCACGCACCCGCAGCCGGGGCACCATCGCCATCACCTGCGCTGCCAGCCAGCCGGTGCCCAGC
>JAFAPY010000395.1 GCA_019246795.1 Streptosporangiaceae bacterium | reverse complement strand
CTCGTCGCCGACGTTGACCACCTGCTCGGGAATCTCGACGTGGCGCTCGGCGAGTTCGGAGATGTGCACGAGCCCCTCGATGCCTTCGTCGACCCGGACGAAGGCGCCGAACGGCACCAGCTTGGTGACCCGGCCGGGAACGACCTGCCCGATCTGGTGGGTGCGTGCGAACTGCTGCCAGGGGTCCTCCTGCGTGGACTTCAGCGACAGTGAGACCCGTTCCCGGTCCATGTCCACGTCGAGCACCTCGACGGTGACCTCCTGGCCGACCTCCACCACCTCGCTGGGATGCTCGATGTGCTTCCAGGACAGCTCGGACACGTGCACCAGCCCGTCCACGCCACCGAGGTCGACGAACGCGCCGAAATTGACGATCGACGAAACCACGCCCTTGCGGATCTGGCCCTTCTGCAATGTGTTGAGGAAGGTGTGCCGGACCTCGGACTGGGTCTGCTCCAGCCAGGCGCGGCGCGACAGCACAACGTTGTTGCGGTTCTTGTCCAGCTCGATGATCTTGGCTTCCAGCTCGCGGCCGACGTAGGGCTGCAGGTCGCGGACCCGGCGCATCTCCACCAGCGAGGCGGGCAGGAAGCCGCGCAGGCCGATGTCCAGGATGAGGCCGCCCTTGACGACCTCGATCACCGTGCCGGTGACCACGCCGTCTTCTTCCCTGATCCGCTCGATCGTGCCCCACGCGCGCTCGTACTGCGCCCGCTTCTTCGACAGGATCAGGCGGCCTTCCTTGTCCTCCTTCTGCAGGACAAGGGCCTCGATCTGCTCGCCGACCTTGACCACGTCATGGGGGTCGATGTCGTGCTTGATGGACAGTTCCCTGGAGGGGATCACGCCCTCGGTCTTGTAGCCGATATCGAGCAAGACCTCGTCTCGGTCGACCTTGACGACTGTTCCTTCGACGATGTCGCCGTCGTTGAAATACTTGATGGTCTCATCGACCGCGGCGAGGAATGCCTCCTCGGACCCGATGTCGTTGACCGCTACCTTGGGGGTCGAGGTGGCTTGCGTGCTGCTCGTCATGTGTAGGTTGGCTCCGGATGCGGACATGGAAACAAATGGACGCGCCGCGAACCGTGCACCGGTGCGGATGACCAGGATTCGCCGCGCCTGCCGGGCCAGCACGGGCCGGCCACGACACGCCCGGCGGCTGCCAGCCCGGCCACGTGACTGATGTCAGTGACCCACGACGGAAAGCACGAGGACACAGCGCAGCGTTCAGAATATGAGAGCAACGCCGAAGGGTCAATTGAACTCGGCCACAATACGGGAACGGTATCAGTGGGCGGCGTCGGCCCAGCTGCGGCCGGTGCCGACCGAGACGTCCAGCGGGACCCGCAGCGAGGCGGCGCCGGCCATGGCGGCGCAGACCAGGTCGCGTGCGGCGTCGTACTCGCCGGGCGCCACCTCGATGATCAGCTCGTCGTGCACCTGCAGCAGCATCCGGGACCGCAGGCCGGCAGCGGTCAGCGCGTCGTCGACGGCCAGCATGGCCACCTTGATCACGTCCGCGGCTGAGCCCTGGATCGGCGCGTTCAGCGCCATGCGTTCGGCCATCTCGCGGCGCTGCCTGTTGTCGGAGGTGAGGTCGGGCAGGTACCTGCGCCGGCCCATCATCGTGGCGGTGTAGCCGTCCATCCTGGCCCTGGACACCAGCTGGTGCAGGTAGTCCCTGACCCCGCCGAACTCGGCGAAGTAGCCCTCCATCAGCACCCGCGCCTCCTCGGGGGTGATCCGCAGCTGCTGGGACAGGCCGTAGGCGGACAGGCCATAGGCCAGGCCGTAATTCATCGCCTTGATCTTGGCGCGCATCTCGGGGCTGACGTGCTCCGGCGGCACCCCGAACACCCGGGACGCGGTCGCGGCGTGGAAGTCGTGCCCGGACTCGAACGCCGCGATCAGCGCCTGGTCGCCGGACAGGTGCGCCATGATGCGCAGCTCGATCTGGCTGTAGTCCGCGGACATCAGGCACTCGAAGCCCTCGCCCACGACGAAGCCCTCCCTGATGCGGCGGCCGAGCTCGGTGCGGATCGGGATGTTCTGCAGGTTCGGGTCGGTGGAGGAGAGCCGGCCGGTGGCGGCGATCGTCTGGTTGAACGTGGTGTGGATCCGGCCGTCGGCGCCGGCCATCGGGATCAGCGAGTCCACGATCTGCTGCAGCTTGGCCACGTCGCGGTGGCGCAGCAGGTGCTCGAGGATCGGGTGGCCGGTCTGGGCCGCCAACGTGATCAGCGCCTCGGAGTCGGTGGTGTACCCGGTCTTGATCCGCTTGGTCTTCGGCAGGCCCAGCTCGGTGAACAGCACCTCCTGCAGTTGCTTGGGCGAGCCGAGGTTGAACTCGTGCCCGGCGATCGCGTACGCGGCCTGCTCGGCCGCCTTGACCTCGCCATGCAGCGTCGCGGACATCGCCGCAAAATGCTCCACGTCGGCGGCGATCCCGGTCTGTTCCATCGTGGCGAGCACGTTGACCAGCGGGAGCTCGACCTCGTGCAGCAGCGTGCTTGCCTCGCGGCGCTCCAGGTCGGCATCGAGCGCGGCGGCAAGCTCCAGGGTGGCCTGCGCCCGCAGCACCAGGCCCGCAGCGGCATCGCGCTCGTCGGAGCCGTCCAGCGTGAGCTGGCCGCTTTCCGGCTCGGCGCCGAGTTCCTTGCCGAGGTACCGCAGCGCCAGGTCGGCCAGGTCGAAGGTGCGCTGGCCGGGCAGCGCCAGGTAGGCGGCCAGCGCCGTGTCGCTGGCCAGGCCGGCCAGCGGCAGGCCCCGGGCGGCGAAGGCGTGCACGGGCCCCTTGGCGTCGTGCAGCACCTTCGGGTGCCCGGCATCGGCCAGCCAGGCCGCCAGGGCCTGCTCGTCGTCCTCGGTGAGCGTCTCCGGGTCAATGGCGGCGCCATGCCCGTCCGGTGCCGCGATCGCCAGCCCGGTCAAGCTGCCCGTGCCCCGCCCCCACGTCCCGGTGACAGCCACTCCCGATCGTTCGGGATAAGAATGCTCGGCCAGCCAGGCAGCCACCTCCTCGGCTCCGGGCAGGTCGGTCACCACCTCGAAGGCCCGCTGTGCCGGGGTCACGGGCGCGCTCACCGGGCCAGCACCGGTGACGCCGTGCGGCAGCGTCTGGTACAGCCGGTCGCGGAGCACCCGGAACTGCAGCGTGTCGAAGAGCTGGTGGATCTTCTCCCGGTCCCAGGGCAGCGGCAGCAGGTCGTGCGGGGTGGCGCCGATCGTCTCCGCGGGCAGGTCGGTCACAAGCTCGGTGAGCTGGCGGTTGCGCAGCACGCTGGCCAGGTGCTCGCGCAGCGCGTCGCCGGCCTTGCCCTTGACCTCGTCCACCCGGTCCACCAGCGCGGCCAGCGAGCCGAACTCGGCGATCCACCTGGTCGCGGTCTTCTCCCCCACCCCCGGGATGCCGGGAAGGTTGTCGCTGGGATCACCGCGCAGCGCGGCGAAATCGGGGTACTGCTCCGGCGACAGCCCGTACTTCTCCCGCACCGCCTCCGGCGTGAACCGGCTCATCTCGGTGATGCCGCGGCGGGTCATCAGCACCGTGACCTTGCCGGTGACCAGCTGCAGCACATCACGGTCGCCGGTCACGATGAGCACGTCCATGTTCTCGGCCTCGGCGTGGCTGGCCAGCGTGGCGATGAGGTCGTCGGCCTCGTACCCGGGCGCCGACAGCCGCCGGATGCCGAGCGCGTCGAGCACCTCGAAGATCAGGCTGAGCTGGCTGCGGAAGTCCTCGGGCGTCTCCCGCCTGTTCGCCTTGTACTCCACCCACTGCTCGTGGCGGAACGTCTTCTCGCCGCGGTCGAACGCGACGGCGATATGCGTCGGCTTCTCGTCGCGCAGCACGTTGATGAGCATCGCGGTGAAGCCGTACACGGCGTTGGTGGGCTGGCCGGTCGTGGTGGCGAAGTTCTCCGCGGGCAGCGCGAAAAAAGCCCGGTACGCAAGGGAATGCCCGTCGAGCAGCAGCAACCTGTCGTGTGATGCCACCGTTAGATCCTATGACCGAACGAACATGGCGAGCCCCCGCCCGCTCACCTGCGTCTGGCCGGTGGCGGACGGGGGCCCGTGTCGTCGGGTGTTACGCGGAGAACGCGAAGATCGTGGTCGAGTTGAAGGTCTGGCCCGCGCCCAGCACGGTGGAGGGGAAGTTGGGCTGGTTCGGGGAGTTCGGGAAGTGCTGGGTCTCGAACGTGTACGCCTGGCCCTGCCGGTAGATGTGACCGCTGATGCCGGCCAGGGCGCCGGTGATGAAGTTGCTGGTGTAGAACTGCACGCCGGGCTGGTCGGTCCAGACGGTCAGCTCCCGGCCGCTGGCCGGGTCGAGCGCGCGGGCGGCCAGGTTGAGCCCGGCGGGCCCGGTGGTGGCCGCGGTCTGCGGGTTCAGCACCCAGTTATGGTCGAAGCCGTGCGCGATGAGCAGCTGCTGGCAGCCCAGCGAGTTCAGGCCCGTGGTGCAGTCGGAGATCGACGGGAAGATCGGCTTGAGGTGGGTGAAGTCGAACTGGGGCGCTTCCGACACCGGGGTGATGGCGCCGGTCGGGATCTGCACGCTGTTCGTGGGCGTGAAGTTGTCCGCGTTGATCTGGACGAGCTGGTTCAGTGCGCTGCCCGAGGCCTCGCCGGCCAGGTTGAAGTAGCTGTGGTTGGTCGGGTTAACGACCGTAGACAGCGTGGGGTCGTCGTTGTGGATCTTGTAGTGGATCCAGTACCGGTTGTTGTTGTCCAGCGTGAAGGTGACCCATACGGTGAGCTGGGCCGGGTAGCCGGTGCACTTGGTCGGGGTGGCGGTCGGGATGGCGCAGTTGGGCTCGTAGTCCTTGGTGCCGGGCAGCAGGCCGCTGCCCTCCTCGCCGTTCGGGCTGACGAGCTCCAGCGTCACGGACACGCTGTCGTTGGCCTTGGCGGTCCCTGTCGCGTGCCAGACCCGGTTGCCCCAGCCGATGAAACCGCCGTGCAGGCTGTTCGGTCCGTTGTTGATGGGCAGCGTGTAGGTCGTGCCGTTGAGATGGAACGTGCCGTTCGCGATGCGGTTGCCGTACCGGCCGATGGTCTCGCCGTAGTAGGTACCGTTGCCGTAGGTGGGCGAGGTGGGCGGCGGGCTGTCGTAATTCACGTAGTCGCTCAGGGTCGCGTAACCGAGCACGACGTCGGCCGGGTGGCCGTACCTGTCCGGCACGGTGATCGACTGGGTGATGGCTCCGTAGGTGAGGAGCTCGATCTGCATGCCGTGGCAGTTGGTCAGCGTGTAGCGGTAGGTCTCCTCTGGCCCGTTGTACGGAGTCGCCGGCGCCACGCCGAACGGTTCCACGGCGATCGTGGGGCTGCTGGTGCAGTTGCCGGACGATGCGGTTGCGCTGTTGGCAGCCTGCGCTCCGCTCGCGGCGAATGCTTGGGTGGCCGCCGTGGTGCCTCCGATGGCCAGGGTGGCCAGGGCGGCCAGCACCAGGCCGGTCCGCCCCCGGAGACGACGGTGGCTTCTCGTCTTGAGCATCCTTCGCTCCCTTCGTGGACAGGTTCCAGCGAATATTGTGAGCGCTAACAACGGATAAGTCACCCTTTATCACACAAGAGCGCGCGATGGAAGATGGGGAAGCCGGTCTTGCCGCACACAGCCGGTTCCGGACGGGTGCCCGGCACCGTGCTGGGTCAGCGGGGCCGCGGAGTTGCCTGTTTTGTAGCGTTCCGGGGGTTCAGGAGCCGCTTTGATAGCCAGCGCTGCCCCCGCGACAGCACAGCGCCGGTTTTACCGCCCGATGCGACATCGTTATCGTGGCCGTGGCGCTCCGGGGGCCGTGCCCGGGCGAGTTCGGGACGCGGAGGTTAGGGATGGATCAGCGGGCGCTGGACGCTCTGGTGGCGACCGCGGCGGGGGAAGGCACGCTCGCCCACCGCATGGGCATCACGATCGTCTCGGCCACTGCCGCGGAGGTCGTCGCCACGATGCCGGTCAGCGGCAATACCCAGCCGTACGGCGTGCTGCACGGGGGCGCGTCTTGCGTGCTCGCGGAGACGGCCGGGTCGCTGGGCGCGGCCCTGCACGCGGGCGCCGACCGGATGGTGCTGGGCATCGAGATCAATGCGACACACCACCGCGGCATCCGCGACGGGGAGGTCACCGCCGTGGCCACCCGGACGCACGGAGGCAGGACCGTGGTCAGCTATGACATCGTTATCATCGACGCGGCGGGCCGCCGCGTGTGCACGTCCCGGCTCAGCTGCCTGATCAGGGACCAGGTTTCCGGGCGCGGTGGGAACGGCGCGGATCATCCAGGTGACCAGCGAGTGATCGGCAGTTGACGGTGCGCTTGCTGTCGGCGTGGCTTGCCTTTGCGCCGTATGGTGGCGATCGATACGGTGGTGACAGCGGGCCCGGGGGGTCCAAGTAGATAACGTGTCCGCCGGGGAAGGCAGACACGGCACCAACGGCTCCCCGGGTTCGGCTTTATCCCTGATCGGTGTCAGCCGCCGGCTCGGGAGCGGGCATGCTTCCCTCGATCACCGCCTCGGCGACCTTGCGCATGGTGAGGCGGCGGTCCATCGAGGTCTTCTGGATCCAGCGGAACGCCTGCGGCTCGCTGAGCCCGTGCTGCGACTGGAGCAGGCCCTTCGCCCGGTCCATCAGCTTGCGCACCTCGAGCTTTTCGCGCAGCGTGCCGACCTCCGCGTCCAGCGCGCGGATCTCGGCGAACCTGCTCACCGCCATCTCGATGGCCGGCACCAGGTCGGCCTTGGTGAACGGCTTGACCAGGTAGGCCATCGCGCCCGCGTCGCGGGCGCGCTCCACCAGCTCGCGCTGGGAGAAGGCGGTGAGGATGACCACCGGCGCGAGCCGCTCGGCGGCGATGCGCTCCGCAGCCGAGATCCCGTCAAGGACCGGCATCTTGATGTCCAGGATGGCCAGGTCCGGCCGCAGTTCGGTCACGCGCTCGACGGCCGACTCGCCGTCGCCGACCTCGGCCACCACCGAGTAGCCCTCTTCTTCCAGCATCTCCTTGAGGTCGAGGCGGATCAACGCCTCATCCTCGGCGATCACGACACGCAAGGCGTTGCGGCTCACGCCACGAGCCTACCGTCACCAGGTAGACCGGCGGCTGGGCCCGCGTGGCATCACCCTCCGCGGGCGATGCCAGGGGATCACGGCACGCGGTGGACTGGCGGTACAGCGGGCCGGCCGCCCGCGTTCCGCGATGACGCTGGAGGATCCATGAGCAACGGCACACCCGTCCTGGACACCCTGGCCGACATGACCGCCGCGTCGGTCGACCGCAACTCCCTTTCGCCGCGCGAGTTCATGCTGGCCAGGCTGGCCGCCCTGATCGCCGTGGACGCGCCGCCCATGTCCTACATGGCCAACGCGCCCGCGCTGCAGGAAAGCGGCCTGACCGCCCACGAGATCCAGGGCGTCATGATCGCCGTCGCCCCGGTCGTGGGCGCTCCGCGGGTGATGGCAGCCGGGGGGCACATCCTGCGGGCCCTCGGCATCGCCATCGCCGTCACCGACGCCGAGGCGGAAGAGCAGACCAGCATGCCGTAGCGACAGCCGCCGGCAAGGCGCCAACGCAGCCCGGCGTCTGAGCGTGGGCCGTCGCGTCAGCATGGGCGGGACAAGGACGTTCCGAACGAGCGGAATCAGGTGGTGGCATCGCTCGCTACGACGTACCGTGGACGGGTATATTGTTCCCGTTCCGATCCGCGCAAGAGTCGGCCTAAGACCGTGTCGTTCTATGTCGCGGATTGTGCCGGGATGATGGAATGGCAGACATGGACGTCTCAAAAGCGTCTGCCCGAAAGGGCGTGCGGGTTCGAATCCCGCTCCCGGTACCCATCCCGGGCATATAGCATTATGACCCAGGAATGTCAGAGGCTTGCGCGATCATATTCGCATGTACCCGCAAGCCACCGTTATCCTCGCCCAGCAGCTATCAGCTGTAGGAATTATCGACCGGGAAAACGCGGCAATCTGCGGCGTATCGATCCGGTCGGTCCGGCACTGGCGATATGGCAGTCGGCGAACTAGCCAGCGGCCGGACCGCTCGCACCTGACCTGTCCTCGTTGCCACGGGCGTGAGCTTGACGAGAAAGCTTACGCCTATTTGCTCGGCCTCTACCTTGGTGACGGCCACATTAGCCGCGGCAGTAGAGGCGTTTACGTCCTCTCGATCACATGCTGTGACAGCTGGCCCGGCCTGATGGAGCAGGCGAGGCTCGCCTTGTCTGGGGTCATGCCGTCAAATAAAGTGCTCTCTGTCTCCCGGCTCGGATGCACCGAAATCAAAAGCCTATCCAAGCACTGGCCGTGCCTGTTCCCGCAGCACGGTCCCGGCAGGAAGCATGAGCGTAGGATTGAACTCGCGCCATGGCAGGAAAGAATCGTTGCCGAGCATCCCGGTGACTTCGCGCGGGGCCTGTTCCACTCCGACGGCTACCGTGGCCTCAATCGCATCCGCCGACCGGTCAAGGCCGGTAATCGGGAGTATCAGTACCCGCGTTACCTGTTCGTCAACCACTCGGCGGATATTCTCGGACTGTGCGGCTGCGCGCTGGACCAGCTGGGCGTGGCCTGGCGGTTCTCCAAGCCAACCACCATCTCGGTAGCTCGCCGCGAGGCGGTGGCCAGGTTGGACGAGTTTGTCGGCCCCAAATATTTAGGTCCGGGCACTGAGCGGCCGTGCGGCGGCTTGCCCGACGACGCGCCCCGGAAGGCACTGAGCGCGGCAGGAACGGGGTCAGGATGGTGCGGGCGTGTGGTAGGGGATGATGACCGCGGTGATGTTGTCGGCGCCGCCGGCGTCGACGGCGAAGCTGACCATGTCCGCCGCGGCGCCGAGCGGGTCGGTCAGCGCCTTGGGCAGCGCCAGCCCGGCAAGGTCGGCCGGCTCGGGCAGGTAGTTCCACAGGCCGTCGGAGCACACCAGCAGGACGCCGACACCGGATGGGGAGAACTGTTCCACGTGCGGCGCGCGGTCGGGGTCGCCGGCCAGGTCCGCTGCCTCGCCGCCGAGCCAGCGGGTCAGCACGTGCGCGTACGGGGAGTCCATCGCCTCCTCCGCGGCAAGCCCGGCCGCGACCATCCCGCCGGCCACCGAGTCGTCGTGGGTGAGCTGCCGGGACTGCGGCGCCGGGTCGGCGAGCCAGTAGGCGCGGCTGTCGCCGAGCCAGCACAAGGTGACCTCGCCGACCCCCGCCACCGCGGAGATGAACGTGGTGGCGGAGGTGTCGCCGGCCGCGTCCGGCAGCCCGGCGACCGATTCCCGCGCCGCCACCACTGCGGTCAGCGACGCCGCGGTCAGGTCCTCCCCCGCTTGCGCCGCCGCCAGCAGCAGCGGCACCGCCGCCTCGGTGGCCGCCAGCGAGGCCTCGTCGGGCCGGGGCGAAGAGGAGACGCCGTCGCAGACCACGGCCACCACCACGGGGCCGTCCGGCGCCTGCCCGGACGCCAGGCCCATCGCGTCCTCGTTGCGCAGGTGCCGCAGGCCCTTGTCGCTGACGCCGGCGGCGGTGCCGAGGTCAACCTCGCCATGATCCCGCACCGGCGGAATATTGATCATGGGGATACGTTAGTGCCCCGGCCGCGCTGCTGACGGGCCCGGCGCGGTAACGCGAGCGGACGGGCGGTCGGCGGGATCGGCGAAGGCAGGCCGCCATCTGGCGAATCCCCGGCAAGGTACCGGTGGACCGCAGCGGCGGCGCTGCGGCCCTCGGCGATCGCCCATACGATCAGCGACTGGCCCCGGCCCATGTCGCCGGCCGCGAAAACGCCGGGAACCGAGGTCTGGTAGCAGCCGTCGCGGGCCACGTTGCCGCGCGCGTCGAACTCCACGCCGAGGTCGGAAAGCAGCCCGGCACGTTCCGCGCCGGTGAAGCCCATCGCGAGCAGCACCAGGTCGCAGGCCAGTTCGCGCTCGGTGCCGGGGACCGGGGCGAACCCGGCAGCGTCGGCGATGCGCAGCGCCCGTACCTGGCCGCCGGCGTCGCCGAGGAACTCCAGCGTGATGACCGCGTAGGCCCGCTCGCCGCCCTCCTCGTGGGCGCTGGAGGTCCGGTAGATCATCGGGTAGGTGGGCCAGGGCTGGTGCTCGGGCCGCGATGCCGGGGGCCGGGACAGGATCTCCAGCTGGGTCACCGATCGTGCGCCCTGCCGGTGCGCGGTGCCCAGGCAGTCCGCGCCGGTGTCGCCGCCGCCGATGATGACCACGTCGCGTCCGCGGGCGCTGACCGGAGAGTCGGCGAGCCAGCGGTTGGCCAGCGGCAGGTAGTCCATGGCCTGGTGGATCCCGGCCAGCGACCGGCCGGGCACCGGCAGGTCACGCGGCACCCGCGCGCCGCCGGCCAGCACCACCGCATCGAAACCGGCCCGCAGCGCACCGGCGCCGATGTCGGTCCCGGCCTCCACCCCGCAGCGGAACCGCGTGCCTTCGGCCCGCATCTGGTCCAGCCGCCGGTCCAGGTGCCGTTTTTCCATCTTGAACTCGGGAATGCCGTAGCGGAGCAGGCCGCCGGGCGCGTCGTCCCGCTCGAAGACGGTCACCGCGTGCCCGGCCCGCCCCAGCTGCTGCGCGGCGGCCAGCCCGGCCGGCCCGGAGCCGACCACCGCGACCGAACGCCCGGACAGGGCGGCGGGCGGCACCGGCTTCACCCAGCCGGACGCGAAGGCCCGGTCGATGATCTCCACCTCGACCTGCTTGATCGTGACCGGGTCGGAGTTGATGCCGAGCACGCAGGCGGCTTCGCACGGCGCTGGGCAAAGCCGCCCGGTGAACTCGGGGAAGTTGTTGGTGGCGTGCAGCCGGTCGGCGGCGGCCTGCCAGTCGTGCCGCCAGGTCAGGTCGTTCCACTCCGGGATCAGGTTGCCCAGCGGGCAGCCGCTGTGGCAGAACGGGATGCCGCAGTCCATGCACCGGCCCGCCTGCCGTTCGGTGCGGGCGGCGGGCAGCGGCTCGTATACCTCACGCCAGTCCCGCAGCCGCAGCTCCACCGGCCGCCGGGCGGGCGTCTCCCTGGGCGCGGACAGGAAACCCTTCGGGTCGGCCATGGTCAGCCCCACGCCGCGGCCATCACGGCCTCGTTGACGTCGCGGCCCTCAGCTTGCGCCTGGGAGGCGGCCGACAGCACCCGCTTGTAGTCCTTGGGCATCACCTTGGTGAACCGGCCCGGGTCCCAGCAGCCGACCAGCCTGGCCGCGACGGCCGAGCCGGTCTCCGCATGATGGCGGGTCACCACGGCCCACAGGAACTCCTCGTCATCCGGCCCGACGGGGTCCAGGTCCACCGTCTGCAGGTTCACCCTCGGCCCGGCGAGGTCGAGCACGTAGGCGATGCCGCCGGACATGCCGGCCGCGAAGTTGCGCCCGGCCGGGCCGAGGATCACCGCCCGGCCCCCGGTCATGTACTCGCAGCCGTGGTCGCCGGTTCCCTCGGCGACCGCGAGCGCTCCGGAGTTCCGCACGCAGAACCGCTCCCCGACCACGCCGCGCAGGAAGATCTCGCCGCCGGTGGCGCCGTAGCCGATCACGTTGCCCGCGATCACCTGCTCCTGCGCCGCGAACGGCGCGTGGGCCGGGGGACGGACCACCAGCCGCCCGCCGGACAGGCCCTTGCCCAGGTAGTCGTTGGCGTCGCCTTCCAGCCGCAGCGTGATGCCGCGCGGCAGGAACGCGCCGAACGACTGGCCCGCCGACCCGGTGAACGAGATGTCGATCGTGTCGTCGGGCAGCCCCTCGCCGCCCCAGCGCCTGGTGACCTCGTAGCCGAGCATGGTGCCTACGGTCCGGTTCACGTTCCTGATCGGCAGCTCCAGCCGCACCGGGCGGCCCTCTTCCAGCGCTCCTTCGGCAAGCTGGATCAGCGTGTTGTCCAGGGCCCGGTCCAGCCCGTGATCCTGGCTGGTCGTGCAGCGCAGCGAGGCCCCGTCGGGCAGCTGGGGCAGGTAGAGGATCGGCGACAGGTCCAGCCCGGCGGCCTTCCAGTGCTCCACGGCGAGCACCGCGTCAAGCAGGTCGGCCCGCCCGATAATCTCCTCCAGGCTGCGGAAACCCAGCCTGGCCAGGTACTCGCGCACCTCCTCGGCGATGAACTCGAAGAAGTTCACCACGAACTCCGGCTTGCCGGCGAAGCGGGCACGCAGCTCCGGGTTCTGCGTGGCC
>JAFAPY010000388.1 GCA_019246795.1 Streptosporangiaceae bacterium | reverse complement strand
CAGCGCTGGCCGCTGCGGAGAATATGCTCGGCCAGCTTCCCGGCCATGACGAGGTTCCGTCGCGGCTGGCGGCGGCCGAGGTCAGGTTCGCACTGGCGCGCCGCACCGGCGCCCTGCCTGCCGCCCGGGCCGCCGCCGCCGATGCCGTCGCGCTGGTCCGCAGGCTGCCCCCGGAGTCGCTCGAGCGGCATCCGGGGCTTCACGGCCAGCTGGGGGCGGCGCAGGCCCTGGTGGAATTCTGGTCGGGCGACTTCGCCCAGGCCGCCGCCGCCTTCCGCGCCGCCTCGCCTGCCATGCAGAGCGCATATGAGCGAGCCGGTTGCCTGGGACGCCTCGCCCAGATCGAGGCCGTCAGCGGGCGGCTTACCAGCGCCATGACCCTGGCGGCGGACGCGGCTGAGTTGTTCAGGCAGGACCTCACGGCCGAACATCCCCACCGTGCCGCGACGGTTGCCCGCGCATATGTGCACCTGCAGCGGCACGAACTGGCCGAAGCGCGCCGGCAGCTGCGGGGAGCCGAAGCTGCGCTGCGGGCCAGCCCGGACCGGTTGACCGCCGCCCTCGCCAGCCTGGTGGCGGCGCGCGGCTGCCTGGCCGAAGGCCGTTTCCGGGAGGCCGCTGAGATCGTGGCGCGCGCCCGGGACGGATGGTCAGCCCCGCCGTGGCTGGAACGGCACCTGGCCCTGGTGGAGTCGCACGCGTTCGCGGCGGTACGGGATACCGGGGCGGCGCTGGCCGCGGCCCGGCGCGCCGGGCCGGAAAGCTCGCTGGAAGCCGCGGCAGCGATGGCGCGGGCCTGGCTGGCCGCAGGCGACGGGCAAGCTGCCGAGCAGGCGCTCACCGCGGCGGCCCACGCGTGTGAAGGCTCGCCGGATCCTGCCCGCATCGAGGCCACGCTGGCCGAGGCCCACCTCGCCGCCTCATCCGGCGAACGCGGCCATGCCGCGCGGTTGGTCGAGCAGGCTCTCCGGCTGGCCGAGGCCGAGCAGCTCCGGCTGCCCTTCATCGTGGAGCGCGGCTGGCTCGAGCCGCTGCTCGACAGCGATCCAGGCCTGGCACGTGCCTACCGGGACGTGATGGGTCCCCGCCAGCTCGAGGGCGGTCCGGGCAGGGCCCGGGCGGCCATCGCGGGCACGCCGTCCGCTGTGCAATCCCACGCAGTGGCTGGCGCAGCAGACGACGCACCGCTGGTGGTGGAGAGCCTGACCGAACGGGAACGCGAAGTGCTCCGGCACGTGTCGGAATTGCTGCTCACGGCCGAGATCGCGTCGGAGATGTATGTGTCGGTCAACACCGTGAAGAGCCACCTCAAGAGCATCTTCCGTAAGCTCGGCGCCGCCAGCCGGAACGAGGCCGTCCGGCGCGCCCGCCAGCTCGAGCTGATTTGAGCGGCCGCGCGGCGGCTTGCCCGACGCGCGCGCTCCGGCCAGCACTGAGGCACGCGGGGCATCGCAGCCCGGGCCGATTCACCCCGCACGGGTGGGGCGTGCCGGGCCGTGGCTCGCTGGACTGGACATGACCAATCCTCGGCCGTAAGGAGAGCCGCGTATGTCTGACCTGATCGCAATCGGGTACCCGGACGAGACAACCGCACTGGAAGCAGCCGACGAGGCGCGCAGGCTGGCTGCGGACCTGATCATCCAGCCCGACGCCATCGCCGCGATCGTCCGGGACAAGGAAGGCAAGCTCCACACGCACACCAGCCAGCATCACGTCGGTGTCGGCGCCACCTGGGGCATGTTCTGGGGCTTCCTGTTCGGCCTGCTGTTCTTCGTCCCCTTCTTCGGCCTGGCGATCGGCGCCGGCATGGGCGCGATCATGGGCAAGATCACCAAGTCCGGAGTGGACAGGGCGTTCCAGGACCAGGTCCGCGACATGCTCAAGCCGGGCACCTCCGCGTTGTTCCTGATGGTGGAGAAGGTCACCCCGGACAAGGCAGTCGAGGCGCTCAGCAGGTACGGCGGCACCGTGCTGAAGACCTCGCTGAGCAAGGAAGGCGAGGCCGAACTGCAGCGCGAGCTGCACGGCGAGGCTCCGGCAGGCGGCACGGCCAGCACCTCCCTGTAGTGCACATCCTCGGACCGCAACGCTAGGGGACCCGGCATCGGGCCGGGTCCCCTGCTGTTGTCCAGGCCGAGCGAAGCCCGGCCACAGATAAGGTGCCGAGCAGCTTCGCCTTCGCGGCGGCGAACTCCTCGTCGCTCAGCACGCCCTGATTGTGCAGGTCCGCGAGCTGGTTGAGCTGGTCCGCCATCGACGGCGCGGCCGCCTGCGGAGCAGCGGGCGGGGCCGCGGCAGCCTGCTGCTGCTCAAGGTCGCCGATGCGCTGGTCCTGCTGGGCGTCGGCGTATTCCTGGTCTGCCTGCCGCTCAGCGCCCCTCTTGCCGGCAACGTACGCGCCGCCGCCGATCGCGGCGGCGCGCAGCAGCGGCCGGCGCCGCATGAATACCATCGTTCACGCCCCTTCCGGCAGTGACAGCCCGAGCGCCACCATGATCTCCGGTGCGGCCGCCACCACCCGCGGCCCGCCGACCTGCGGGGCGATCGCGCGCAGCACGCCCACGATCTCGTTCGGCGTGGCCCCGGAATCCAGGGCGTTCGCGACCTGCCACACATACGACGCCGGAGGTGCGTCCAGCGCTACCAGCGCGGCGATCTTGACTAGGGAAAAACTGCGTGCGTCCAGGCCGCTGTCCTGCTGCCACTGTTCGCGGAGCCGCACGCCCGCTTCGAGGAAGTCGAGGTCTCCAGAGGACAAGCCGGTCAGCGCTTGCTGCGTGGCCTCATCCACGTCTGGTCTCGTGGGGACGGTCATTGCCGGATTCCTTTCCCGTGACTGGTTGGGTTCCCTGGCGGCAGGCTATGAGCGTGGCCGGCTGCCCGCACCACCCGGCGCAGGTGAACCTGCGGCACCGGGGTATCCCGCCGGGCGACCCGGCCGTGGTCGAGGACGACGACCTCGTCCACGTCGGCCAGACCCTCCGGCTCGTGCGTGATGAGCAGGGTGGTACGGCCCCGGGTGACGTCGAGCAGGTCGGCCAGCAGCGCGGACCGCGCCTCGGAGTCAAGGTGGGCGGTGGGCTCGTCGAGGATCAGCACGGCCGGATCGGCCAGCAGCGCCCGGGCCAGCGCGAGCCGCTGACGTTCGCCGCCGGACAGGGCGGTGCCGTGCGCGCCGACCCGGGTGTCCCAGCCGCGCGGCAAGGATTCGATCCAGCCAAGCAGGCGGGCGCGCGCCGCGGCGTCCGCCAGTTCCCCGTCGGTGGCGCCCGGCCGGGCCAGGCGCAGGTTGTCCCTGATCGTGGCGTCGAAGATGTGCGGATCCTGCGGGCACCCGCCGATCAGCGCGCGCACGTCATCCCCGCGGTAACTGGCGAGGTCGGCGCCGTTGAGCCTTACCGTGCCGCCGGCCGGCTCGCAGAACCGCAGCAGCACCGATGCCACCGTGGACTTGCCCGCCCCGTTCGGGCCGACCAGCGCCACCCGCCGCCCGGGCGACAGGTCCAGATCGAGCCCGTCGAGTGCCAGCGGCTCGTCCGGGGCATAGCGGACCTGGACACCGCGCAGCTCTACGTGCACCGGCCCGGCCGGGAGCGGCAGCGGCGAGCTCGGCTCGCGGACCGGGTCTGGCGCATCGAGCACCGCGGCGATACGCCGCCCGCTGCTGCGGGCCGCCGTGATCGCGACCGCCGCCGCGGGCAGCGGCGTCACTGCCTCGAACGCGGCGAGCGCGGTCAGGGTGACCACTGCGAGCGGGACCCGGGTCAGGGTCCCGGCGGACACCGCGGCCACGCCCAGCAGCAGGACCGCCCAGACGGTCAGCCCGCAGGCCGCCATGCCCAGCCCGGTGCCGAGGCCTTCGGCCAGGGCAGACCGCCTCGCCGCGGCGGTCAGCCGCCCGTCGGCGACCGCCGCGGCTGCCAGGGCCTCGTCCTGGGCGCCGAACGCATGCAGGTCCGCGGCACCGGACATCATGTCCGTCACCGTGGCGGCCAGCTCGCCCCGCACTGGGGCGGTGGTCCGGGCCGCCCTGCGGGAGACCGCCAGGGCCAGCGGCGGCACCATGGCGCCGGCGGCCAGCAGCCCGAGAGCGAGCATCGCGCCGGCCGGCGCGAGGATGAGCAGGCACACCGCCACGGCCCCACCGCCGACCAGGGCGCCGGCCAGCGGCGGCCCGACCCCCCGGATGAACAGGTCCTGCGTGACGTCCACGTCGCTGACCAGCCGGGCCACCAGGTCACCGGAACGGAAGGCGGCCAGCCCGGCCGGGGCCAGCCGGGCCAGCCGCCGGTAGATAGCCACCCGCACGTCGGCCAGCACCCGGAACGCCGCGTCGTGGGAGGTCAGCCGCTCGAAGTACCGCGACACGCCCCGCCCGACGCTGAGCGCGCGGACGGCCACCACGGCCGCCGTGATCGCCACGATGTTGGGATGCTGCGATGCCCGGGCCAGCAGGAAGCCGGAGGTGCCCAGCAGCGCGATGCCGCAACCGGTGGCCAGGGCGCTCGCCAGGACCGCGAGGACCAGCCGCCACCGCAGGGGGCGTCCCAGCCGCAGCACCCGCACCAGCGGATCCCGGCGCAGGCGTGCCCAGGGCCGGTGCGCCCAGGGCCGGTGCGCCCGGAGCCCGTGCGCCCGGGGCCGGCGCGCCCACCCCCCCGGCGGGGCCACTGTTGCGCCTGTTGCCAGCGAGGCTGCCGGGACCGCGTCGGCCCGCCGCCGTTTGTGGGCGGTCACGCCAGCGCCCATATTCTTTTGGGGGCGCTGGCGCCAACGACCACACCGTAATCCAGGGTGATCGTCCGGGTTGCCGGGCCGGCCAAGCCGGGGCCATGGCTCACCAGGACGACGGTCCGCTCCGCCAGCGCGGTCTGCAGGGCGCCGAGGATCTCTCCCGCGGTGACCGGGTCCAGGTGCGCGGCCGGTTCGTCGAGCAGCAGCAGCGGCGCGTCCCGCAGGAACGCGCGGGCCAGCGCGATCCGCTGTCGCTGCCCGGCCGACAGCCGCAGCGCCCGGTCACCCAGCGGGGTGGCATACCCCTGCGGCAGCGTCTCGATGAACTCCGCCGCACCGGCCAGGGCGGCGGCGCGGGAGATCGCGCGCTGGCTCGCGCCGGGGCGGCCCAGGGCGATGTTGCCGGCGACGGTACCCGCGAACAGGTGCGGCCGCTGCGGCACCCAGGCGATCTGGTTCCGCCACCCGGCCAGGTCGAACTGCGCCAGGGGAATCCCATCGGCCTCGATGGTCCCCGCCGTGGGCTGGGTGAACCGCAGCAGCAGGGCCAGCAGCGTGCTCTTGCCCGCCCCGCTCGCGCCGGTCACCGTGATCCGCTCGCCCGGGCCTATCTCCAGGCTTACCCCGGTCAGCGCCGGCGCGTCGCGGCCCGGGTAGGCCACGCACGCTTCGTTCAGCCTGATCGTGCAGGTGCGCAGGTCCGCCCGGGCCGGGCCGCCGGGCCTCAGCCGGGAGCCGGCCGTGGCGGGGCCTGGCGGCCGAGTGTCCAGGATGTCGCAGACACGGGCGGCCGCGGTGGCGCCCTCCATGCTGGCGTG
>JAFAPY010000350.1 GCA_019246795.1 Streptosporangiaceae bacterium | reverse complement strand
TAGCCGATATCCGGCCATCGTGCGGGTCGGCGTGCGGGTTCGGCCTTGGGCGTGTGGTTGCCGGTTCTACGGTCCCGTGATCCTGGTGATGGTCCGTGCGTATCGGCTGTGTCTCGGGCAGCGAATGCACCATTCCGATGCTGACCTTCTTCCTGGCAGCCGGCAGCTCGCGCTTATTGCGTCGCTCGGTCGGTGATGCGCAGGTAGTAGCCGGCGGGATCGAGGATCCGGAAGTCGGTCAGGCCCCACGGTCGCCGCTGAAGGTCCTCTTCCAGCGGCCATCCGGCCGCCATCACCCGGTCCCGTTCGGCGGCCACATCGTCGACCTCCAGCACCAGTTCCACCCCCGTGGGCGGGCGCCGGCCCGCAGGCGCGGCGGGAACGTCCCGGCCCAGCGCACCCACCCGCACGCTGCCTCGCCGCAGCGCGACATAGGGCTCCGGAGTGCTGCGCTCGTCTTTGGTTACCCGGAAGCCGAGGACCCGGATGTAGAAGTCCATTACGGCATCCAGGTCGCGGGGAAAGATCTCAAACCGCAGCGTCATATCCATGCCCGCATCGTGGCATGACCTAATGGCCCGCTGCAGCTTCCGCGCCTGTCAGGGCCCGTCAGGCCGCGCTCTCGGATCCTTCCGCGTCTGCCGTCGGCGCGATGCGGCGCACAGCAATCTTCGGGCGCAGCGGCCGGTCCCGGCCATAACCTCCTCGACGGCCCTGGCGGGCCGACGGTCATCACGTGCCTGGCGTCGGCTGGGCTGTGACCATCTGCGACCAAGCGCCGCCCCGGCCGAAGGCCCCGGGCGCATACTGGGGACATGGGCCGGATCATCGGGACAATCCTCGGCGCGATCCTCGCACTATGGCTTGCCTTCATGGCTGCGGGATGGATCGTTGCAACGCTCAAGACGTTTCTCATCATCGGGCTGGTCGCCATGGCCGTCTTCATCGTGGTGTGGCTCATGGCCAGGCGCCCTCATCGCGGCTAGCGCGGCGCAGCCGCCGCGGCCAGCGCGACAGAAAACCTCACGGGAATCTGCCCTTCCCCGAGCTCGTATCAGAAATGGTTATGAGAAGGCGCGGGTGATAGCCGCGGCGCGGCTGGATACCTGGAGCCGCCGGTAGATGTTTTCCAGGTGCTTGCGCACGGTGCCCTCGGATACGCCGAGACGGCGGGCGATGCGCGCGTTGGTATGGCCGGCCGCGAGCATGTCCATCAGCTGCCACTGCCGCGGCGTCAGCTCCGGACCTGGGTGGCGGCGGCGCTCGGCATCCAGATAGGCCTGGTGCAGGTGGGGGCGCAGCAGCGTGAGCAGTGCGCGGTCCGCCTCGCAGAAGTCGCTGCCCGGGCCGCGGAACAAGAACATCCGCAACGTCCGGCCCGGGCCGGGGGCGCTGCGGCCCGGGCCGGACGGCAGCGTCAGCATCAGCTCGTGCTCCAAGCCCTTGGGCTGGTACAGGTCGGTGTACATGCCGGTGCTGTGCCACTGCCGACCGGTGTAGAAGTCGGCGATCGTGACCACGGTGCGCAGGTCACCGGTCCGGTCCGGGTAGCTGCACGGCTGGCAGTGCCAGTAATGCTGCCAGTGCACCCGTTCGAACGGATTGTCGTCAGGACAGCCGTAAGTGATCTGCTCCTGGCCACGGATGGCCTGCAGGAACCAGGTGACCTCACGGCCGCTGTCGAAGCCCTCGAAGGAGATCACGTCGCAGCGGATCTGCCCGGCCAGGTCGGCCAGCAGGGACGGTGGCATGCCGTGGGCCGGGATGTCGTCACGGTCTTCGCTGACCATCCCGGCGAGCCTGCGCAGGTCCCGTTGCCGGGGTATCACCGGAGCAGCCATCACGTCCCCGGGGCCACCATACCCCGGTGTTCGCGGGCCTGCCATACGCAGAACGTCGAATGGCGCAGCGGTGCTGGCCTGCACAGACTGAGGGCCATGACCGAGGCTGAGTGCTCGTGCTCACCTAATCCGAGGCTAAAGGTCCGGACCCGGCGGCATCGTGCAATGACCTGCCGCCGCTGGCTGCGTGGCCGGGAGTGTGTATCTGGACAGCTAGCGCCTGCTCCGTACCGGTGGAGGGTCGTTGCCCGGGCACGGGGGTGTACGGCAGCTGATGCGGAAAGGTGTCGAGGATGACTGACGTTGCTTGCTTTTGCGGCTGCTTCTACTCGTTCGAGGGCGGCGCGGGCGCCTGTCCCAAGTGCGGCCAGGTCGCGGCTGTGACGGCCGGGCCGCTGCTGGAGAGCACCGGGCGCGGCCAGCGGGAGCAGCCCGAAGCATACATAAACGGGGCCGGACAGAACGGGCAAGCGGCGGGGACCTGCCGGGAGCGGGCCGGAGCTGATCCTGATTCCCTGGCCGGCATCGTGATCGCACCCGATTCGGGGCCCGCCAGGGTGCCGGTCCTGCCCGGGATAGACCGTCCATGAGCAGCACGGTCGAGCCGACTCAGGAGGAACGGGCCGCAGCCACCACGCTCCTGCACATGATCTGGGGCTTGCACATCTCCCGCGCCGTCCACCTGGCCGCCGAGCTTGGCGTGGCGGACCAGCTGGCCGGAGGCGAGCAGACGGCGGCTGCGCTGGCCGGAGCCACCAAGACAGATGAGCCGGCACTGTACCGGGTGCTGCGCCTGCTGGCGGCGCTAGGCGTGCTGACCCAGCCCGAGCCCGGCTCGTTCGGCCTGACGGTGCTGGGTGAGCGGCTCCGCAGCGATGTGCCAGCCTCGATGCGGAACTGGGCGATGCTGGCCGACACCGTCGGCTTCCGCGCATACGAGCCGATCCTCGAGGCGGTCCGCACGGGCCTTACCGGTGCCGAAATCGCCTATGGCGCGACGATCTTCGAGCGGCTGCGCGATGACCCGCCGCGCGCCGCCCGGTTCGACGCGGCGATGGCGGAACGGACCGCGGCGTTTGCCCCGAGCGTCGCCGCAGCATATGACTTCGCCGGAATGCGGCTGATCGCCGACATCGGCGGCGGGCAGGGCACGCTGCTGGCCGCGATCCTGCGCCGACACAAGCATCTGCGCGGCGTGTTGTTCGAGGTGGCCGACGTGGCCCGCCGGGCCGCGGACGTGCTGCGCGAGGCGGGCGTAGCGGACCGCTGCGAGATTGTCGCCGGGGACTTCTTCGCCGACGTCCCCGACGGCGCCGACGGGTACCTGCTGGCCAACGTGCTGCATGACTGGGATGACGGCCGGGCGGTGCAGGTCCTGCAGGCGTGCCGCCGCGCGATGGGAGGTGGCGGGCGTGTGCTCATCATCGAGCGCCTCATCCCCGATGATCCGCGCGGAGCCGTGCCCGTTCTGCTCAGCGATCTGAACATGCTGCTGCTTTCTGGCGGCCAGGAGCGAACCAATGCCGAATACGGCATGCTGCTGGCTGCCGCCGGGCTACGGCCTGGCCAGGTACAGCCAGTTGCCACGCCGTACGGCGTGATTGAAGGGTTCGCGGCATGACCGGGCGGCAGGCTGTTCCGTCTCGCCCGGAGCGGCGCGAGGCTGAGGAGGACCGATGGCACACCATCGTCACCGCGCACCGGCACGACGAGCTGAGCCGGGACCGCCGGCTGGCTCCGTCATACGTCGTGCCGAACTCCTGGGAACACGCGCGCCGGCGGCTGGAACTGCTTGAGGCATGCTACGACCCGGCCAGCTTCAATCGGGCCAGCGCGCTGGGCGTGCAGGAGGGCTGGCGATGCCTGGACGCCGGCGCGGGCCACGGCTCGTTCGCCCGCTGGCTGAGCGCCAAGGTCGGAGCAGCAGGCAGCGTCGTCGCGGCGGACCTGGACACGCGGCTGCTGGCCGGAATCACCGAGCCCAACATCGAGGTTCATCAGATGGACCTGGTCAGCGACCCGCTGCCGCTCGGGGAGTTCGACTTCGTCCACACCCGCCTGGTGCTGACGCACCTCCCGGCCCGCGAGCAGGTGCTCAAGAGGCTGTGCGCGGCGCTGCGACCCGGCGGCATCCTGATGATCGAGGATCTCGATGGCTTCCCGGTGCTGGCCACCGCGACCGGAGCCTACCGGCAGGCGTGGCTGGCGTTCATCAAGGCGCTCCAGGCGGCAGGAGTAGATACCGACTGGGCACACGACCTTCCGCTGCGGCTGCACCGGCACGGCCTGGCCGGCATCGACGCCGCACTCGACGTGCCGCTGTTTCGCGGCGGGTCAGCCCACGCCCAGTTCTGGAGCCTGACCTGGCAGCAGGTCCGCGACCGCGTGGTCGCCGTCGGCGCGCCGGCCCAGGTCATCGACCAGGGGCAGGCCGACCTCGGCGACGAGCAGCGATGGTTCCGCGGTCCCGCGATGGTGATCGCCTGGGGCCGGCACCCGCCAACCTGAGGTCCTGCGCGGTCCGAGATGATGACCGTGGGGCGGGCGCCTGGCCCCGGCCGCCCGCTGGCGGGCAGGCGCTGTTGGCCAGAGGGCGATGGTTGAACCCGGCTGGCGGGGTAGCCCGGTGATATGAGCGAAACGCTGACGGCGGTGCTCTTCGACGTGGACGGCACCCTGGTCGACACCAATTACCTGCACGCGGTGACGTGGTGGCAGGCCTTCGCGCAAGCCGGGCATCACGTGCCGATGGCACGTATCCACCGGGCCATCGGCATGGGTTCGGGCCAGCTCCTGGACGAGCTGCTCGGCGGCGGCAGGGATCAGGGCGCGGACTCGGGCATGCGCGCCGCGCACACCGCCTTGTACGCGACGTACTGGTCGCGGCTGAGGCCGCTGCCGGGCGCCGTGGAGCTGCTGCGCGCGTGCAAGCACCGCGGCCTGGTGGTGGTGCTGGCCAGCTCGGCGGATGAGCCTGAATTCAACGCCCTCCTGGCCGCGCTCGACGCCGAGGACGCGATCGATGAGGCGACGTTCGCCGGTGATGTCGAGCACAGCAAGCCCGCTCCGGACCTGGTCCAGGTGGCGTTGGGCAAGGCCGGGGTCCGCCCCGGGGAGGCCGTGTTCGTGGGCGACACTGTCTGGGACGTGCGGGCCTGCCAGAAGGCGGGGGTGGCCTGCATCGGCGTGCTGAGCGGTGGCATCGGCCGCGAGGAACTGCTAGATGCCGGCGCGGCGCACGTCTACGCTGACCCGCAGGACCTGCTCGCCTCGTTCGGCGGCAGCCTGCTCGGACGTCAGTCCCCGGATGCGGGCGGCTAGCCTGCTCCTTCGCAGGCCAGGACATTTTGTCGCCCCCGGACACGCCACAGCTCAGGTTGTGCAGATGGCAAGCGCGGTGCGCAGGATGATCGCGGCGACCCATGTCAGGTATATCGACGCATACAGGGCCGCCCGGCTATTTTCGCACATGTGATCGGATATTTCGAAGTCGGTCATGCGGCATGTCCCCGCCCGGCCGCATCCGGGCACCGGCTTCCGGCCCTGGCGCAGTCTCGGGCATCCTCAAGACATGGAGACCGGCGGGCGCGCGGAGTTCGGCGTGTGCGCCGCCGCGGACGTGCATTACCTGAGGACCGGCGGTGCCCGGGCGGCAGCGGTGCTGGCCGCCGATGCCGCCTTCGCGCACGTGCTGGCCGAACGCACCGCGGTGCTACCCGGGGTGCCGCCCTACCGGCCGGGCGAGTTCTACCGGCGCGAGCTCCCGCCGCTGCGCGCGGTCCTGGACGATGTGAGCGGGCTGGGCCTGCTGGTGGTCGACGGCTACGCCGATCTGGACCCCAGCGGCCGGCCCGGCCTGGGCGCGCACGCCCACGCCGAGTTCGGCATCCCGGTGATCGGGGTGGCCAAGTCCCGCTTCCGCACGGCGACCCACGCAGTGCCGGTCGTGCGCGGATCCTCGGCGCGCCCGCTGTTCGTCACCGCGGCCGGGATGCCCCGGGCTCATGCGGCGGACCTGGTGCGGCGCATGGCCGGCCGGCACCGGCTGCCCGATGCGCTGCGCCGCGCCGACACCCTCGCGCGGGCAGGTCCGGCCGCAGCCACCATGAACGGCCGCGGGCCTGCCTGACCTGTGCAGGGACGCGGGACGCGGCAAGGTAGTGCGTCTCGTCACGCTCGAAGGGGCGACGGATGCCGCGGCTCATAGACGGGGAACTCCGAGCCGTCCGGCAGGCGGATTGTCGCGAGCAGCCCCCAGCCCTGATCAGACACATCCCGCGCCACCTCGACTCCCTTGGCTCTCAGCTCAGCGAGGGTGGCCTGGATGTTGTCACACATGAGGTAGAGCTCGTGATGGCTTCTACCCTCAGCTGGATGAACCGCAAGCTCGGCCGGGGGCAGGGCGAAAATAAGCCAGCCTCCGCCCGCGTCTGCTGACGGCAAGCCGAGTGTGTCGGCGAAGAACGCGCGGACCTTCTCAGCTTCCGGGGAGAACACGATGGCATGCATTCCCGTGATCACGGCGCGATCTTAGCCGCCCGCCAGGTGGTCCGCTCCGCACCAGCCCAGTTTGCCGCCCAGGGCATGATCTGGCGACCGCAGCTTATTCGATGGATGTGGCCGTCCTCCCGGGGAGACGGTCCCGCGCCGACCGTATCCCCGATGGGCCCGTGTCGTCTTGACCCCAGTTCAGGGGACGGCGCCCCGGCGAACCGTCACGGCGGACCGGTCGTACCGGTCAGTAGCGGAATCTGCGGAACCTACCCGAGGGGAGCGACGATGGCAGGAAAGACGGCAGTGGGCTGGGCACCGCCGGGCACGGTCAGCGCCCACCTAGACGGGCCGCCGGAGCTGGCGGTGCGGCTGGTGAGCGCCCTGCTGGCGCTGGCCGTGGCCGGGGTGCATGTCGCCGATCAGGGCGGCATCACCGCGTTCAACTCGCCACCCGACTGGCTGGGCTGGTCCTACCGGATCATCGAGGTAGCAGGGGTCCTCACGGCGCTGCTGCTGCTCCTGCCGCGGTCACGATGGCTCGGCTGGGCGGCGGGAGTGCTGCTCGGCACCGGGCCGTTCCTCGGCTACCTTGCCTCGCGTTCGGTAGGAGTTCCCGGCGATCCCCGGGACATCGGCAACTGGGGTTACTGGCTCGGCACGGACTCGCTGATCGTGGAGGCCGCCCTCGTCGTACTGTGCGTCGGGATGCTGCTGCCCTTGGTGGCAGCATTCACGGTCGGCCTCAGGAGCCGCCGGGCAGGAGAGCTCCATCAACGCCCTGGCGCGCCGGAGCCCAGCGGCGTGTCCCCCGAATATGGGACACGTGTGGGGACACGCTTTGAACCATGATCAGCCGGTGGTCCGTGTCCCAGACGGGAGCACCTTGTACCCCGGAATGGCCTCGCCACGGAGTACGGAGGACAACGTGATCGAACTCGCAGCGATCGAGGATAACCGGCTGCTGATCGACGGTTTGCGCGCATGGGCTGAGACAGTGCCGGACATCCATCTGGCCGTCGTTGCCGCCACAGTCGATGAGCTGCTGCAGGATCCGTCCGGGCCGCCCGACGTCGTGCTGCTCAACCCCTGGCTGCGCGCCGATCCCGATCCCGCCGCCAACGTGCGCAGGCTCATAGACGCGGGACACCGCGTCCTGCTGATCGACGGATCCGCCGATCTGAGCATGGTAGCGCCGAGCCTGGCAGCCGGCGCGCACGGCTACCTGACCAGGGACCACGACACCGCCGCCCTGGCAAGGGCCCTGCGCGGGATCGCAGCCGGCGGGACACCGTGGTCGCCGGGCCCGACCAGGGCTCCCGGCGCCAGCGGAGTCGGACGTCCGCCGCTGTCCGAACGCGAGCACGGGATCCTGATGGCATACGTATCCGGCTTGACGCTGGATTCCGCCGCGCGGCGCCTGGGCATCAGCCCGGAGACGGCCAGGACCTACCTCAAGCGGGTCAAGGCCAAGTACCGCCGGTGCGGCCTTCCTGTCTACACCAAGCTCGACCTCGCGCAGCGTGTCCGGGCCGACTGCGCGGAAGGCACGTGCCAGCGGACGCAGGCGCGGGCGGGATAGCACCGGCCGGTGTACCGGGCCGCCGTCGCCGCGACCTTGCACAGAACCCGGACACCGCATCCGGACCGTATCAAAGGGGGATGGTCGCATGGCAGTGACTCACTCCGGGCAGATCGCTGTCCCGGCCGGTGAACCCGACTTCACGGCTGGGGTACGCGCGTGGCTCCGCACCGCTGGCCAGTGGCTGGCCCGGAGGAACCGAACGTCGGCGGCCAAAGTTGCCGGTGCACCGATCGGCCATGCGGAGCGGGTCCTGACCACCGGCCGTGACCTGGGGGACTCGCTGGTCGTGGCGACCTCGGCGGCGGTTTACCTTCAGGGCCCGAGCGGACCTGGCCGCACATGGTCGCGGCTGGGATGGGAGGACGTCGATGCAGTCTTGTGGGATGACCGGCACCAGGTTCTGGCCTTCACCGGCGTGCAGCCTGGCGGATGGTGGCGGGAAGAACGGGTGCTGGCGTCCAACAACAGCGCGCTGGTGGAGGTGGCTCGTGAGCGGGTTGCCTCGACGTTGCTGGCCAGCGCCGCGGTCCGGTCCGGTAACCAGGCTTTTGCCCGGGTGACGGCCCGCCGCCGACCCGGGTCCGGCAAGGTGGTGTGGACTGTTGTGCTCAACGGGACAGCGGACCTCAGCAGTGCAGTCATCCGAGCGAGGGTGGAAGCGGCCATCCTCGCTCTCCAGGCCGACACCGGCATCCCCGCCGCGGGAATCATCGATCAGGCGTGGCCGTCATCCACGGCGCGTTCGCCCTGACCGCGGCTGGGCGGAGCCCCGAGGATGCCACGCCGACGGCAGGCCGCGCAGCACGCCGGGTTGGCGGCCGCTGAGACGGGGAGCAATGTTGTCCGCTGCTCGCTACTCGGCCGCCCTGCCGTGCAGCGATCTGGAGCGGGCGAAGTCATTCTACGCGGGCAAACTGACTTCCCGAGGAACCCCTGGTTGGCCTGGTGCTAGTCGCTTCGCTATCGCCCGAAACACGCTTTCCAAGTCGGCGCGGGTGGGTTCAGCGTAGGTCACGTGGGTCCGCGACCTGGGCCGCCGTTCGGGTGGTGTGCGCCGAACGGCTCCAGACGCCAGGGCTGATCGGCGCGTTCATGTTCGACGCGACCATGACGGCAACGACGACAGATGGGTCGACCGCTCCCCCGAGGGCCCAGGGCCAGCATGAGAGCACGCTCCTATCACGCCAGCCCCGGGGGTGCAAGGCTAGCGTCCTGTGCATAGGCCTGTGGAGGCTTTCGGCAAACAGGCTGGTCAGGTCTTGTACAGCTGTGGATGAGCGGGACTGTGGAAAAGTGGATAAACACTGCGCATGCCAGCGTCACCGAAGCCGGGAGGCCGCCGCTGTCCACAAGCGCAGGGAAGTATCCACAGTACAGCCTGTGAATTTATTTATGCAGCGGCGGACATGCCCGCTGACCTTCCGTTTTTCAGGTGCAGCGGAACGCCCAGGTCGCGTCACGGTTGCCGTCGGACACATCAACGGGCAGAGAGACCTCTTCGCCGAAGCCAAACCACAGTATGGACTGCCAGCGCTGCGTCATGTATGCCTTCGACTAAGCCCGGTCAGGGTCATTCTGCATGGGGCCGCTAGGCCCATACGCGATGGGCTTACGGCTCCGGAGGCGACAGGTCGGGCAGTGCCCTGAGCTGCGAGGATCACGTGCCGGTCCGCGCCTGGTCCGAAAGCACCGGACGGCTGACGTCTGCCAGGGCGGCTTGCACTGTCGCTCTTGCGATTTATCTATCAAAGTGATATCATATTACTAGATGGTC
>JAFAPY010000203.1 GCA_019246795.1 Streptosporangiaceae bacterium | reverse complement strand
AGGAACCTCATCGCGGACAGGTCGAGAACCAGCCGTTCCGCGTCGCCTTCCAGGGCGGCCGTCACTTCCCTGGTGAATTCGGCAGCCGTGACCAGATCCAGGTCGCCGGTGACGGCCAGCACGCAGACCCGGCCATGCTGTTCCGCCCTCATGGTCAGGTGAGCAGAGGCCACAACGTGCTCCTCGTACGCGGGCGCGGAGATGTCTTCGAGGATATGCCCCTGCTGCGCAGCGGGATTGACCGCCCCGGCGCTGCGCAGAGCGATGCAGGAGCCGACCTACCGCGATGTCGGCCTGACAGCCGTCATCGCGTACACCAGCGACAGCGCGCCGGGGACTCCGGCAGCACGCCCGCTTGCCCGCCGACCACCCCGGACGAGGAACGCCAGGCGGCGGAATCGGTGCTGCGCCAGTCGGTCAAGGACGTCCGGTGCTGGTGGTGCCGGAGGCGACCAAGGGGCCTCTAGGTCACTAGGGACGCACCGCGCCGTCGAAGCTCTCGGCGTACCAGGAGGTGTTCATGGGGATCCGCTCCACGGTCATCCCCGGTACCGGCGCATCGATGATGTAGCCGCCGCCGACGTAGATGGCGACGTGGCCGATGCCGTTGTAGTACAGCAGGTCGCCCGGTTCGATCGCTGAGGCGTCGATATGCGGCAGCGCGGCCCACTGCTCGTAGGTGTCGCGCGGTATGGCCACGCCCGCTGCCGCCCAGGCTGCCTGCACCAGCCCGGAACAGTCATACCCAAGGTGACACGGGCCGGTGCCGCCGTACACGTAGGGACAGCCGAGCTGGGCGTAGGCGAACGCCACGGCCTTCTCCGCCTGGGTCGAGGTCGGACCGCTGTATGTCGCCGAGCTGGTGCCGTTCGCGCCGATGGAATTGCTCTGCACGGCCTGCTGCTCCGGCGCGGTAAGGCTGGCCAGCGTCGCCTTCTCGGTGGTCAGCAGCTTGCCGAGGGCGCTCTTGTGCCCGGCAAGCTGGCTCTCGAGCGCGGCGATCCCCGCCTCGGTGCGCTGCTGCTGCTGCTCCACGGTCGACAGCTCGCTGGCGTCGGCGAGGAGCTGCCCTGTCTCGGCGTCGGTGTTGCCGGACAGCTCGGTAAGCAGCGTCCCCTGCTGCAAGATGGCCGACGGATCGCCGGAGGTGAGCACTCCGGCGACCGACATCGCGCCGCTGTCCTCGAACGTGGCGGCGGCTACCTGCGCCACATACGTGCGGACGGCCTGGAACCTGGCGTCTGCCCGCCGGACGCCCGCGCGCAGCTGGCCGAGCCTGGCCCGCGCCGCTGAAAGCTGCTGGCTGACCTGGTCGAGCTGCTCGGTCACCTGGTCGAACTGCGAGGTCAGCTCGTTTACACGGGCCTGGACCTGCGCCACGGTGGGCTGGGGGGCAGCGCCTGCACCGGTGGCGAACACAACGAGCCCCGTCATGGAAAGCATCCCGGCCGCGATTGCGACACCGCGGCGGACCCGGGACCTGCTGCGCGCCAGCCGTATACCCACGCGCATGCACACTCCCTGTGTCGTCCTGCGCTGGGGCAGGCCGATGGCTGTTACCGGTCAGGTAAAACCTTGCGGAAAGACTAGTGAAGCGCATCAGGGCGATTCAACCGGTTCGGCTAATCCCAACTTCTCCATTACGATGCCCGTATTCGCTTGCGAGGACGGCGCCTGAGCGCTACTATCTCACACCTTTCGGCGCCCGCGCGTGACTCTCATCGGCGACACCAGGCCGGCGGCCGCAAGCACGCGCAGCGCACGTACCTCTGCCTGGCCCAGGCGGCCCGCGATCTTGGGCGGGTCGACGAGGGTAACCACGCGATCCCGGCACCGGGCGCGATTGGTTCCACGGCTATTGCATTCGGTCATCAGAACCCTCCCGCTTTGCCCGAGTGGACAACCGCACACTAGGGGAGCGCGCTGACATTTCCCGTGGCACGAGCTTTGCCGGCGCTGGGACGGCCCGGAAATGTCGGTGGCCGCGGCTACTGTGGTGGGCGTGGTAAGTCCGGCCGTGGCCGCGCGGGTGCCGAGCGGATGCGAAAGCGCGCCGGTCGCGGTGCTGGCGCCGGACCGCGGCAGTCCCGACCACGGCGAGCTGGACCGCGGCAGTCCCGACCGCGGCGAGCTGGACCGCGGCAGTCCCGACCGCGCCAGGCCCGACCGCGGCAAGCCAGGCGTTGCGGGGCCGGGCTGTGTCAGGCCGGGCGGTTCGGGGCCGGACAGCACCGAACCGGGCGAGATCGAGCTCGCCGAGATGGAGCTCGCCGAGATCGAGTTCGCGGTCATTGACCTGGAGACCACGGGCTGGTCGCCCAGCGCGGCCGCCATCACCGAGGTCGGGGCGGTCCGGGTGCGCGGCGGGGCACGCTGGGGCGAGTTCGCGTCGCTGGTCAATCCGGGCACGCCGGTCCCGGCCGGCATCGCGGAGCTCACCGGGATCACCGACTGGCTGCTCGCCGCGGCGCCGGGGCCTGCGGCGGTGCTGCCGGGCCTGCTGGCCTTCGCCGAGGGCTGCGTCCTTGCCGCGCACAACGCGCCGTTCGACCTCGCCTTCCTGCTGGCCGCGTGCGGCGAGGCCGGCCTGGCGTGGCCCGGCTTCACCGTGGTGGACACGGTGATGCTGGCCAGGAACGTGATGGACCCGGACGAGGTTCCCGACTGCAGGCTCAGCACGCTGGCCAGGTTCTTCGGCGCCCGGACGGCGCCGTGCCACCGCGCGCTGGCCGACGCGCGGGCCACCGCCGATGTCCTCGGCTGGCTGATCAGGCGACTGGCCCACCGCGGCATCCGCACCCTGGGCCAGCTCAGGGCGCTGCCCGACGTAGTAGCGTAAGCGCCAGCCGCGACACACGACCCGGGAGGCGCCCAGTGGTGACCGCGATCGTTCTGGTGAAGGCCGAGATCCAGCGGATCCCCGACGTGGCCGAGATGATCGCGCAGATCCCGGAGGTCAGCGAGGTGTACTCGGTGACGGGAGAGTTCGACATGGTGGCGATGGTCCGGGTCCGCGAGCACCAGGAACTGGCCGATGTCATCCCCGGGCGGCTGAACAAGGTGCCAGGCGTCACGCACACCGAGACCCACATCGCGTTCCGCACCTACTCCAGGCACGACCTGGAGGCTGCCTTCTCCCTGGGCCTGGGCGCCGGAGCCTGACGCCCAAGCCTGACGCCGGGGCCTGAGCCGTCAGTGCCCTGCCAGGCGGCGGCTCATCTGGACCCAGCGATCCAGCAAGGCAGCAGCGGCGCCGGAGTCGACGGCTTCGGCCGCGCGGGCGTAGCCGTCGGCGAGGACGGAGGTCACGGCCTGGGGGCCGGGCACGCCTGCCGCGGCGGCCAGCGCGGCTGCGGCGTTCAGCAGCACGATGTCGCGCACCGGTCCGGGCTGACCGCCCAGCACCGCGCGGGCGGCCGCCGCGTTGTGCGCCGCGTCACCACCGCGCAGCTCCGGCACCGACGCCTGGCGCAGCCCGAGCGCGGCGGGCGAGAACTCGGTCGAGGCGACCTCAGCGCCGTGCACCACCCACAGCAGCGAGGGACCGGTCGTGGTCAGCTCGTCGAGGCCATCGCTGCCGTGGAACACCAGGGCCGAGCAGCCGCGCCCGGCGAGCACGCCGGCGATGACCTCGCCCATCCGCGGGTCGGACACCCCGACCGCCTGCGCCGCAGGCCGCGCCGGGTTGGCGACCGGGCCGAGGAAGTTGAACACGGTCGGCACGCCGAGCTCGCTGCGGGTCGGGGCCGCGTACCGCAGCGCCGGGTGGTACAGCGGCGCGAACAGGAACGCCGCATCCAGCTCGGCGGCCAGCTCGGCGGTGGCCGCCGGCGGCAGGTCGATCACCACGCCGAGCGCCTCGAGCACGTCGGCGGCGCCGCACGCCGACGACGCGGCCCGGTTGCCGTGCTTGACCATCCGGACGCCGGCCGCGGCGGCCACGATCGTGCCCATCGTGGACACGTTGACGGTACGCGCGCCGTCGCCGCCGGTGCCCACCAGGTCGCACGTCGCGCCCGGCACCTCGATCGGCGTCGCATGCGCCAGCATCGCCCGGGCCAGCCCGGTCATCTCGGCGGCCGAGATCCCCTTCATCCGCAGCGCGACGGCGAAGCCGGCGATCTGCGAGGGCGTCGCCGCGCCCTCCATGATCTCGTTCATCGCCCACTCGCCCTCGTCGGAGGTCAGCGACTCGCCGCGGGTCAGCGCGCCGAGCAGAGCGGGCCAGGTGGTGCGGGCGTCCATGGCAGGCCCCCAGGGGTTGCGGACGGGTGAAACCGTCGGCTCGTTCGGGATCAACAAGATAGAGAAGAAGGTACGGCGGGTCAGCCGGTTACGGCGGCGCGCTCCCGCATCAGGCCGGCCACAGCGTGCGCCAGCGTCACCGGCTCGATCGGGTGGCTGGTCACGGCGTCGGCGCGCGACCAGGTGGCCAGCCAGCCATCGTCGCGGCGGCCGATGATCAGCAGCACCGGCGGGCAGTTGTAGATCTCGTCCTTGGCCTGGCGGCACACGCCCATCCCCCCGGCCGGCTGGGCCTCCCCGTCCAGCACCATCACGTCAGCGCCGCCGGCGTGGAGCAGCCGCCACAGCGCTGGCTCGGTGGCCACCTCGATGATCTCGGCGTCCGGCACGTCCATCGCGGGACGGCGGCCGATAGCGAGCCTGACCTGCGCCCGGGTATCCGCGTCGTGACTGTACACAACGACTTTCATGCACTGAATGCTATCGGCCTGCTGGGGCATCAGGGCTGCGAAGGTGCGCGCTCCGCAACACGGGGGCCGCCTGGCGATCACCTACGCGGTGTCGTAATAATGGCCTCGTGACCGCAACCGTGGAGGCGACGCCCCGCTCGCCGGCCAGCAGACCCAACCTGGTCAGCGTCGGCACCATCATCTGGCTCAGCTCGGAGCTGATGTTCTTCGCGGCGCTGTTCGCGATGTACTTCACGGTCAGGTCGGTGAACAAGGGGCAGGGGCTGGCCTGGCCGGGGGCGCACCTGGACCTCCCGCTCGGATCGATCAACACCACGGTGCTGCTGCTGTCCAGCGTCACCTGCCAGATGGGCGTGTTCGCGGTCGAGCGGGGCCAGATCAGGCGCAGCCGGTCGATCCTGCACCCGATGAGCTGGGGCCTGCGCGAGTGGTACGTGCTCACCTTCCTGATGGGCCTGTACTTCGACCTCGGGCAGAGCTACGAGTACCTGGACCTGGTCAGGCACCAGCACCTGACGCTGTCCTCAAGCGCGTACGGCTCGGTGTTCTACATCCCCACCGGCTTCCACGGGCTGCACGTGGCCGGCGGCCTGGTGGCGTTCTTGTTCCTGCTCGGCCGCACCTACGCCGCCAAGACCTTCACCCACGAACAGCAGGTCAGCGCGATCGTCGTGTCGTATTACTGGCATTTCGTCGACGTCGTGTGGATCGGCCTGTTCACCGTCATCTACCTCATCCACTAGGCAGGGGACAGCAGTGGGCTGGATCAACGCCAGGCGCGGACGCCGCTCCGCTGCCGCCGGGTACGCGGCGCTGCTGCTCGGGCTGGTCGTTGTCGCGACGCTGTACTCGGCGCTGGCCGGGCGTTCCGGCACCGCGCAGGCCTCCGCGCCGTCCCAGTCGGACATCACCGCGGGCAAGTACCTGTTCCAGGAAAACTGCTCCAGCTGCCATGGCCTGGAGGCGCAGGGCACCTCGCAGGCGCCCAGCCTGGTCGGCGCGGGCGCGGCCGCCGTCTACTTCCAGATGTCCACCGGGCGGATGCCCGCCAAGGAGGCCGGCGCGGAGGTGCCGCGCAAGCCGGTCACCTTCACCCAGCAGCAGATCTACCAGATCGCCGACTACATCTCCTCCCTCGGCGGCGGCCCGGCGATCCCCGACGCCCAGCAGGTGTCCATCGTCGGTGCCGACGCCGCGGTGGGCGAGCAGCTTTTCAGCGCGAACTGCGCCCAGTGCCACAACTCCGGCATGTCCGGCGGCGCGCTGACCTACGGCAAGTACGCGCCCGCGCTGGACGTGGCGACCCCGACCCAGATTTACACGGCGATGCTGACCGGGCCCGAGGCGATGCCGGTGTTCTCCGACGGGACGCTCCCCCCGCAGGCCAAGCGCGACATCATCGCCTACATCGTCCGGACCCGGACGGAGCCGAATCCTGGCGGGTTCTCCCTCGGCCGGACCGGGCCAGTCACCGAGGGCCTGGTGGCGTGGCTGGGCGGCTTGGGATTCCTGATCATCTTCGCGATGTGGATCACGGCGAAGCGGCGCGACGTCAGGCCCGCGGAGCCTCCGGGGACGGAGCAGCACCGATGAGCGACGAGACGGAACAGACCTCAGGCCCGGTCCCGCCGCGCCGGGTGATCGGCACGCCGCCGCCGTCGCCGCCGCTGCTCGGCCTGGGCGACGGTGGCCGCGACGGTGGCCGCGACGACGATGAAGGCCACGGTGAATCGGCGGGCAAGGCCAGCGACGTCGCCGAAACCGGGGAGCACTTCGAAGGCAAGATGCCGACGGAGCCGGAAAACCTCGTGCGGGCCAAGCGCGCGGAACGGCTGATCGCGGCGCTGTTCACGCTGGCGTTCCTGGCCGGGTGCGGGTTCGTCGCCGCCTACGTCGGCCTCGACAAGCACACGGTGGACGGGGTGCTGCGGTCCAACCTGGGCCTGGGCATCTCCCTGTCGGTCGCGCTGCTCGCGCTCGGCATGGGCACGCTGCTGTGGGTGCGGGTGCTGATGCCGAACGTGGAGACGGTCGAGGAGCGGCACGAGCTGCGGTCGGAGACCAAGGACCGGCAGGCGTTCGAGGAGTACTTCAAGGAAGGCGCGGCGACCAGCCAGTTCGTCAAGCGGCCGCTGGTGCGGCGCACGCTGATGCTGGGCACGCTCGGGCTGGCGGCCCCGGCGATCGTGCTGTTGCGCGACATGGGCACGCTGCCCGGCACCGCGCTGCGGCACACCGTGTGGAGCCCGGGGCGGCGGCTGCTGGTCTACGGCACCAACCAGCCGCTGCGCCCGGCGGACTTCACCGCCCCCGGCGGCTTGATCACGATCGTCCCCGACGGGTTCACCGACGACGCGATCGCGCTGGCCAAGGCGACGGTGATCCTGATCAGGTTCCGCCCCGGCGAGCTGGCCGTCCCGACGATTTACCAGGGCAACACCCAGCTGTACGGCATGAACTGGACGGTCGAAAACATCGTCGCCTACTCCAAGATCTGCACGCACGTGGGCTGCCCGGTCGCGCTGTACGAGCAGACCACCCACCACATCCTGTGCCCGTGCCACCAGTCCACCTTCGACGCGTCGACCGGCGCCAACGTCATCTTCGGCCCGGCACCGCGACCGCTGCCGCAGCTGCCGATGACCACCGACGCGCAGGGCTACCTGGTGGCCAGGAGCGATTTCACCCAGCCGGTCGGGCCGAGCTTCTGGGAGCGGGGAGGACCACTGTGAGCAGCAGCGACGACTTCGACGTCCCCCGGGTGCTGACCGGTACCGGCGGGTGGGTGGATGACCGGTTCCACGCGGCGCGGGGGCTGCGGGTGCTGATGCGCAAGGTGTTCCCGGATCACTGGTCGTTCATGCTGGGCGAGATCGCGCTGTGGTCGTTTGTGATCTTGCTGCTGACCGGGACCTGGCTGGCGTTGTTCTTCGTGCCGTCGATGAACGAGGTCGTCTACCACGGCTCGTATGTCAAGCTCGACGGCATCAAGATGAGCGAGGCCTATCAGTCGACGCTGAACATCACCTTCGATGTGCGCGGCGGGCTGCTGATCCGGCAGA
>JAFAPY010000158.1 GCA_019246795.1 Streptosporangiaceae bacterium | reverse complement strand
AGTATTCCGCCCAGCGGCGACCCTGCCACAGCCCGACCGCCTCGACGCCTTCCAGTAGGGCATAGGCCGCGATCGCCGTCCCGGCCAGGTACAGGTTGGTGATGCTGACCGCGAACAGCTTGCTCAGGTCGTGCAGGATGCCGTGGTTGGTGTTGTTGACCGGGCCGCCCAGGCCTCCTTGCAGGTCATTCAGGATCCGCGTGTAGTCGGCGTTCAGCGCGGCCTTGTTGCTGGCGAACAGGAACACCGCAGCGGCGAGCGCCGACAGCACCAGGAAGTGGATCAGCCGGTCTATGGCGATCAGCCGCAGCACGTACCGGTCGCGCAGCGGCCGCCCGCGCAGCGGCAGGTTGATCTCTTCCCGCGTGGGCGGGTATTGCACGGTCGGCTGGGCCGGCCGGCTCAGTGCCACCCACGAATCGCAGCGCAGGCACCGGTACCAGCGCAGGCCGCCGGAGTCGCGGGCGAACAAGCCGTCCTCGGGCCGCAGCGCCGCGGCATCGGTGCCGAGCAGTTCGTGGCCGTGCAGCCCGCAGCCGATCAGCTCATAGCGGAGCCGGGGAAGGTACCGGCGCGGCCGCTCGGTCCCCGGCGCAGCCAGCAGCGCGCCAGCCGGGGTATCTGTGTCCATGGAGCCCGCCTACCCGGTCGTCGTAGAACATAACGTTTCAAAAGAAGCTGACGGAACCGGTCCGCAGCGCCTTGATCCGAGGCGGAACATCAGGCGATCGGGCGGCGGCCCAAGGGTGGGGTAAGGAAGGCGTGCCGATCAAGCCGGCGTTCGAGATCAACGGCAACCTGCGCTTCCAGGCTCTGTCCGACGGGTCGGTCATGTTAACGGTGACTTGTGCTTCACGCCCGAGGAACTCAACCCGGCCACCGACCAGATGATCAGCCACGGCCTGACCTGGCAGGTGATGCGCCAGCCGCTGGGCGGGGACACCGCGGTGGTGGTGCCGGACTTCGGCATGATCGCGGATGAGGTGGATATGCTGGCGGCGTCACGAGCCTGCTCGGCACCAGTCTCGCGATCCACCAGGCCGGACAAATGTCGGTGTTCGTGGTTAGCGTGAGGGCCAGGGCACCCGCCACACCGAACGGGCGCGGGGCGGCCCTCGGGCAGTCCGGCGCGCCCGTGCGGGGAGCCGTCATCCCCGCGGATACGGTCGACGTCATCGACGCCCACAGCGTTGAGGGGAGTTGGCGATGAGGGCAAAGGTCTTCTTCATCACCTTGGCGGTGGACGACTTGGAGAGATCCGTCGCTTTTTACCGGGACGGCCTGGGCTGGCAGACAGACGGCATCGTCGGCCGCGAGTTCCACGACGAGATCACGGGCGCAGATGGAACGATTGCGTTCTTCGCCCTGGACGGCGGCCTGATGCTCGGCCTTTACGAACGGGACAATTTGGCCAAGGACGCGAGCCTGCCGCGCGGCCCGGCCAGCTCGACCGAGTTCAGCCTGGGCATTCCGGCCGAGTCGCAGGCCGACGTCGACAAGCTGCTCGCAGAGGTCAAAGCCGCAGGCGGCACCCTGACTGCGCCTGCTCACATGCGTCCGTTCGGCGTCTACTCGGGCTATTTCGCTGATCCGGATGGCCATCTGTGGGAGGTGGCCTGGGACTGCAACCGGTAGACCGCAAAGGCCCCGGGAATACCACGCCTGGCCGGCCAGCTCGGGGTTTCGCTCACCGACGCCCTGGAGCGCGAGGGCATGCTCACGCCGCTGCTGTACGGAGTCGTGGCTGGGGTAAGCAGCCGAGGCTACTCATCGATCGATGTAGCGCGTCCGAGTTCCTCCCAGTCGGCAAGTTCGTTCTGTAGCTCACCGAGCCGTTGACGGATGCTGTCGATGGCATCTCCACCCAGGACAAGGCGCAGGGGCGGCTTGTCCGATGCTATGGCGGTAAGGATCGCCCGGGCCGCCTTGGCCGGGTCACCGGGCTGGGAACCACCACCTGTTTCGACATAGGTGCGGGTCGCCCCTACCGTCTCGGCGTACTCCGGCATGGGAGGCGAGAAGTAAGCGGCGTCTTTGCCGAACAATCCCGTCCGGAAGGCTCCGGGCTCAACGATCAGGAAGCGGATGTTCGGGCTGACTTCCTGGCTGAGGGTCTGAGTGAGGCCTTCGAGGGCGAACTTCGTGGCGCAGTACGCACCGAAGCCCGGTGCGGTGACCTGACCGCCGACGCTGGAGAACTGGACGATCCAGCCGCCACCTTGACGGCGCATATGGGGCAGCGCTGCTTTCGTCAGCGCCGCAGGACCAAAGTAATGAAGATCGAACAGGTACCGCATCTCGGCGTCAGTGGTCTCCTCCAAGGCGCCGACCTGAGTCCGCCCGGCGTTGTTCACCAGGACATCGACGCGCCCATGGCGCTCGGCGGTCTCGTTGACGACCTCAGCGCCCCTAGCAGCGTCGGTCACGTCCAGCGTGACAAGAAACAGCTGCTCAGGGTAGGCGTCCTTGAGGTCATCGAGACGGCTGATGCTGCGGGCGGCACCGATGACGATGTCGCCTTGGCGCAAGACCTCTTCAGTAAGAGATCGCCCGAAGCCTGACGTGGCGCCAGTGATGAGCCAGACTCGAGGCTCGGTGGCCGGAGTTGTCATGATCGCAGAGTAAGGCGATGACGTCACCGGCGACAACGACGATGCTCCGTTGGGACCGCCAGCCTCAGACCGGAACGTCAGTAAAAGCCTTTCCGCAGCGGCGACGAGGGTCTCGACTCAGCGACTGTCGTTGACAGAAGCTGACCTCCTCGATGCGAACTATCGGCAATGAAGTCAGTGACGGTCGTTTGCGCGGGTGGCTAGGTAACAGCGTCGATCTGGAGCCGATGAACGTCGACCTGGTTGCTGCACTCTGGTGCTGCACGCTTCCCGCTCATCCGTCGTGGACCCGCCCGCCAGCCAGCTCATGACGTGAGCTGGTTTGCGTGCTCGTCAAGGTGGCGGCCGGAAGCGGTGTAAATCGGCGGGCGCGGTTCCCGGTTCCATGCTGATGTTAGGCGATGGCTGTGACCGTCTCGGGCTGACTATCGGGCTCTGTCACGGACAGGCTCGGCTGCGTTGGGTTGCGGCGTGAGCTGGCGGGCGGGTCGAGCAGGGAGTCAGGGCGGTCGATTTCGTCGATTCCCAGCTCTCGTCCTCACTCGTCAGGGCCGATCCAGGTGTGGTCGTCTTTGCCGTCGGACCACGGCACCGTGCTAGCCGTACCCCGGGTTCGGGTGCCCGCACGGTGGATCTCTGGATCGTTCGGGGCGAAGATCGAAAAGGTGGGCGACCAAGGTGGCCGGCGCCGAAGATCAAAGGAGGCAGTCCTATGCACGACACGACTGAGCATCAGCAATCGACCGGGGTGGCTCCATCGCCCGGCAGGGGTATTTTCTTGGCGTTCGGGGCGCGTCATGTGAAGGGCGTGGCAGTCGGCCGGTGGGTTGTCGCGGTCTGTTTCGTGGCCTGGGGGGCGGTGCTCCTGGCCTTCGGTCAGTGGTGGGGGGTGTTCCTGTTCGCGGCGGCCGGGCTGAACGGCTCGCTCGCCTACCTGGTCCCGCGCTGGAACCTTTTGCGGGATGCCCCGAAGAACGCCAAGCTCTCGGCGTAGGTCTCGATATGCCCGGGGTGGCTCCATCGCCCGGCAGGGGTATTTTCTTGGCGTTCGGGGCGCGTCATGTGAAGGGCGTGGCGATCAGCCGCTGTGTTGCCGCGGTCTGTTTCGTGATCGCGGGCGCGTTGGTGGTGGCGTTCGGTCACTGGTGGGGGCTGGTTTTCTTCGTCGCGGCCGCGCTGAACGGCTCGCTCGCCTACCTGGTCCCGCGCTGGAACCTTTTGCGGGATGCCCCGAAGAATGTCGAGCGCGTGCGCGAGCTGCAACGATCGCGGGCTGTGGTGGTGGACGACGCGGCAGCCCGGCTGCGCCGTATCGAGCAGGACCTGCACGACGGAGCGCAGGCCCAGATGGTCGCTGTCGTCATGAAGCTGGGGCTCGCTCGGGACCATCTCAGCACCTCGGCTGCCGGCCCCGGGGGCGCCGGCCTCGACCGGGCCCGGGAGCTGGTCGACGCCGCCCACCGCGGAGCGATGGAGGCGATCACCGAACTGCGTGACCTGGCCCGGGGCATCCATCCACCGGCCCTGGACGAAGGCCTCGGTGCCGCCCTCGCCGGCCTAGCGGCACGCAGCGACCTGCCGGTCGAACTGGTCGTCGACCTGCCCGAGCGCCCGTCCCCTGCCATCGAGACGATCGCTTACTTCTGCGCCGCGGAACTGCTCACGAATGCGGCGAAGCACAGCGGCGCCCAGCGCGCCAAGTTGGAGGTGCTCCACCAGCCCGGCCTGGTGACGATGCGAGTCAGCGACGACGGCACAGGCGGCGCCCGGCTCGAGCCCGGCGGAGGCCTGGCCGGCCTCGCAGAGCGGGCCAAGAGCGTTGATGGCAGGCTGCAGGTCGAAAGTCCGGCTGGGGGCCCTACGGTGGTCACCGTCGAACTGCCATCTCACGTCTGACCCGATAGGAGGAGCCTCGAATGCGGATCGTCATCGCCGAAGACTCCGCCGTCATCCGGGCCGGCCTGGTCGAGATCCTGGCCGACCGGGGACACGAGACGGTGGCCGCCGTGGGCGATGCCGAGGCCCTGCGAGCGGCCGTGGACGAGCACGAGCCGGATGCTGCCGTCGTGGACGTGCGAATGCCGCCCGGCTACACCGACGAGGGTGTCCGGGCGGCTATCGCCATCCGCCGTGACCACCCCGGCACCGGAGTGCTGGTCTTCTCCCAGTACATCGAGACCCGCCACGCCGCCGAGCTCCTTGGAGCGGCATCCAGCCGCGGTGCCGCCGGCATC
>JAFAPY010000221.1 GCA_019246795.1 Streptosporangiaceae bacterium | reverse complement strand
CTGCCGAGCGTGCCGGGATCAACGTGGTACCACTCTGGTACCATAGTGTCGTGGCTATGAACCTGCGGCTTGACGACGAAGACAGCGCACTGCTGAAGGCTCTGGCAGAGGCAGAGCACATCTCACTCCACGAGGCAGCCCTGCGGGCGATCCGGCGCAGCGCCCGCGAACTTGCGCACACCGATCGCGTGCGCGAGGCCACGGCCGAAATGCTCGGCCGATGGGGCGAGGTCCTGGACAGGCTCGGCCACGCGTGACTGATCTGGCTCCGGGCACCGAATACCTCAGCCTGGAGGATCTACTGGATCTGGTGAGCGCGCTAGAAGCTGGGCCCGTCCGGGATCTGGGCCTGCTCGACTCAGCCTGTCACCGCCCGCGGGCCAGCCTGTTCGGCCAGCAGGCGTATCCGACGCTGGCCGGAAAGGCAGCCGCGCTGATGCACTCGCTGGCGTGCAACCACGCGCTCGTTGACGGCAACAAGCGGCTCGCTCTGCTGGCTACCGTGGTGTTCTTGCGGATCAACGGCTATGTCCTCGATCTGACCGACGGCGAAGCATTCGATCTGACCATGTCCGTGGCCGCTGGACAGCTAGACCCCGCAGGGATCTGCAAGCGGCTCCGGCTCGCCAAAGCCCCTCGGGCCTGACCGTCGGGAATCTTGCTTGTCAGACCATGCGAGCGTGATCTGGCGGCGGTCGGGGAGCTGCTGGAGCACCGCGGCGGGGTGCGTAAGACTCGCGTCCGCAGCGGCGACCGATCCCTGCGTTGCTGGATCGAGCAAGCATGGCCGATCCTAGACGCCGATGACGGCCTGGCCAGAGCAGTGAACGCCGCCTACGAAGGGATGTGCCTGGGGTCTACGGCGTCCCCCGCCGCTCTCGGAGCCGCCCTGGCCTGCTTCCTGATCCGGCTGGCGGGCATCCGCTACAACATCAACGCACCGATCGCACGCGAGGAAAAGAGCAAACCCATCGCTCCCGAGGTCAAGAGCTAAGGAGTGAGCACACCGGACGTCCCGGTCCCCGCAGCACCAAAATCCAAGGTTCCGGGCGCCTGGCGCGGGCGGGTCGGCCGCGCGGCCATGCGGCGAACCGCTCCCGCATCCGGGCCACGCCCCGCGGGCCCAGCCCAGCTCCTCGGCGCGGCCATCTACTTCGTGATCCGGTTGGCGACCTGCGCTCCTGCGCCGACGTGTCGATCGCGCGCCGACGCTGCGCACCGCCGACCCGACGGCGACAGCGGCCGATGCTGAGCTGCAGCGCCCCGTTCCTCAGCGCGGCGACCCGGCAAGCCGTCGATAAGAGCGGCAGCCTGCACATAATGGCCGCCTGAGGCCAGGTCCGGCGGCTGTTTCTATCACCCACCTGGACCCGCAGATACCGCTCGCCCGTACCCTGGCCGAGGCCCTGAGAGGCAGATCAAGCCAAACGAGCAGCGCCTCCTCGATGCTGATGGCTTGCCCGATGTGCTCGCCGCAGGATGGAGGTCTTCGAGCTCGTCAGGGCGGCGCCCGGAGAAAATGCCGACCGCGTACCGGAACACGCCCCGGCCGATGCCGAACGCCTGGACCGCCGCCACTGGGATGATGAGATACAGAACGGGCGGTGCTGCGCGGACCTGGAGATTAGCCAAGCCGACGTGGCCATCAGCCCCACCGACGAGACCGCCCCCAGGGTTCCGGCGGCGGCGGCCATCGCCAGCCGCCCGCCGTCGCACCCGGTGGACACGGCCGTCATCCAAGTGCCTTTCTCCCGGAGCCTTGCGGCGTCGGTTCGTTCGGCATCTTCGTGAAGGCGGGTGACGCGGTCCGCCGCAGTGATGACCCCGGGGGGGCGGCGCCGATCAGCACGATGCGGCCGAGCTCGGTCTGCTCGTGCAGCGGGCCGAGCGCCGGACCTCCATGTCACGGTCGAGCCCCGCGGTCGGCTCGTGGAGTGGGAAGCACCGGGAGCCCCAGCAGCAGGAACAGCGTGGCCAGCTCCACGGTTCATCCCGCAGGACCGGTGAGACTAGGAGGGTGGCGCCCTTGTCTTCGCGGCCTGAATTGACGTTCGCCTGCGAGCTGGATCCTGCCCGGCTGGCGGGTCTGTTCGCTGATTCCTCCGTAATCGAGGACCTGCTGGCGCTCGGGGCCCGGGTCGCGCTGATGGTCTCGGACTTCAGCGCCGAACGGGCGGAGGTGGTGCGGCGGCTGAATGTCGCTGGCATCCCGGTGGTGGGCATCCCGTTGCTGCCGCTAGCCCAGGGCTACTACTTCACCGCGGATAACGCCGCGCAGGCCGCCGAGCGCTACCAGCAGTGGCAGGCGTGGACGCGCCGACACGGCCTGGCCTGGGCCGGGGTAGGCCTGGACATCGAGCCCGACGCGCGGATGTACCTGCAGATCATGGACAACCCCTGGGGTCTGGCGCCTATGCTGCTCCCGCGGCTGTTCGACCGGGCGCGCCCGCAACGGTCGCGGACCGCGTACCGGGAGCTTGTGGACCGGATCCGCGCAGACGGGTGGGCGGTGGAGAACTACCAGTTCCCGCTGATCGCCGATGAACGGAGGGTGGGCTCGACGCTGTTGCAGCGGCTTGCCCTGGTCGACGTCCGGACCGATCTAGAGGTCTGGATGATCTACTCCTCGTTCATGCGCGCGCTGGGCCCGGGGCTGATCTGGAGCAACGGGCCCGAAGCTGCGGCCATCGGGGTGGGCACCACCGGCGGCGGCCCGGACATCCCCGGCTCGCCGCAGATGCCGTCGCTGGGCTGGGAGGAGCTGGCGCGGGATCTGCGGCTGGCCACACGCTGGTGCGATCAGATCCTGATCCACAGCCTAGAAGGATGCGTCTGGCAGGGCTTCCTCGGCAGGCTCCGGTCCTTCGACTGGACAGATACCGCCACCTCCCCGGAACGGGCGTGGGCAGCCAGGGGCTTCCGCACATGCCTTCGGGCCGCCCTGCGGGCAAGCGCCCACCCGTGGATCATGCTCAGCGTTGCAGCCGTCTCCTGCTGCCTGATCAGGGGTCGGGTGGGTAGTTTCCGTTCCCAGCGTTAGATCGCTCACCGGGCAACCACACCGGTAACAGGCACGACCGGCGGCGCGGCCCATGCCGCTGTCTGCGACTGGGCGGTGGCCGTGCAGGGTAAGGACGGCGGGGATATGACGGATGCAGTCAACGCCAGCGAGGGAGGCGATTGGTGCGATCGGACAGCCCGCGGCAGGCTTGCGCCTGCCGACGGCCCCTGGTCGCCTTGGAGCTGGGCACCGGAGCCGCGGGCCTGGCCGGCGGCGCGCTGCTAATGGCCGACCCGGACGATCGTCCTGGGCTGGGCGTCGCGGGAAGAAAGGTGTGAGCGGCCCAGCCCTGGCGGACAGATGGCAAGCTGAGGCTGTGGAGCTGCTGATCGCCGTCAACCCCGACCCGGACTCCCGGCTGCCGTACCTGCTGCGGATCCCGCTCGCCGCGGGGATGGTGTTCCGCACCTCGGGGACGTGGCCGCGGACCACGGCGCTGTACTGCTATCCGGTCCCGGCGGATGAGTGGCCCGACGACCCGGACATCGTGGTCCGGGTCCGGCTGCGGTCGTGCGTGCGCCGGGGCGCCGCGATCGACCTGGTGCTGGACCGCGGCCGGGAGAACCGGTCCCAGCTGGTGTTCACCACCGCCCGTGGCCGGGATGCGGTGTTCTGGCAGTCGCCGCGAACCCGCAAGCAAGCTCGCCCGGGGATACGCACCCCTACCGCCCGCGCGGCAGGGATCCCCGACCTGCAGATCATCGCCGACAGCCACGAGCAGTACCCGTACCGCTTCGCCGCCCAGCAGGCCGCCGTGGTCCGCCGGGCGCTGTCATGTGGCGACTACGGCCTCGTTTATCAACGCGGCTGGTCGCCGCGGTAGAGCGGAAGTCGCTGGCCGACTTGGTGGCCAGCCTCATCAGCGGTAAGTTTCGCTACGCCCTGGCCGAGCTGGCGTCGCTGCCCCGGGCCGCGGTCGTAGTCGAAGACCGCTACTCGGCCATCTTCAAGCTCGACCGCATCCGCCCGGCGCTGGTCGCCGACGGCCTGGCCGAAGTTCAGGTCCGCTGGCCGAACGTGCCGATAGTTCTGCGAGACCCGGCAGCTGGCCGAGGAGTGGACCTACCGGTTCCTGGCCGCCGCCCGCACCTGGGCCGTACCCGAAGCAGACGTACCGGGCCGCGTCATCCCTCTCACCGCCGAGACTGATCTGCCCCGGCCGCTCCCGGGCCGACAGCTGCTGAAATCCGCGCCTGGGCCCGCGGCCACGGCATTCGCGTCCCCGACCGCGGAAGGCTCCGCCCCCAGATCTGGGACGCGTGGCGAACCGCCCACGGCGCCGACGGTATCGACCAAGGATGAGCCGGACGCCGATTACATTGATAGCAAGGGAGTCTTCGCGTGGCTGCTTGCCCTCGCGTACCGATCCCACCCAGGACCCGCTCGGCAGCTGCTCTATGTGGCCGGAAGGCTATGCGGCACGATGCATCGCTCCCCCGACGTCGTCCACGACCTTTCCGGCCAGTTGTTAAAAACGCAGGTGGGGCGGGTGGGACTCGAACCCACGGCCGACGGATTATGAGTCCGCTGCTCTGACCGGCTGAGCTACCGCCCCGCAACGGGAGCACCTTACCCGAGTCGTGGGCCGGGCGTCGATGCGGCGGGTGAGTTATAAACGTGTCGAGGGAGGAGCGACGTGGCACAGGATCAGGAGAAGTTCAGCTTCCATGCGGAGGTCGTGCAGCTGCTCGACCTGATGATCAACTCGCTGTACAGCAACAAGGAGATCTTCCTGCGCGAGCTGATCTCCAACGCCTCCGATGCCATCGACCGGCTGCGGATCGAGCTGCTGTCCAGCGCCGAGGACCCGTCGGCAGACGGGCCGCTGCAGATACGGGTGAGCTACGACTCCGACGCCAAGACGATTACCGTCGCCGACAACGGGATCGGGATGAGCCGGGCCGAGGTGGTCGAGAACATCGGCACCATCGCCAAATCGGGCACCCGGGAGTTCCTGGCGGCGCTGACCGGCGACAAGCGGAAGGACGCGACGCTCATCGGGCAGTTCGGCGTGGGTTTCTACTCCAGCTTCATCGTGGCCGAACGGGTCGAGCTGACCACGCGGCGGGCCGGGCTGGCCGCGGCCGAGGGGGTGCGGTGGACATCCGACGGCAGGGGCGAGTACACGCTGGAGACCACGGAGCGTCCCGCCCGCGGCACCACGGTCGTCCTGCACCTGCGGGACGCGGAGCAGGACCTGCTCAACAGGCAACGGCTCCGCTCCATCATCACGAAATACTCCGACCACATCAGCCTGCCGATCGTGATGCCCGCCGACGGCGAGGCGGGCGACGAAACCGTCAACCAGGCGGCGGCGCTGTGGACGCGGCCGAAGAACGAGATCAGCGACCCCGACTACGCCGAGTTCTGCCGGCACATCTCCGGCGACTACGCCGACCCGCTCGGCTGGGTGCATGCCAGGATCGAGGGCACCTACGAGTTCACGCTGCTGCTTTTCATCCCCTCCCGCGCCCCATGTGACCTGTGGCTGCTCGGCTCGCTTCGCGGCGTCCGGCTGCACGTGCGGCGGATCTTCATCCTGGAGGACTCCGGGCAGCTGCTGCCGCGGTACCTGCGCTTCGTCCGCGGCGTGATCGACTCGGCCGACCTGCCGCTCAACGTGTCACGGGAACTGCTGCAGGGCAGCCGCGTGGTGGAGCGGATCCGGTCCAGCGCCACCAAGAAGGTGCTCGGGCTGCTCAAGGACATGGCGGAGAAGGAACCGGACAAGTACGCGACGTTCTGGGCGGAGTTCGGCGCGGTGCTGAAGGAGGGCATAGTCGAGGACTTCGGCAACCGGGAACAGGTAGCCAGGCTCGCCCGGTTCGCCTCCACCGCCACCGAGCGGCCGCGCGGCTTGTCCGACGCGCGCGCTCCGGCAGGCACGGGGCAGGTCGGCGTCACGCTGGATGATTACCTGGGCCGGATGAAACCGGGCCAGGAAGCGATCTACTATCTGCTGGCGCCGACGCAGGCCGCTGCGGCGAGCAGCCCGCACCTGGAGGCCTTCCGCGCCAAGGGCGTCGAGGCGCTGCTGCTCACCGACCCGGTGGACCACTGGGTGGTTGGCAGCCTGCGCGAGTTCGGCGGGACGAAGCTCGTTTCGGCGGCCAGTGCCGACGCAACGCAGCTGGGGCTGCTGGCGGACGAGACGGAGAAGGCGGCCGCCGACCAGGCGAACGCCGAGTTCGCCGCGCTGCTGGCCAAGCTGAAGGAGGCGCTGGGCGGCACGGCGCATGACGTCCGGCTGTCCAGCAGGCTGACGACCTCCCCGGCCTGCATCGTGGCCGGCGGCCCGGAGTTCGACATCAACCTGCTGCGACGGGCGGCGGACCCCGGCCTGCCCAGCCAGCCGGTGCTGGAGATCAACCCGAACCACCCGCTGGCGCAACGGCTGAACCGCCATACCGACGATCCGCGGCTTGCCGACTGGGCACACGTGCTGTGGGGCCAGGCTGTGCTCACCCTCGGCGCCAGGATCGAGAATCCCGCCGATTTCGTAGCCAGGCTCAACGACCTGCTCAGCGCGCTTGCCACAGACGACTGACCGCCCGGGGATGGTGCGGGCCGGTGCCAGTCACCATCGTTCGTTCGGGATAAACAGCGAGCTCAGCCCCTGCGGCGCTCCGCCCGGTCAGCTCACGGAAGCGGCGCCGCCCCTGCGCGCCGGCCTGGTGCCACAGCGGCAGCCCCGGGACCGCGCCGCGGGCCTGCAGGTCAGAACCGCCCGGCGACCTGCATCGACATGGCGTGCTCGACCAGGGTGACCAGGGTCGCCTTGGTGGATTCCCGGTTCCGCGCGTCGCACGGGATCACCGGCACGTCCGAGGAGATCGCCAGCGCCTCGCTGACGTCCTTGGACCGGTGCGGGAACTGCCCGTGGAAGCCATTGATGCCGACCACGAACGGAAGCCCGGATGCCTCGAAGTAGTCCACCGCGGGGAAGGAGTCGGCCAGGCGGCGGGTGTCCACGAGCACCACCGCGCCGATCGCGCCCTGGATCAGGTCGTCCCACATGAACCAGAAGCGATGCTGGCCCGGGGTGCCGAACAGGTACAGCACCAGGTCCTTGTCCAGCGTGATGCGCCCGAAGTCCATCGCCACCGTGGTCGTCGACTTGTCCGGCACATGGGACAGGTCGTCGACGTCGGTGCTGGCCACGGTCATCACCGCCTCGGTGGTCAGCGGAGTGATCTCCGACACCGAGCCCACGAACGTCGTCTTGCCTACGCCGAAGCCTCCCGCCACCACGATCTTGACCGACGTCATGGCGGGCGCGTCGGTGCTTGGCTGGGCGACGCTAGATCTTACGGAGTCCACTAAGCACCCTTTCGAGCAGTTGGAGGTCCGGACGGCCCTCCGCGTCATCGCGCTGGTGAATGCGGACAAGGCCGTCCGCGCTCATGTCGGCGATGAGGATCCTGGCCACGCCGAGCGGCATCCGCAGCACCGCGGACACCTCGGCCACCGATCTCCAGTCCCGGCAGAACTGGAGGATCGCCTGGCACTCCGGAGCCAGCACGGACAAGTCGCGTGGCTCCAGGACGGTGGCCGTGACCAGCGCCTCGACGGCAAGCTGGTACCTGGGCTGCGTCCGGCCTCCCGTTACCGTATACGGCCGGACGAGCTTGGTGCCGCCGTTTTCTCCGGCCGTCACGCCGAAGCCGGGCCGCGCCGGTCCCGACCCGCCAAATTCGTCGTCCCACAGGCCGGCGGGTCCGGTGGGGCCAGCGGGTCCGGCCCGTCCCTGCCGGGAACCGGGCAAGCCCGCGGACGGTGACCGGTCGTCACCTCGCCCATGACCCGCCACTGAAACCTCCGGTCACCGTCGTCCATCACCGGGAATGGCTGCCTGCATGACGCCGCGGCTGGCCGGGGTGAGGACCCGCCCGGCCCGCTCGACCAGCAGGGTCATCTCGTAGGCCACCAACCCGAGATCGCAGGTGGACGCGGCGAGCACGGCAAGGCTGGAGCCGTTGCTTATCGCCATGATCACCAGCACCCCCCGCTGCATCTCCACCACGGTCTGCACGACCGCGCCGCCCTCGAACACCCGGGACGCGCCCTGGGTCAGGCTGGTCAGCCCAGAGGTCACCGCCGCGAGCTGATCGGCCCGTTCCTGAGGGAAACCGGCGCTGAACGCCAGCGGCAGGCCGTCGGCGGACACCACGACCGCGTGAGCCACGTCAGGGACCCGCTCCACGAAGTTGGTGACCAGGAAGCTCAGATCCTGCGCCGGACGCCCCGGCGTGCTCATGGGCACTCCCCTCGTCGCCCGTTCATCCCGGTTCCTCCTCCTGCTGGTGCCGTTGCGGGCAGGTTCATTGGTCCGACGACTCCTCCGTCTGTGGTGCGGCTGAACGGCCTTTGCGCACGCCGCGCTGGAAGGCGGCCATGCGGCTGCGGACCGTGTCCGCCGACCTGGCGGGTGTTTCGGCTTCGGCCTCCTGGTCCCCGGAGCCGCCGATCGAACCTGGCACGAGGTTCGCCCTGGGCACCCGGCGCGGCAGCCCGGCCGCCGTGGTATCGCCTGTGCTCGGGGCGGCTACCGCCTGCGCCGCGCGCCAGCCCTCGTCCGCGGGTGATGTCCACTCCGGCTGCCCGGTGGCCGGCGCGGTCTTCGTGGTGGTGAGCGTCTTGCCGCTGCGGCGGAACCAGTCCGACTCCAGCGAGTCGAAGATCGGCAGCCGCTGGTCCTGCGCCGCCGCGGGCGGGATCGCCACCGTGCCGGGGTCGGGCGCGTCGTGCGACCCGTTCGGCTGGACGGGCGCGCCCGGCCCGTCGCCGCCGCGCACGTCCTGGGCGCCCACCGGGGACAGCGGGGTGTTCGGTGTTTGCGGGCCTTGCGGGCTTGGCGGGCCTTGCGGGCTTGGCGGCCCTTGCGGGAGGCCGCCGCCGAACGCGGGCAGCTTGCTCGGCCCGCCCGCGCCGGTGTCCGCGCTTGCCGCGTCGTCGCCCGGCTGGGTTTCCTGGGCTTCTTGTGCCCCCTGCGCTCCTTGTGGTCCCTGGTCTTCTTGGGCTGGCGGGACGGTGGTGCTGCCGTTGCCGGTGCGCACCGGCAGCGGCGGCATCGGCCCGCCCAGGCTCTCCCGTTCCGCATCGGCCGGGACCGTATCGGCCGGGACCGTATCGGCCGGGACCGCGTCGCCTGGGACCGCATCGGCCGGAACCACATCGGCCGGAACCACATCGGCCGGAACCACATCGGCCGGAACCGCATCGGCCGGAACCGCATCGGCCGGGACCACCTCGGCCGGGACCACATCGGCCGGGACCACATCGGCCGGGACCGCATCGGCAGAGACCACATCGGCAGGGACCACATCGGCAGGGACCACATCGGCAGGGGCTGCGGCGTCCGCCGCCTCAGACCCGCCGGATCCCGGACCGGGAGCATCGGCCCCAGCCTGGATAGCATCGGCCCCAGCCGGGGTGAACGACGGCAGCGCGGGCGTGGCGGGCGTGCCGGTGCCGCCTGGCGGCGGGCTGCCCGCAGGCATGCTGCCCGGCGAGAACCGCGGAATGCGCGCGGCGGAGGTGGCCGGCGCGGCCGCGTCCGGGGCGCCCGGCAGCTGGGCGGGCGCGGACAGCGAGGGGGCGGAACCGTAGTCGTCGGGCTCGAAACGGCGCAGCCTGCCCAGCGGCGGCGCGACCTCGGGCGCCGCCACCGTGTCCGGCAGCCAGATCAGTGTGGTCAGGCCGCCTGCCTGCGCGTGCCGCAGCCGGACCCTGACCCCGTGCCGCGCCGCCAGGCGGCCGACGACGAACAGGCCCATCCGGCGGGAAACCGCGACGTCGACCACCGGCGGGTTGTCCAGCCGCCAGTTGGCGTGCGCCATCTCCTGGTCTGAGATGCCCACGCCGTTGTCGGTGATGTCGAGCAGAACGCCGCCGCTGCTCAGCGGCTGGCCGGACACGTACACCTGGGTGTCCTCGGGAGAGAACGTGGTGGCGTTCTCCACGATCTCGGCGACCAGGTGCACCACGTCGTTGACGGCCTGCCCGGTGACGACGATTCCCGGCTGGACGTTGAGCACCACTCGCTCGTACTGCTCGATCTCGGAGATCGCCGCGCGGAGCACGTCGACGAGCGGGACCGGCTGGCTCCACCGCCTCGTCACCTCGTGCCCGGCGAGCACCAGCAGGTTCTCCGAGTTGCGGCGCATGCGGGTGGCCAGGTGGTCCAGGCGGAACAGGCTGGACAGCCTGCCGGAGTCCTGCTCGCTCTGCTCCAGCGAATCGATCAGCGACAGCTGCCGCTCGATCAGCGACTGGCTGCGCCGGGACAGGTTGATGAACATGGCGTTCAGGTTGCCGCGCAGCATGGCCTCGTCGGCCGCCAGCCGGACCGCCTCCCGGTGCACCTGGTCGAAGGCACGCGCGACCTCGCCGATCTCGTCGGTGGAGGTGACGCCGATCGGCTCGATGTCCACGCCATGGTCGGCGCCCTCGCTCTGGCTGAGCCGGCGCACCGTCGCCGGCAGCCGGCTGCCCGCAACGTCCAGCGCGTCCGACCGCAGCTTGCGCAGCGGGCGGGTCAGCGAACGGGCCACGATCGTCGAGACCAGCACCACCAGGCACAGCAGCAGCACCGTCACCAGGACGGCGATGAGCAGGTTCCGGCTCGCCTGTGACTTCAGCGTGTTGGCGTGGTCGGTGATCTCCGCGCCAAGCTGGTCCGCCACCGTGCGGGTGTCGTGGATGGGGGCCGACATGTCGCTGTACCACGACGCGGCGCTCAGGGCCGGGTTACCTGTCAGCGGCACCCCCGGCTTGCTGCTGGCCAGCGACTCGGCCAGGGTCTCCTCCGACGCCGCCCGGTCCACCGCCGGGCCGCTGGCCGTGTTGGTAAAGGACTGCTGCTGGGCCTGGTCGGCGGAGGCGTTGAAGTCCGACCGGCCCGCGGCTTCCTGCTGGTAGGCCTGCTGCAGGCTGCTCAGGTCCGCCGCGGACAGGGTGCCCTGCGGCGAGCTGAGCGCCGCGAACAGGATCGCGCGCTGCACCGACATCTGGTTCTCGGTGCGCAGCAGCGCGCCGAGCGTGGTGACGTCGCCCTGCAGGTCGGCGTAGTTGGCGCCGCTGCCGGATGCGGCGCTGAACGTGTTCGCGGGCTCGATGATGTTGTCGGTGTAGACCCGGATCACCTGCGAGGCGGGGAGGAGGGAGTTCCGCACCGACTGCCGGATGTACCTGAGGTCGTTGATGCTGGCCAGCAGCGCGTCGAGGTCCTGGACGGTGCCAGGCTCATACCCCGCGCCGGTGCTGATGCCGGCCGCGTCGCCGGTCACGGCCGCGGCGGCGGCGCTGGTTTTCTTCTGCGCGGCCGCCAGCTGGCCAGCCAGCCCGCTGGCCGCTGCGGCGCCGCGGTTCGCCGCGTAGCCGGCAGACAGATCCCTTTCGTCCTCCAGCACCTGGGTGAGCCGCACCACCTCGGCGTTGAGCTGCGCCAGGTGCAGCACCCGGTTGGATGCGGCCGCGCGCTGGACATCGGAGTAGATCTGCACGCCTGCGAGGACCGCGGCGATCGCCGTCGGGAGCGCGATCACCGCCGCCAGCCGCCAGCGCACCCGCCAGTTGGACAGCGCGAACCGCGACCGGCCGGCCGGCTTGGCCGGCCGCGGGGAGCGCGCGGTGCCGGGCCCGGCTTGCTCCCTGCTGGGCACCGCCACTGCGCCGCGCCCCCCCTGCGGCCCCGTTGCATCCCCCGCGCCCGCCTTCGCACGGACAGGGCCCCTGGTGGCGCTGGCCGACCCCGATCCGTCACCCGTCATGCCGCCTTCGGCCAGCAGACCCGCGCTTTGTCCGTCGGCCTGTGCTCCGTTGCCGGACCCGGTCGCGTCCGATGCCGCGGCGGGATTCGTCGCCGATCGTCTACGCACTACGCTCGCACCTCGCATCGGAAAAGCAGCGGGGCGGCCGAGGCCACACTCTCGCGTTACAAAACGGGTAAGGCCATATAATCATCTTCCGGGTGGCCTCCATGGGGCATTCGCTAGTAAACCGGCAAGATATTCCACCGTGCCCGCAGCGGTGCAGCCGGTGACCGCTGCGGCGTGACCAGGCTTTACGCTGCGGGGTGACCAGATCTTACGCTGCGGGGTGCCCAGACCTTACGCCGCGGCGTGACCAGGCCTTACGCTGCGGGTGTAACTGGGGGTTGCCGAGCCCTAGCTCGCGGGCTATCAGCATGCGCTGCACCTCCGACGTGCCCTCGCCGATCTCCAGGACCTTCGCGTCGCGGTAGAAGCGGGCTACCGGGAACTCGTTCATGAAGCCGTAGCCGCCGAACACCTGGGTGGCGGCCCGCGCGTTGTCCATCGCCGCGTCGGAGGCGGTCAGCTTGGCGATCGCGGCGGCCTTCTTGACCGGCTGGCCGGCCACCAGCCTGGCGGCGGCGTCGTACCAGGCCAGCCGGGCCACCTGTGCCCGTGCCTCCATGTCGGCGATGGCGAAGGCGATCGCCTGGTGCTGCTCCAGGCGGCGGCCGAATGCCTCGCGCTGCGCGGCATAAGCGACGCACTCGTCCACGCAGCCCTGGGCCAGGCCGGTCGCCAGCGCCGCGATCGCCACCCGGCCCTCGTCGAGGATCTGCAGGAACTGAGCGTACCCGCGCCCGCGCCCGCCGAGCAGGTTCTCCGCAGGCACCCGGCACCCGGCGAAGGACAGTTCGCGGGTGTCGGAGGCGCACCATCCGACCTTGGAGTACTCCGGGCCCGGGGTGAAACCCGGGGTGCCGCTCGGGACGATGATCGAGGAGATCTCGTTGCGGCCGCCGGCCTCGCGGCCGGTGATGGCCAGCACGGTCACCACCGAGGTGATCGAGGTGCCCGAGTTGGTGATGAACGCCTTGGCACCGTCGATCACCCACTCCTCCCCGCCTGCCTGCCCCTGCACCAGGCTGGCGGTGGTGCGCATGCCGCCCGGGATGTCCGAGCCGCCGCCCGGCTCGGTGAGCCCGAAGGCGGCCAGCCGGTCCCCCGCGCACAGTTCGGGCAGCCACCGGCGGCGCTGGGCCTCGCTGCCGAACCGGTAGATCGGCATCGCGCCCAGCGACACCGCGGCCTCGAGCGTGATCGCGACCGAGGAATCAACCCGGGCCAGTTCCTCCAGCGCCAGGCACAGCGCGAAGTGGTCGCCGCCCATGCCGCCGTAGTCCTCGGGGAACGGCAGCCCGAATAGGCCGAGCTTGCCCATCTTCGCCACGAGGTCGTAAGGGAACTCGCCGCGCTCGTAGTAGCCGCCGATCACCGGCGCGACCACCTCGTGGGCGAACAGTGCCACGGAGTCCCGCAGGTCTTGCAGCTCCGGCGCCAGCTGGAAACTGATCATGTGGATACCTTCGCACAGCCCGCTGCGAACCGCCCAGCCGCGGCGGTACTCTAGCCGTGGTCCACCACTGGCCGGGGGCCGGGGGCTGGAGGATCCGTCCCCTGAACACCTCTCCCCGGGCAATCACACGAAAGAGCTGAGGACATGGCCAGCCTGAGCTGCCCCGACTGCGGCGTGCACGTCCAGCCGGAAGATCTCATCTGCTTCCGGTGCGGCGCTAACCTGCCGCACGCCAGTGGGCCGGACGACGACCTGCTGACGCCCACCGTGTCGCAGAAGTTCATCAGGCCCGGCGCGGACGCGTCCTGCCCGCGGTGCGGCGCGACGGTGCTGGACGCGGCCGAAGTCGTCTGCCCGTCGTGCGGCGAGCCGCTGGCCAGCGGGGTGCGCCGCATCTCCCCCGTGGTCATGCGGATCGCATTCCCCACCGGCAATGTGGACATTCCCGCCGGGACGTCGGTCCTGCTCGGCCGGGACCCGGCCGAGTCGCTGGTCGCCGCCGCCTTCGCCCGTTTCGACAACGTGTCGCGCCGGCATGCCACCGTCCGGGTCGACGACCACGGGCACGCCACGATCAGGGACGAGAACTCCACCAACGGCACGTACGTCAACGACGACCGGGTGCTGCCCGGCATCGAGGTCCGGCTGGTCGACGGGGACCGGGTGCGGCTGGCCGCCGACGTGACCGGCAGCGTCTCGCTGCCGCAGGCCGAGCCCGACCCTTCCGGGCTGAGCCGCAACGGCCGCTACTGAGCGGCCGCGCGGCGGCTCGCCCGACGCGCGCGCTCCGGAAAGCACTGACGCGCCGCGGCCGGCCCGGAGGGGACTACGGGGCGCCCGTCCCGGGTTACCTATGATCATCGGTTGAGATACCGACCGACGTTGCGAGGGCCCCGGCCGTGCCGCATTTCATGCTGTCCTGGCTGCAGGCGGTTGTCATCGCCGGCTGCCTGGCGGCGGCCGCGGCGGCGATCCGGCTGTCGCGCGCTCGCCTGATGGCGGTCTGGGGCGGTGTGGCCTGGGAAGCGGCACTGCTGTTCGGGCTGTACGGGCTGTGGCAGTTCGCCGGGTCGTTCACGGTGATGAGCACCGCGGGCGCGCTGCCGCGCGCCCGCTGGCTGTGGCACGCAGAGCGGGTGCTGCACCTGCCCAGCGAGGCCGCCGTGCAGCGGCCGTTCCTGCCGCATCCGCTGCTCGCGCAGGCGGCCAACCTGTACTACGACATCCTGCACTTCCCCATCCTCATCGGCTGCCTCATCTGGCTGTACGCACGGCACCGCGACCGCTATCGGCCGGTCAGGACGACGGTGGCCCTGTTCACCGGCGCCAGCCTGGGTATCCAGCTGATCCCGGTGGCGCCGCCGCGGCTGCTGCCGGGCACCGGCATGGTCGACACCGCGGCGGCTTACGGCCAGTCGGTCTACGCCTGGCACGGCGGCCTCGACGCGGACCAGTTCTCCGCCATGCCGTCGGTGCACGTAGGGTGGGCGCTGATCGTGGCCATCGCGGTGATCGGCGTGTCGCGTCGCCGGTGGCGGTGGCTGGCCGCGGCCTACCCCCTGCTCACCATGCTCGCGGTGGTGGTGACCGCCAATCACTTCTGGCTGGACGAGATCGCAGCCGCGCTGCTGGTGGTCCTGGCGCTGGCGGCTCAGCGCGCGGGCCGGCGGCTGCAGGACCGAAAACCTGATGAGAGTCTGCAGGTCAGCTCTGTGCCCGGGGAAATGTCCGTGCCATCATGACGCCATGACGATCATCGGCGAAGGCGCCGCCGCGTCCGCGCCCCGCCCCCATGGCCTGCGCCGTGATGCGATCGGCCTGCGGGAGGTCCTGTTCCAGTCGATCACGGACATGGCGCCCGGCGCTGCGATCGCGGCCTCGATACCGGCCGGCGCCGCGCTGGCCGGCGGGTCGCTGCCGCTGTCGGTCGTCTTCGCGCTGGTGGCATGCCTGCTCTGCGCGTGGTGCATCGGGCTGCTGGCCCGCGAGATGCCGGCCGCCGGGTCGCTGGCTACCTACGCCGCCCGCGGCCTGCATCCGGCCGCGGGCTTCCTCGTGGCCTGGGGCTACGTCCTGGTCGGCTGGCTGATCCCGCCGCTTGTCCTGCTCCAGCTGGGGTTCACCACCGCGTCCACGATCAACTCGGAGTTCCACGGCTACCCGGCGAGCCTGTGGTGGCCGTGGTCGCTGGCCGGAGCGGTGATCGTGCTCGCTGCCGGGTACTACGGCATCCGCGCCTCTGCCGGGCTGGGCACCATCCTGGGACTGTCCGAGATCGCGGTCTTCCTGATCCTCGCGGTGTTCTTCGTCGCGCACGCCGGCGCCCACAACACCGGGCAGGTCTTCACCACCCGCTACTCCCCCACCGGGCTGACCGGGGTGATCGGCGGCTCGGTGTTCACGCTGCTGGCGTTCGGCGGTTTCGAGGGCGCCGCGCCGCTGGCCGAGGAGGCCAGGAACCCGCGGCGCACCATCCAGCGCGCGGTGCTGCTCGCCACCTTGGGCATCGGCGTGCTGTACGTGTTCACCACCTATGCCGTGGACGTCGCCTACGGGCCGAAGGGCTTCACCGCCTTCGCCACCGAAACCGGCGGCGCCTCCTGGGTGGGCCTGGCGCGCTCGCTGTACGGCCTGTTCTGGTTCTTCGTGTTCCTCGCGATCGTCAACTCCACCATCGCCAACGCCAACGCCGGGGTGAACGTGTCCAGCCGGACCGCCTACGCGATGGGCCGGATCGGAGCGTTCCCGCGCTTCCTGGCCGTGGTCAGCCCGCGGCACCGGTCCCCGGTGTACAGCGTCGGCGCGGCCTTCGTCGTCACGGTCGCGGTGACGCTGGGCCTCGGCTTCGGCTATACGCCGACCGTGGCGTTCGCGATGGTCGGGACGGGGCTGGTCATCATCCTGGTGGCGATCTACATCCTGATGAACGCCTCGTGCCTCGGGTTCTTCGCCCGCCGCCGCGCCGGGTTCAACTGGCTGTCGCACCTGGTCATCCCGCTGCTCGGCATCGCCGCGTTCGTGCCGGCGTGGCTGACGGCGGCCGGCATCAAGGTGTTCTCCTTCGTGACCCCGCTGGCCCCGCCGCTGTCGTACATGGGCCCGGGAGTGGGCGGGTTCATGGTGCTCGGCGTGATCTGCATGATCTACCTGTACCGGACCCGTCCCCGGACGATCACCGACGTCGGGCTGGTGCACCTGGACGCCGTCGAGCTCGAGGAGGCGACCGTTGAGCGATCTTGAGGTGATCAGGTTCCGGCCGGAGCCGGGCCAGTACGCGTGGACGTTCGGCGGGGCGGCCCCGGCGCGGCGGGTCCGGCCGCCCGCGGTGCTCGAGGTGTACACCGAGGACTGCTTCGCCGGGCGGGTGCGCAGCGAGTCCGACCTGGTGTCGCAGGTGTGCCAGTTCCCGTTCCTCAACCCGCAGACCGGCCCGTTCTACATCGAGGGCGCCGCGCCCGGCGACACGGTCGCGGTGCACTTCGCGTCGATCGAGCCGGCCCGCTCCTGGGCGGCCTCGACCACCGTGCCGCTGTTCGGCGCGCTGACCAGCACGCACCTGACCGCGACGCTGCAGGATCCGCTGCCCGAACTGGTGTGGATGTGGCAGCTGGACACCGCCGCGCGGACCTGCCGGTTCACCGCGCGGCAGGGCTCGTTCGGCGTCGACCTGCCGATGGAGCCGATGCACGGCACCGTCGGCGTGGCGCCGGCCAACCTGGAGGTGCGCAGCGCGCTGGTGCCGGACGCGTTCGGCGGGAACATGGACTCCCCGGAGGTGCGGGCCGGGGTCACCTGCTACCTGGGCGTCAACGTCGACGGGGCGCTGATGTCGCTCGGCGACGGGCACGCCCGCCAGGGCGAGGGCGAGGCCTGCGGCGTCGCGGTGGAGTGCGCGATGAACACCGTGCTGGTCGTGGACCTCATCAAGGGAGTGTCGTGCCCGTGGCCGCGGCTGGAGTCCGACACGCACATCATGTCGGCGGGGTCGGCGCGGCCGCTCGAGGACGCGTTCCGCATCGCCCAGCACGACATGGTGACCTGGGTGGCGTCGCTGTGCGGCCTGGATGCCCTCGACGCCTACCAGCTCGTCACCCAGGCCGTGGAGTCCCCGCTCGCCAACGTCTGCGACACCAACTACACCTCGGTTGCCAAGATGGCCAAGCGCTACCTGGGCGGCGGCGCCGGGACCGCGGCGATGGACGGCGCGCACGCCAGGCTGCGCGAGCTGGCCAGCGAGTACCTGCGCTTACCAGCGCTGGCGGTGCGGATGTAGGGCGCGCCGCCGCGTGCCGGGGCTAGCGGCGGGCGCGGCGGCCTGCCCGCCGGACGCGAACGGGTCCCACCAGCGACACGAGCCTGGCACGAGTACCCGGCCGCTCCGGCGTGCCGCCTGACTGCCGGCGGGAGTGCCTTCGCACGTGCACGCGGCGGCACTACCCTGGGAGGAGCTACCGATGCGAGACGACCAGACGACCGGACGGTTGCATGGACCCCGAACCCATCGTGCTGGACAGCCTGCGCAAGGCGGTCGACGCGATGCCCGATGACGTGCCGCTCCGCCTGCACCTGGCGACGATGCTGCTGAGGGCCGGCCAGCGCGACGAGGCGGTCAGGCAGCTCGGCGCCGTCTTGCAGCGCGACCCTGGCAACGAGCACGCGCTGGGCCTGCTGCGGGAGCCGGCGCAGCCCGCAGGCCAGCCTCCGCCCGCCGCCACCACGGCTGATTCTCCCGAACGGGCCGTGGTGCTTCCTCCGGCACCGCCGGCGGGCTCCGAGGCGGCAGACCCGGGTTACGACTGGTCGCAGGCGGAAGACGAGCTGCGGGACGTGGTGCCGGCCATGTTCGTCGGCGAGGGGGACGCGGGCAGCGCCGAAGCGGACGCGTACGGCGCCGAGCAGGCCGGGCTCACGCTCGCCGACGTGGCCGGGATGACCGAGGTCAAGCAGCGGCTGGAGGCGGCGTTCCTGGCCCCGATGCGCAACCCGGACCTGCGCCGGCTGTACGGCAAGTCGCTGCGCGGCGGCCTGCTGCTCTACGGGCCCCCGGGATGCGGCAAGACGTTCATCGCCCGCGCGGTGGCGGGCGAGCTCGGCGCCAAGTTCATCGCGGTTTCGTTTGCCGACATCATCGACATGTTCGTGGGCCAAAGCGAGCGCAACATCCACGAGCTCTTCGAGGTCGCCCGCAGGAACGCGCCGTGCGTGCTGTTCCTGGACGAGGTGGACGCGCTCGGGCAGAAGCGCTCCCAGCTCCGCCACACTCCGATGCGCAGCGCCGTCAACCAGCTGCTGCTCGAGCTCGACGACATCGTCGGCAGCAACGAGGGAGTCTTCCTGCTGGCGGCGACGAACCACCCCTGGGACGTGGACAGCGCGCTGCGCCGGCCCGGACGTTTCGACCGGACCCTGCTGGTGCTGCCGCCGGACGCGACCGCGCGCAAGGGGGTGTTCCGTTATCACCTGCGGGAACGGCCGGTCGTCGGCGTCGACCTGGCCAAGCTGGCCAGGCAGACCGACGGGTACTCCGGTGCCGACATCGCCCACGTCTGCGAGACCGCGGCGGAACGGGCGCTGCTGGACTCGGTGCGGCGCGGCGAGCCGCGGATGATCGCCATGCCCGACCTGGAAGCCGCGGTCGCCGAGGTCCGGCCCTCGCTGGGCGCATGGTTCGACACCGCCCGCAACGTGGCGCTGTTCGCCAACGATGGCGGCAGCTACGACGACCTGGCCGCCTACCTGCGCCGCCGCCGCATGATATGAGCCGGGGATCGCGTCGGTGAACGAGGTGCGGCGGGAGCTGGCGCGCGCCTCGGCGATGCTCGATGTCAGGCGCTTCGACCAGGCAGCGCAGCTGCTCGGGCGCGTCGTGGCGGCGGAGCCGGACAGCAGCAGGGCCTGGTGCCTGATGGCCCGTGCTCACCTGGGCGCCGACCGCTTCGCCGACGCGGTCGCCGCGGCCAACCGGGCGGTGGCCCTCGACCCGGCCGACGAGTGGCCGCACCGGCTGGCCAGCAACGCCCTGGTTCACCTGGACGACCACGCCGGCGCGCTGGGCGCCGCCTACCGGGCGCGCCGGTTCGCCCCCGGCTACTGGCAGACCCACGTGTGCGTGGCGCAGGCCGCGCTCGCGGCCCGCCGGCTCGACCTCGCCGCCGAGGCGGCGGCCCGCGCCCGCGCCCTGGCCCCGGACGAGCCGGACGTCCACTTCCTGTCCGGCAAGGTCAGCCTGGCCCGGGGCGAGCTCGCGGAGGCGCGCGCCCACCAGGAACGCGCCCTGGCCCTGGATCCCGCGCACAGCGGCGCGATGAACGAGCTCGGCCGGATCAGGCTCAGGCGCCACGACACGGCCGGGGCCATCCGCCACTTCATCGGCGCGGCCCGGGCCACGCCCGAGGAGCGGATCTACGCCAGGAACATCGACGTGGTGATCCTGCGCGCGGTCTCGCGGACGATCTACGCGTTCACGCTGGTCGCGCTGCTGCTGATCTGGATCCCCGCGGTCACCCGCATGGCGAGGCTGCCGCTGGTGATCGTGCTCGCCGTGCTGGGCGCCGTCACCGCGGCCTGCTTCGCCGCGATGATGCTGCGGCTGCCGCGCGACGCGCGCCTGGTGGTACGCCGGACCCTGCGCGCGCCGCAGGTGGCGGCGGCGCTCGCGGTCGCCGCAGGGGGAATCGCGGTCGCGTTCGGCGTCCTCGCGTTCACCCCGTGGCCCTACGTCCCCCAGGTGCTGCCGGTCGCGGTGGTCATCACCGTGGCCGCCCGGCTGGGCGCCTTCGCCGCCCTGCGCGCCGCGGCGAGGAAGCGGTAAGAAGCTGCCCCGCCATCTGCTTCACTATGGGGATGCATGCCAAGGACCGGTCGCGGCTGGCATTCAAGGTCGGTTACGCCGTCCGCCGCCCCGAACGCATCGTGCCCTACGCCCGCCGCCTGGCCAGGGACGCGGCGCTGCGGCTGAGGCACCGCGATCACGTGAGCTATTACCGCGCGGTGATGAGGTCGGATGCGGCCCGCGGCGGCGAGGCCGCGGTCGGCACCGGCAGACACGACTGGTGGCTGAAGATCGGCAAGCTGCAGTTCGACTACCTCGTCTCGCACGGGCTGGAGCCGGGCATGCGGATGCTCGAGATCGGCTGCGGCAACCTGCGGGCCGGGCGGCTGTTCATCGATTACCTGGGCGCCGGGGACTACCACGGCGTCGACATCTCCCCGGACATCCTGCTGGCGGCGCAGCGCACGCTCGCCGAAGCCGGCCTGCAGGACAAGGTCCCGCACCTGACCCTGGTCGAGGACCTGAAGCTCACGTTCCTGCCGGCGCGGTACTTCGACGTGGTGCACGCGCACAGCGTGTTCTCGCACTCCCCGATCCAGGTCATCGAGGAATGCCTGGCACACGTCGGGCGGGTGATGAAGCCGGACGGGTTCTTCGACTTCACCTTCGACCGCACCGAGGGCGCCGAGCATCACGTGCTGCGCGAGGACTTCTACTACCGCACCGAGACCCTGGTGGCGCTGGCCGGCCGGTACGGCCTGACCGCGCGGTTCATGACCGACTGGGAGGAGCTCCCGCACCAGCAGTCGAGGCTGCGCGTCACCCGGCGGGCCGGGTTACGGCCCTCAGCGCGCGCTCGGCACCGTCCCGGCCGCGGCCGCGGGCTGCTCGGCTCCGCAGTACTTGCACTTGCTCGCGGCCACCGGCAGGTCGCTGGACAGGCAGTACGGGCAGGTCTTCACCGGCGCCGGATCGCCGAACACCGCCTGGCCGCGCCGGGCCTGCACGTACCGGTAGGGCACGACGATGAGGAAGTACACCGCGGCCATGAAGATGATGAAATAGATGACCGCGGCGATGAACGCGCCGAAATCGACGAACGTCGCGGAGTTCCCCGGGCTCCCGAGCTGCACGCCCAGCCCCATCGACGTCTTGCCCTGGGCCCTGTTCACGATCGGCTTGATGATGTCGGCGGTGAACGCGGCCACCAGGCCGCTGAACGCAAGGGCGACGACCAGCCCGACCGCGACGGTGATCACGTCGCCGCGCATGAGGAAATTCCGGAAACCTTGCATAGCCCCCTCCGGTTCAAGTCTCAGTCTCGTGGTCGCGGACGTGAACACCGCTTAGGATTCCGGTCCGCCCGGTGCGGCGCAAGCGATTCGCCGCGGCGCGGCGTTGCGCGGGCGCGCGGCTACGCGGTGCGGGTGCGCGCCCGGGATCGGACGCCCAGGTAGGCGGCGATCACGACGGCCAGGTAAGCGACGTAGACCAGCAGCTGCAGCGGCGTGGGGGCGTCGCTGTATCCGAAGAAGCTGTGCAGCACGTCGCCGAACGCGCTGCCCTGCGACAGCAGGGCGGCGGAGTGCCACATGGGCGCGTTCAGCACGGGCAGCCAGCCGAGCTGCTGCAGGTTCTGCACGGCGTCGGCGAGCAGGCCCGCGGCGAACACCATCAGCAGCACGCCGATCACGGTGAAGAACCTGCCCAGGTTGAGCCGGTGGCCCAGCCGGTAGATCACGAACGCGATGCCGAGCGCGCCGGCCAGCCCGATCGCGGCCCCGGACAGGGCGCCCGCGGTTGAGGTGGAGAAGATGATGGCCAGGGTGAAGACCACCGTCTCCAGGCCCTCGCGGCCGACGGCCTGGAAGGCCAGCAGGCCCAGTCCCCACCTGGCGCGGCCGTCGAGCGCCGCCTGGGCCCGGTCGCGCAGTTCGGAGGACAGCGACCGGGCGTGGCTGCGCATCCAGAACGTCATGTAGGTCAGCACGGCCGCGGCGACAAGGAAGGTGACGGTCTCGAAGATGGTCTGCACCCGCGAGCCGTCGTAGCTGCGGATGGTCAGGTAGGCCGCGGCCCCGCCCGCCGCCGCCAGGACCAGCGCGGCCCCGACGCCGACGAAAACGTCACGGAAGTGCTTGCGCTGCCCGATGCGGTTCAGGTACGCGAGCAGGATCGCGACGATCATGCTGGCTTCGACGCCTTCACGCAGGAAGATGACGAGCGTGGCAAGCATCCGCAGGTCTCCAGGGGGGACGGCTACCGGCTATCTCACCGAGATTAGGTTAGGCAAACCTAACACGGCAAGGCGGTACGGCGCACGCGGGCCCGGGAAGACGGCGGGCTGCCACGTGCACCACCGCGGGTCTGGAAGGGATCAGGTGGGCGAGCCCGCGGCGGCTCCGGTCACCTTATCGCGGCCCCAGCGGGCCAGCGCGGCGTCCCAGTCCAGCGGGGCAGTGAGCGTGCCCTTGGCCAGCTCGGCGTCCCAGTCCTCGGCGGGCACCCGCCACATCACCTCGAACTCGATGCCGCTGGGGTCCTTGGCGTACAGCGACTTGGACACCCGGTGGTCGCTCTCCCCCACCAGCGCTCCCGCCTCGGCCAGCCTGGCACGGGTCTCAATCAGGTCGGTCAGCGTGCCCACCTCCCAGGCCAGGTGGTACAGCCCCGGATGCCCGGGACGGTCAGGCGCCTGGCCGGCGCCGATGTCGAACAGGCCCAGGTCGTGGTCGTTGGCAGAGCCGGGAGCGCGCAGGAACGCGGCCTTTCCCGGGATCAGGGCGCGGACCTCCAGGCCAAGCGTGCGGGCGTAGAAGTCGACCTCGCGGTCCAAGCCGTTGACGTACAAGACGGCGTGGTTGAGCCGGCGAACGGCCATCTGCGTTTCCTTCCCTACGGCATTGCTACCTGCTGCAATGCCCGGCGGCCGACGGTCATTCCCGGGAAGGCTAGCGCAGCTCTCCCCGCTGCCTGCGGCGGATCTCGCGGTACCGGCGCCGCTGCGAGGGGTCGAGCATCAGCCAGGCCGCCGTCGGGATCGCGACCGCGGCCAGGATCACCGCCAGCGACACCGGCCACGGCACGATGAACAGCAGAATAAAGCCGATGATGATCCCTGCGATGGCCCATTTCGTGTGCGGTGTCATGCTGATCCCATCCCTCCGTGCTGGCGGGCCCCAGGCCAGCCCAGCTCCCTTCAGCTTATAGCGAGCCGGGGCCTGCGGTGGCTTCCCGCGGCCGGTACGCTGCCTGGCACACCTGACGTGACGGAGGCGCCCAGTGATCTGGATGCCGGTGGAGCCCGAGGCCAACGAGCTGCTGGCCCGCAGCCCGCTCGCCCTGCTCATCGCCATGGTGCTGGACCAGCAGGTGCCGCTGGAGCGGGCCTTCAGCGCGCCGCTTGACCTGGCCCGGCGGCTCGGGCACGAGCCCACCGCAGCCGAGCTGGGCGGCTTGGACCCGGCAGCGCTTGCCGCCGTTTTCTCCCGTCGGCCGGCGCTGCACCGGTTCCCGAGGGCGATGGCGGCCCGGGTGCAGGAGCTGGCCCGGATCATCGCCGAGAACTACGACGGCGACGCGGCGGCGCTGTGGACGTCCGCGGGCTCCGGCGCCGAGCTGGTCCAGCGGGTGCAGGCGCTGCCGGGGTTCGGGCCGCACAAGGCGAGAATCTTCGTGGCGCTGCTCGGCAAGCAGTTCGGCGTGCGGCCGCGGGGATGGCGGGCGGCGGCCGGGGAGTTCGGCGCCGAGGACGCCCGCCTGTCGGTTGCGGACATCACCGACCCGGCCTCACTCGCCCAGGTGCGCGCCGTCAAGCAGTCGGCCAAGGCCGCCGCGAAGGCGCCCGGCGGTCGCCGTACGCCAGAACCCCCGGCGGCTTCCGGGGGTACGGACACACGATGAGCGCGGAGGGGCGGTGACGGCGGGGCCGGGCAAGGGGGAAGATGGGGGTCTACGCGAGAGAAGGGGACTACGCGATGGCGGAGATCATCCGGGCGGGGCTGATCCAGCAGCGCTGGACCGGGGACAAGGAATCGATGACCCAGGCGGCGGTGGGCCACATCCAGGCCGCCGCGTCGGCCGGGGCGCAGGTGGTCTGCCTGCAGGAACTGTTCTACGGGCCGTACTTCTGCCAGGTGCAGGACGCCGACTACTACTCCTACACCGAGGCGATCCCGGACGGCCCGACCACCAGGCTGCTGCAGGACGTGGCGCGGCAGCACGGCATCGTGATCATCGCGCCGATGTACGAGGAGGAGCACCCGGGCGTCTACTACAACACCGCGGCGGTGATCGACGCGGACGGCAGCTACCTGGGCAAGTACCGCAAGACGCACCTGCCGCAGGTCAAGGGGTTCTGGGAGAAGTTCTACTTCCGGCCGGGCAACACGGGCTACCCGGTCTTCGACACCGCGGTCGGCAGGATCGGCGTGTACATCTGCTACGACCGGCACTTTCCCGAGGGCTGGCGGGCGCTCGGCCTGGCCGGCGCCAAGATCGTGTTCAACCCGTCAGCCACCAGCCGCGGCCTTTCCGCGTACCTGTGGCGGCTGGAGCAGCCCGCGGCGGCGGTGGCCAACGAGTACTTCATCGGCGCGATCAACCGGGTCGGCATCGAGCCGCTCGGCGACAACGACTTCTACGGCCAGACCTACTTCGCCGACCCGCGCGGCCAGCTCATCGGCGACGCCGCCTGTGACGACAAGGACGAGGTGGTGCTGCGCGACCTGGACATGGACCAGCTCGCCGAGGTCCGCAACCTGTGGCAGTTCTACCGGGACCGGCGCCCGGACGCCTACGGGCCCTTGGTGCAGCCATGACGACGCTGATCTCCGGCGGCACGGTGGTGACCGCCGACGGCACGCTGGACGCCGACGTGCTGGTCTCGGGCGAGAAGATCGCCGCCGTTCTCACCAGGGACGACACCAGGCCCGCGGTGACGTTCGACCACGAGATCGACGCGGCGGGCAGGTACGTGCTGCCCGGCGGCATCGACGTGCACACGCACATGGAGATGCCGTTCGGCGGCACGTCCTCCTCCGACACCTTCGAGACCGGCACCCGCGCCGCGGCGTGGGGCGGCACCACCACGATCATCGACTTCGCGGTGCAGGCCAAGGGCACCTCGCTGCTCGCGACCCTGGACAAGTGGCATGCCAAGGCGGACGGCAACTGCGCGGTGGACTACGGCTTCCACATGATCGTCTCCGACGTCAACGACACGACGCTGAAGGAGATGGACGCGTGCATCGCGGCCGGGGTGAACAGCTTCAAGATGTTCATGGCCTACCCCGGGGTGTTCTACGCCACCGACGGGGAGATCCTGCTTGCCATGCAGCAGGCCGCCAGGTCCGGCGCGACCGTGATGATGCACGCGGAGAACGGCATCGCGATCGACCAGCTCGTCGCGCAGGCGCTCGCGGCCGGCCGCACCGACCCGGTCTACCACGGCGTGTCCAGGCCGCCGGAGCTGGAGGGGGAAGCGACCTCGCGGGCGATCACCCTGGCCAAGGTGGCCAGGTGCCCGCTGTACATCGTGCACCTGTCCGCCACCCAGGCGCTGCAGGCGGTCGCCGAGGCCAGGGACGCGGGGCAGAACGTGTTCGCCGAAACCTGCCCGCAATACCTGTACCTGTCCCTGGACGACCTGGCCAGGCCGGACTTCGAGGGGGCCAAGTTCGTCTGCTCGCCGCCGCTGCGGCCGGCCGAGCACCAGGCGTCGCTGTGGCGCGGCCTGCGGGCCAACGACCTGTCGGTGGTGTCCACGGACCACTGCCCGTTCTGCTTCACGGAGCAGAAGGAGATGGGGCGGGGGGACTTTTCCAAGATCCCGAACGGCATGCCCGGCGTGGAGCACCGGATGGACCTGCTGCACGCCGGGGTGGCCGCCGGGCAGATCACGCTGCCCCGCTGGGTCGAGGTCGCGTCGACCACGCCGGCCAGGATGTTCGGGCTGTACCCGCGCAAGGGCGTGATCGCTGCGGGATCCGACGCCGACATCGTCATCTACGACCCGCACGCGCGGCAGACGCTGTCGGCGGCGACCCACCACATGAACGTGGACTACTCGGCGTACGAGGGCATGGAGATCACCGGCAAGGTGGTGACCACCTTGTGCCGCGGGCGCCCGGTGGTCGACGACGGCGCTTACGTCGGCGCCCCCGGCCACGGGACCTTCCAGCACCGGGGGCCGAACCAGTACATGCTGTGAGCCGGGAACCACAGGTTCGTTCGGTATCTGGGGTTTGGAGGGGCTGATGGACTTCGGTGTGGTGCTGCAGACCAACCCGCCGGCCAGCCGGGTCATCGAGATGATGCGCCGCGCGGAGGAGGCCGGCTTTTCCTACGGCTGGACCTGGGACAGCCACATGCTGTGGCAGGAGCCCTTCGTCATCTACTCGCGGGTCCTGGAGGCGACCGCCGCGATGACCGTGGGCCCGATGGTGACCAACCCGGGCACCAGGGACTGGTCGGTGATCGCGTCGCTGTTCGCCACGCTGAACGACATGTACGGTAACCGGACCGTGTGCGGTATCGGCCGCGGCGACTCGGCCCGCCGGGTGATCGGCCAGCCGCCGATGTCGATGGCCACCCTGGCCGAGGCCATACCGGTGATCAAGGGCCTGGCCGAGGGGCGCGAGGTGATCCACCACGGCCGGCCGCTGCGCATCCCCTGGGTGCGCGACGGCAGGCTGGAGATCTGGATGGCCGGGTACGGCCCGAAGGCGCTCAAACTGGCCGGCGAGGAGGCCGACGGCTTCATCCTGCAGACGGCCGACCCGCACATCGCGCGGTGGACCATCGGCGCGGTCCGGTCTGCGGCGCAAGCGGCCGGGCGCGACCCTGCGCGCATCACGATGTGCGTGGCGGCGCCCGCCTACGTCGGCAGCGACCTGGCGCACCAGCGGGAGCAGCTGCGCTGGTTCGGCGGCATGGTCGGCAACCACGTCGCGGACCTGGTCGCCAGGTACGGCACCGACGGGCCGGTGCCCAGGGAGCTCACCGACTACATCGCGGGCCGCAAGGGATACGACTACGCGCACCACGGCAAGGCGGACAACCCGTCGGTCGGCTTCGTGCCCGACGAGATCGTGGACAGGTTCTGCCTGCTCGGGCCGGCGGCGGCGCACGTGGACCGGCTGCGCGAGCTCGCCGGGATCGGCGCGGACCAGTTCGCGATCTACCTGATGCACGACGAGGAGGAGAAGACCCTGGCCGCCTACGGCGACGAGGTGATCCCCGAGCTTCGCCGAGCCTGATACGGATCGTGGCCAGTTTGCGTCGTATTTGACCCGAAACTGGCCACGATCATGACAGGTGCTGCTCGTGGCCGGCGTTTCCCGGGGGCGGCCTGCGGCGCGTATCGTCCGGGGCATGAGGGCATCGGAGATACGCCAGCTGATCCGGATGAAGCCGGTCGAGCGCGACGCCACGCGGCGGCGGCTTTCGGCCTGCCACGACATCGCGGACCTGCGCGCCACCGGGCGGCGGCTGACCCCGCGGCCGGTCTTCGACTACGTCGACGGCGGAGCCGACGAGGAGCTGTCGCTGGCGGCCAACGCCGCGGCGTTCCGGCGCTGGCGGTTCCGGCCGCGCACGCTGGTGAACGTGTCCGAAGCCGACACCTCCGCGGCGTTCCTCGGCTCGGTGGCGCCGCTGCCGCTGGCCCTGGCCCCGACCGGGTACACCCGGATGATGCATCCGGGCGGCGAGATCGCCGCGGCGCGGGCCGCGGCCCGGCACGGCCTGCCGTACACGCTGTCCACGATGGCGACCACCGCCATCGAGGACCTGGCCGCGGCGGTATCCCCCCGGCCAGCCAGCCCCGGCCGACCTCCCGGCGGCGGCACCGACCTGTGGTTCCAGCTGTACATCTTGCGGGACGGCGGGCTGAACAAGGAACTGGTCGACCGGGCCGCCGCGGCCAAGTACCGGGTGCTGGTGGTAACCGTGGACTGCTTCGTGACCGGCCACCGCACCAGGGACCGGCGCAACGGGCTGGTCATCCCGCCAGCGCTCACCGCGCGGACCCTGGCCGACATCGCCGGCAAGCCCGGGTACTGGGTGCGGATGCTGCGCAGCGACCCGATAGGCTTCGCCAACTTCGCCGGGCACTCCGCGGTGACCATCGAGGGCACCGGCGCGCTGTTCAACCCGGCGATCACCTGGGACGACATCGCCGACCTGCGGTCTCGCTGGCCGGGCCGGCTGATCATCAAGGGCCCGCTCGGGCCCGCCGACGCGGCACGTGCCGTCTCGGCCGGCGCAGACGGCGTGCAGCTGTCCAACCACGGCGGCCGCCAGCTCGACCGGACGGTGCCGCCGGCGGACACGATCGCCCCGGTCAGGGAGGCGGTCGGCCCGGACGTCACCGTCATAGTCGATTCCGGGATCCGGCACGGGTCAGACATCGCGGTGGCGCTGGCGCTGGGCGCGGACGGCTGCGCCGTGGGCCGCGCGTACCTGTACGGGCTGATGGCAGGCGGCGAGGCCGGAGTGGACAAGGCCCTGGACATCCTGGCCGGCCAGTTCAAGCGGACCATGCAGCTGCTGGGGGTCCGGGCGGTGGCCGAGCTGCGCTCGGCAGGC
>JAFAPY010000386.1 GCA_019246795.1 Streptosporangiaceae bacterium | reverse complement strand
GGTCTTCCCGGACGAGGCGACGTTGAAGGCGTACGTCAAGCATCCGCTGCACCGCGCCTTCGGCGACTGGGTGCATGAGCGCGGCTGCGAGGAGATCGCGTTCGACTATGTGATCGACGACGAGACCGTGGTAGTGGCCGCGACGTGATGCGCAGATAATGAGGTAGCGCGAGCCGCTGCGTCGGTCTGACAGTCGATCCGGAAGTGTGCTTGGTAGCACGCATCTGTCGGTTATTGGGCTGTTTGCCGAGCGGCTCCGTCAGTCGGCATTTTCGTTGCGGTCGACGATCTCTTCGGCCACCTCTTGCAGCAGTCGGTGGCTGAAGTTCTCCGGCTCGACCGTGGACAGCGCTAGGTAGGTTTGGGTGTGCCGGATCTCCGGGGACGCCAAGAGACTGTCAAACAACACGTCGTTGAGATGCTTCTGGTCACGGACGTGCAACCGTACCTGTAGATCGGTCGAGCCGGTCACGATGTCGACCCGCTCCACCTCCGGTATCTCGGCGAGGTTGCTGGCGAGTTGCCGCTGCATGGCGCTGTGCTCGGAGACCACCTCGACGATCACCGTCATGGCCCGCCCCAGGGCCGCGAAGTTGACGGCCGCCCGGTACCCCTGGATCACACCGGCGGCCTCCAGCCGGGCGATCCGGTCGGCCACGGCCGGTGGCGACATGCCGATAGCTCGCGCCAGCGCGCGCTGGGACAGACGGGCATTACGGACCAGATAGCCGAGGATTTCCAGGTCGACGTTGTCGATGCGGGCCAGGGCCGTATCGCTGCGCGACGACAGGGCCCGGTTTTCATTGTGGGTAGCTCCGCCATTTTTCTCAGGCCGCATAGACACCAGCACCTTTCTCGAGATGATCGCGGTCATTCGCTGGGGCGACCCGGCGGAATCCCCCTTCATACCATAAGCCGTCGCAGAGCATATCGACGTGGGACGGCGATCCCGTTGCCGGCATCGCGGCGGGTCACGGCTCGGCTAGTTGCGTCATCCAGCCATAGCGGTCAAGGCCGGCGCCGTATTGGATCCCGAGCAGCAGCTTTCGCAGTTTGGTGGTGATCTCGCCCGGCTGCGCCCCGCTCATCTGGAATGAACCGGATTGGTGCCGCACCTCACCAACGGGCGTGATCACGGCGGCCGTGCCGCAGGCGAAGGCCTCGGCGACCGCGCCGCTGGCGGCGCCGTCTTGCCACTCCTTGAAACTGAAGCTGCGCTCCTCCGCGCCCAAGCCCAGATCCCGGCCGAGGGTCAGAATCGAGGCGCGGGTGACTCCGGGCAGGATCGTCCCGGACAGCGGCGCAGTGACGAGCGTGCCGTCGCTGAGCACAAAGAACAGGTTCATCCCCCCCAGCTCCTCTACGTAGCGGTGCTCGGCGGAGTCCAGCCAGACGACTTGATCGCACCCCAGCTTCTCCGCCTGCTGCTGCGCCAGCATGGCACCGGCGTAGTTGCCGGCGAACTTTGCCGCGCCGGTCCCGCCTGGCACGGCCCGCGGATAGTCGGTGTTGACCCAGACCGTGACCGGTTTGACGCCGCGCGGGAAGTAGCTTCCGACGGGCGAGGCAATCAGGACGTACAGATACTTGTGCGATGGGCGGGTCATCAGCTCGGTATCGGCCGCGATCTCCAGGGGACGCAGGTACAGGCTTTCCCCGTCTGCCTGCGGCACCCACGCCCGGTCCTGGCTGACCAGCAGCCGAAGTGAGTCCAGGAACAGGCCCGCGGGCAGCTCGGGCATCGCGAGCCGGCGCGCCGACGCCGCGAACCGCTGCGCGTTCATGTCCGGCCGGAAGGCCGCCACCGAGCCGTCCCGTTGCTGGTAAGCCTTCAGGCCCTCGAAGATCGCCTGGCCGTAGTGAAGAACCGAACACGACGGGGCCAGCCCCAGTTCCGCGAAGGCCGTGAGCTTCCCGTCGTGCCAGCCGCGCTTCGGATCGAAACGCATGGTCACCATGTGATCGGTGAACACCCGGCCCCATCCCGGAGCCACCAGCAGCTGTTTCCGCTCGTGCTCGCTCCGCGGCCTCGCCGCCGGCTCGATGCCGAAGCCCTCCACAGTCATCCTCATCCTCCGCTGCGCTCCATGTCTTCCACAACCACACTGTGCACCGCACGGCCGTGCGTTTGCAACCAAGCGGCGCCCAGCTGGCTTCAATCGAGAGGTGCATAGGCTGTAATACTTGACGACTGCCGCCAAAAATAGGCATAATTCCTGGCGTCCCGAACAGCCGGCCCGACGGGCCGGCCGGCAGCTCCGCTAGCGACAGGCAGGGCAGATCATGACGTCGGAGGAGTACTTCGTCACCGAAGCGCTCGGCTCACCAGCCACCGAGGGCCGCTTCGTCCGGGTGGACGAGATCGATCCCTTGAGTTTCGCACCTGGCCTTACCTTCCGGCCGGTGCTGGGCGACGGGGTGCTCGTCAACCACGTCCATTTCGACCCGCGCACCCAGGCACCGACGCATTCCCACGTCGAGGAGCAGATCGTGGTCGTCCTCGACGGCGAATTCGAGTTCTGGATCGGCGATGACGCGCGGATCCTCCGGCGCGGAGATGTCGCCGTCGTACCGCCCTGGGTTCCGCACGGAGCCCGCACCCATGACTCAACCTGCCTGGAGCTCGACGTCTTCTGCCCACCGCGCAGCCAGCTGCTCAAAGCGCTCCAGCCTGACCGCTAGCCCCGCCGACCGCCGGCTCTTGTCTACCGACAACGGCTTCTAGCCCGAAAATGGCATGAACGATGTTTATGTGCCGCCTACCAGGGGAGTCGATGCCTCATGACCGTGTCGTACCCGGTCATCACGGTTTCGGACGCAACCCGGCGTTACGGCGAGTTCGCGGCTCTGGCCGATGTGACCTTCGCCGTGGCACGCGGAGAGTGTCTTGCGGTGGTGGGCGAGAATGGCGCCGGCAAGTCGACCCTCATGAGGCTCATCACCGGCGCCGACCTCCCTACCTCCGGGGTAGTCGCCCCCGGGGGAGACCAGCAGCCACTGACCTCCACACGAATGGCCCGCCATCACGGCATCGTCTTGATTCCCCAGGAGCTGGCCTACCTGCCCGACGACACCGTCACTAACAACATCTCCATCGGCGTCTGGCCCTCCAGATACGGGGCCCTTCGCAAGAAGTCTGCCCGTCGCAGGGCAGCTGCCATCCTCGACCAGCTCGGCGCGAACATCGATGTCCGAGCCCGGATGCGCGACCTGACGCTCGGTCAGCGCCAGATCGTGGAGCTCGGCAAGGCGCTCGCGCTACGGGACATCACGCTGCTCTGCCTGGACGAGCCAACGGCCGCCCTGAATGTGGAGGAGACTAGGCACCTGCTCGACATCTTGTCGGGGCTGAAGGCGCGTGGTGTTGGGCTCATCTACGTGTCTCACCGGCTTGACGAGCTGCGCCAGATCGCGGATCGCGTGCTCGTCCTCCGTAATGGCCGCAACGTCGGCATCCTTGGCATCGAGGATGCGTCGCCGTCAACGCTCACGGGGCTGATGCTTGGGCGGGCGGCTGCGGCCGCTCACGCGTCGTTGTCCCATGCGTCCGGGGCGCGAGGCCC
>JAFAPY010000294.1 GCA_019246795.1 Streptosporangiaceae bacterium | reverse complement strand
CCTGGTCATTCCTGCGTGCAGGAGAGGAGCCGATTCGGTGCCCGGCATGAACTCAGGCCTGAGCCCGGCCGATCCGACGCTGGTCGCCGCGTTCAGGTCTGCGCTGTTGCACCAGAGCGCGATCGCGCTGCTGGTGGCGGTGTTCTGCTGGCTCATCTGGGCCACGGCGCGTACCTGGCGGTTCGGCGCGCCCGGCACCCGGCCAGGCGGGGCCGACAGCGCCCCAGCGGGCGGCGAGGCCCCGGGGCGGCGGCTGCTGCGCATCGGGTTCGGGCTGCTGTGGCTCGGTGACGGGGCGCTGCAGGCGCAGCCCAAACTGGCCGGCGGCCTGGCCTCCCAGGTCATCGAGCCCACTGCCTCCGCCTCGCCCGGCTGGGTGCAGCATCTGGTCAACTGGGGCGGCACCGCATGGTCCTACCACCCGATCCAGGCCGGCGCCGCCACGGTGTGGATCCAGGTCGGTATCGGCGCCTGGCTCATCGTCGCGTCGCGCGGCACGTGGTCCAGGCTGGCCGGCCTGGCCAGCATCGGGTGGGGGCTGGCCGTATGGGCGTTCGGGGAGTCGTTCGGCGGGATCTTCGCGCCGGGGCTGAGCGTGCTGACCGGAGCCCCAGGGGCCGTGCTGATCTACGTGGTCGCCGGCGCGCTGATCGCGCTGCCCGACCGGGCCTGGCGCAGCCCGCGGCTGGGGCGGCTGCTGCTCGGCGGCATGGGGCTGTTCTTCCTCGGCATGGCCATGCTGCAGGCGTGGCCCGGCCGTGGCTACTGGCAGGGCACCAGCGGCGGCAAGCCGGGCACGCTGACCGGCATGGTGCAGACGATGTCGGCGACGCCGCAGCCGCATGTGCTGTCCGCGCTGCTGTCGGCGTTCGGCTCGTTCACCGCCCGGTACGGCTTCGCGGTGAACCTGTTCGTGGTGATCGTGCTCGCCGCGCTGGGAGCGATCCTGCTGACCGGCAGGCCGGCTCTGATCCGGTACGGACTGTGCTTCGGCATCGCCTTCTTCCTCGCAGACTGGGTGCTGGTCCAGGATCTCGGCTTCCTCGGCGGCCTGGGCACCGACCCGAACAGCATGATCCCGCTGTCGCTGCTCGCGGTGGCCGGCTACCTCGCGCTCACCCCAGCGCCCCAGACCGACGCGGTGCCGGCGGCTGAGGCGATCGCCGGAGGCGAGGAAGGCGGGCACGCTCCAGGCTGGGGCGGGCGGCTGCGGGAGCTGCGGCCGACCAGCGTGGGGGGTGCGGTCGCGACGGCGAGCGCGCGGACGGTGGCCGCGGTCAGCGCGGTGGCGCTCGTCGTTCTCGGCGCGGCGCCGATGGCCGCGGCGGCGGTGAACCGCACCGCCGACCCCATCCTGGCGCTGGCCATCGCCGGAGGCAGCACCGACCTGAACGTCCCGGCGCCGGGCTTCAGCCTCACCGACCAGAACGGCAACACGGTCACGCTGGCCAGCATGCGCGGCAAGGTGGTGCTGCTGACCTTCCTCGACCCGGTGTGCACCACCGACTGCCCGATCATCGCGGGCGAGCTCAAGCAGGCCGGGGCGATGCTCGGCCGGCAGGCCGCCGACGTCGAGCTGGTCGCCATCGTCGCCAACCCGACCTACCACTCCGCCGCGTTCACCCGGGCGTTCGACCAGCAGGAGGGGCTCGCCTCGGTGCGGAACTGGCGGTACCTGACCGGCTCACTGAGCCAGCTCAGCGACGTCTGGCGTGCCTACGGCGTCACCGTGCTGAACGAGCCGGCGGGCGCGATGTCCGCGCACAACGACATCGCCGCCGTCATCGACCGCACCGGTCGCATCCGCGAGGAGCTCGGCACCGACCCGGGGCCCGCCACCACCAGCACCCGGTCCTCGTTCTCGGTGCTGCTCGCCCAGTACGCACGCCAGGCGCTGGGCAGCTCATGAGGCGCCGCGCCGGCCTGGCGCTGGCCTGCGCGGCGCTGGCCGCCGGCTGCGGGTCGCAGGCCGCCACCACCGGCAGCGCCGGCCCGGCGCCGGTGACCGCGCCGTTGGCCACCTCGCTGGTCACCGCGCAGGGCAGCTGGGCGGTGACCGTCATGGGCGGGTCCGCCGCGACGCACGACAACTTCTGGCAGCTGTTCGTGCGCCCGGCAGGTGCCAGCAGGTGGTCGCTGGCCACCCCGCCCGGGGTGGCCGACAACGGCGGCCTGGTCACGGCGGGCGCCGCCACGTCGCTGGTCGTGGGGTTCCGGCCGAGCCTGGGCCTGACCTACTCGCCGCTGGCCGCCAGCACCGACGCCGGCCGGACCTGGACGACCGGGCTGCTGGACGCCGCCCTGGCCGACGTCCCGGACGCGCTCGCCGTGGCACCGTCCGGCCGGGCGCTCGCGCTGACCGGCGACGGCACCGTCGAGACCGCGGGCAGCGCCGCCGCCGCTGCCGCCGGGCAGTGGTCCCGGCTGGCGAGCCTGCGCACGCTGGCGTCCGCCGCCGTCGGACGCAGCTGCGGGCTGGTAGCGCTCAGCGCCGTTTCGTTCGGATCACATAACACTCCGATGACGGCAGGAAGCTGCGCGCGGCGGGGTGTGGCCGGGGTCTTCGCGGAGCATGGCGGGACGTGGCAGGCGGCCGGGCCGGCGCTGCCCGCGCGGTTCGGCGCAGACCAGGTACAGATGCTGCGGCTGGCGGGCGTCCCCGGCGGGGCCGTGGCGGTGCTGCTCGCCGGGACCAGCCTGCTCGCCGCGTGGCAGCACGGGGCGGCCTGGTCGGTGTCGGCCCCGGCGGCTGCAGGCGCCGTGCGCGCGTCCGGGTTCGGCCCGGGCGGCAGTGTGTGGCTGCTGCTCGGCGGGGGCCGCGCGGAGACCGCCGCGGGCCCTGGGGCCGCGTGGCGGCCGCTGCCTGCCGTGCCGGCCGGGACCGCGACGCTGGCGGCGGGGCCCGGGTGGCTGGACGCTCTGGCGGTGGAGGGGGCCCGGCTGACCGTGTACCAGATGGCCGGCTCCCCCGCGGGGTCGTCCGGGTGGGCCGCCTACGCCCCCCCGGGCGGGCGCTGGGTGAAGGAGCAGGTGATCAACGTGCCGATCCAGTACGGCTCTTCGGGATAACCATGAACTACCTGACAGCTAACTGGTCGTTCGACCCCTTCCTGATCGTGGCCATCGTGGTCGCGGCCTGGCACGAGGCCGGGCTGCGGCGGCTGGCCCGGCGTTCCCGGCCGGAACGGACCAGGGAGCGGCGGCTGCGGTCGCTGTGGTTCTACGCCGGGCTGGCCGTGCTGCTGCTCGCGGTGGAGTCGCCGATCGACTACTGGGCCGACGACTACTTCTTCGTGCACATGCTGCAGCATCTGCTGCTCATGTTCGCCGCCCCGACGCTGATCGTGGCCGCGGCGCCGTGGCAGCCGCTGCTGGCCGCGCTGCCCGGCCGGTCCGGGCAGCGGGTCACCCGCGGGGTGCTGGCCGGCGGCTGGTCCCGGCCGCTGCGCGCATTCGGCGCCTTCGTGCTGCGGCCGTGGGTGTCGGTGGCGATCTTCAACGCGGTCATGGTCGTGTGGCACGTCCCGGCGCTGTTCGACCTGGCGGAGAACAACCAGGGCGTGCATATCTGGCTGATGCACGGCAGCTTCTTCGCCGCCGGGGTTCTGTTCTGGCTGCAGTTCATCCCCTCGCCGCCGTTCCGGCGCACGATGCCGCTGGCGTCCCGGGCCGGGGCGCTGTTCGTGACGAACCTCGTCATGATCGGCATCGCGATGACGCTGAGCATCTTCGTGTCTGGTTCGGTGTATCCGGTGTACGACCACGTGCCTGGCGTGACGCTGCCGCCGTTCGCCGACCAGCAGGTCGGCGCCGCGATCTTGTGGGTGTGCGGCGACTTCTGGGCATTGCCCACGATGATCGTGGTCATCAGGCAGCTGCTGGCCACCGAGGAGAGCATCAGCGCGACGCTGGACGCGATCTTGCGGCGCGGCACGGCCGCCGCCGGGCCGAGGTCGCTGGCCGGGTGGGGACGGCCGCGTGCGGGCGTGGCGGAAACCGCACTGGCTCAGCGGCCTTCGGAGCCGGATACCGGGCCGTGATCCCGCCGGGCCGCCCGGCGCTGCCTCCATCCGTCCGGGGACTGCCCGTTCGGGGACTGCCCGTCCGGGCCGGGGCCCGGGAACTGCTGGTTCAGGTCCGGAGCGGGCCTGGCAGCCGTGGTGCCCGGGACGGGCCTGGCAGCCGTGGTATCCGGGACGGGCCTGGCAGCCGTGGTATCCGGGATGGGCCTGGTATGCGGCGTGTGGTCGCGTATCGCCGTCCCGATCCGAGCGAGCCCGCCGAGCGCCGACGAGCGCGCCACCATGACGACGCCGGCGATCAGCAGCGCAAGGCCGGCGGCCTGGAGCGCGAGCATGCCCGGGTCGGCCTGCACCGTGTCGCCGAACACGACGATGCCGAGCAGTATCCCGACCACCGGCTCCCCGCCGGCGATGGCGGGCAGCGAGGCGTGCAGCGGCGCAGCGCTGAAAGCGTTCTGCATCAGCCACAGGCCGAGGATCCCGGCGCCGACCAGGGCGTACGGCGCCCAGTTCGTGAACAGGACGCCGGGTGATTTCCCGAAGAGTATCTCCAGCGTCTGCCTGGTCAGCGCGTCCTGGATGCCGAAAACCAGCCCCGCCGCCACGCCGGTCAGGGTGGCACGCACCTCCCCTGTCCTGCGCCGCCCGGCCCGCACCACGACCAGCGCGATGCCCGCGATCACCGCCGCGCCCCACCAGTTCGACGGCGAGCCGAAGGCCAGCTCGCCGCCGACCGGTGTGACGGACCGGGCCACCGATAGCAGCGCCACGCCGGCGACCAGGATCAGCGCGCCAGCCGCCTCCGGCCACCGCAGGCGCTGCCGGGACATCGGCACCGCGAGAATCAGCGCGAACAGCAGGTACGTCGTCAGCAGCGGCTCGACGACGGTCAGCTCCAGGTGGCCGATCGACCACGCGGCCAGGATCTGCCCGCCGACCATGAACACGATGCCGGTCAGCCACCGTGGCTTGCGGAGCAGGTCGGTGAGGATCCGCAGGCTGAGGAACCGTGACTGCGGCTCCTGCTCTGCGGCGTACTGCTGCAGCACGAAGCCGAAGCCCAGCAGCACCGCGGCGATCAGCGCGGTCGCATAGCTGATATCGATGTCCACCACGGTGCTTAGCGTCTTCATCTAGTGATCTCGTGCAAGTGCATGTGCGGGTTACCATGACAACGCGCGC
>JAFAPY010000252.1 GCA_019246795.1 Streptosporangiaceae bacterium | reverse complement strand
AGCCCCCCGCCGCACCCAGGGCAGCCCAGCTCCCCATCTGCCAGCTGCCGCTCCACCAAGACCCCGTCACCATTTACCGTAAGCACGACGCCTCCGCGCGTCACTCAGCGGCCTCTCCCCGAGGGCTTCGCCAAAGACAACGGGGAGAGGCCGCGCCACATCCGACGCTCCTCACCGTGCCGGCACCCGCCCCGCACGGCAACCCAGACACCCCGCCCCGTCGGCAAGGCGCCGCCGCCGACAAAAGACCGCCAGCCGCCCGCCCTCTGTGCCGCCATCGGCATCCCCGATGCCACTACCCCGCCCCCGTCATCAGCATCCTGAGCGCCGTCTAACAACCACCGCGCTGAAGCTCGCGGCCCGATGCCAGGACACGGGCGTCATGACGAAACAAGCTGGCGAAGCGGTGACGGCATGACCAGCGGGACCAGGACCAGAAAAGGGCGGCATTGCGCGATGGCAGCCCGGCAAGCCCTCAACCTGTGCGAGGCCGAGCTGTTCACGCTCCCCGGGGAGGGAGCGGGCATCCGGCAGAGCAGCACTGGCGCCTGGCGCGGACCGTCTCGCGTCAGCGTGGCCGCGGTCAGGGCGGCACTGCGGGCGGCCGGGGCACCACCGCACATCGCCGCCGCACTGCGAGGTCGGCTACGCCCGATCACCGACCAGGAGCCCGAACGATGACGGCCCCAGGCGACCACGGCCGGATCAGCCGCAAGGAGCGCATCGCCCGCGCCGTGCTCGGCATGCCAGCCGGGCATCCCGAGCTGGTCACCCGCAAGCCCGGCCGCGCGGAGTGGAAGCTGCTCGCCACGTGGTGGATAGAGCTGTGGCCTAACGACGAGTACATGGCCATCGTCGCTGAGCAATGGCGGCAGTACAGGCCACCCGGGACGCAGGGCTGGAGGTGATCACCATGACAACGGACACTGGGGGAGACGAGCACCTCGGTGACGGCCAGGACGACATTCTGATGCTGACCGTCAAAGAGGCGGCCCGCCGCCTTGGGCTTGGCCGTACGCTCGTCTATCAGCTCATCTCGTCCGGAGAGCTGGAGTCGGTCACCGTGGGGAGGCTGCGGCGAGTCCCTGCCGAGTGCCTCGCCGAGTACGTGAAGGCGCTACGCAAGGCACGTAGCTCGAGAGCCGCCGATGGCAACAGTGCCGCCTGACAAGGGCACTCCTGCGCCGCGCCGTACCCGCAGCCCCAACTACCGGTCGACGATCTACCAGACCAAGGACGGGTACTGGCACGGGCGGGTGACGATAGGCATCCGCGACGACGGCCAGCCTGACCGCCGGCACGTCGGCGGCAAGAGCCGCAGCGAGGTCGCCGAGAAGGTGCGGGTCCTGGAGCGCGAGCGGGACCGGGGAACGGTGCGCAAGGTCGGCGAGAGATGGACGGTCGGCCGCTGGCTGGCCTACTGGGTCGAGAACATCGCCGCGCCGCCGCATGTCGCCGAGAACACCCACAACGGCTATCTGGTCGACGTGAACAAGCACCTGATCCCCGGCCTCGGCGCGCACCGCCTGGAAAGGCTCACGCCAGACCATGTGGAACGGCTGTACGCCAAGGTCCAACGCGATGGACTGTCTCCGGGCGGCGTTCACCACGTTCACCGGACCCTTCGGGCGGCGCTGAATGAGGCAGTCCGGCGGTCCCACCTGACCCGCAACCCAGTGCTGCTGGCCAAGGCACCAAGGTTGGACGCCGACGACGTCGAGCCGTATGACGTGCCGGAGATCCAGCAGCTGCTGGAAGCCGCCGCCAAACAGCGCACCGGCGCCCGCTGGGCGCTGGCGCTTGCGCTCGGCCTGCGCCAAGGCGAGGCGCTCGGGCTCACCTGGGATGACGTGGACCTGGAGAAGGGCACGATCCGGATCCACCGATCCCGGTTGCGCCCGAAGTACACGCACGGCTGCGGCGGTGCCTGCGGCAAGAAGCCCGGCTACTGCCCGCAGCGCGTGAACACCCGAGCCCCGACCGGCCGGGTCAAGTCGAAGGCGGGACGCCGCACGATCGGCCTGCCGCCCCAGCTTGTCGCCCTGCTTCAGGCTCACCGGGTCCAGCAGCAGCGGGAACGAGCCAGTGCGCGGCATATCTGGCACGACGAGGGCTGGGTCTTCGCCACCCCGGCCGGCGAGCCACTCAACCCGAACACCGACTACCACGAGTGGAAGCGGCTGCTCAAAGAGGCCGGGCTGCGCGAGACCAGGCTGCACGACGCCAGGCATACAGCAGCGACCGTCCTGTTGGTCCTACGCCAGCCGACCCCGACCGTCATGTCGCTCATGGGCTGGTCCAGCGAGTCCATGGCCGCCCGGTACCAGCACGTGACCGACGTGATGCGCAGCCAGGTAGCCAGCCAAGTCGGTGACCTGATCTGGAACCCGCCGACCGGACCCGGGGGCCGGGCTGCGGTCACGGTTCCCAGCGACTCCCTTGCCGCCGTCCTCGCCGTGGCCGAGAAGTGCCTCGCCAGCCACCTGGGCCGCGCCCGGCAGAGTGCGGACGTGCTCGCCGCTCTGGACAAACTACGGGCGGCGCTGCTAGATGCGGCGGCGCGTTCCGAAACAGCAAATGAGACAAAAACTGAGACAAGGAGGCCGACGGAAGGATGAGCAAGATTGACCGACTCGGGATCGCCGCAGGTCAGCGTGGCGGAGGATGCGAGATTCGAACTCGCGAGGGGTTGCCCCCAACACGCTTTCCAAGCGTGCGCCCTAGGCCACTAGGCGAATCCTCCGCCGGGAAGCTTACCCGAATCCATCCGCATGCTGGCTGCCCAACGCCCTGATGCACAGGCTGGCACCCGGGCAGGCACCCGGGCAAGGCAGCATCCGGTCCCGCGGCTGACTACACTGGCCCGTGACCCCCCGCACGGCGTTATCCCGCCAACCCCCCCAGGGCCGGAAGGCAGCAAGGGTACGCGGGCTCTGACGGGTGTGCGGGGGGTCCCCGTCACCGGTGAGGATGAGCTGATGGCAGCAGGCGCGTCGGAACGCGAGGGAACGCCCCCGGCCAGCCTGGCTCTCTACCGCAAGTACCGCCCGGCGACGTTCGCCGAGGTGAAGGGGCAGGAGCATGTCACCGGCCCGCTTCAGCAGGCGCTGCGTACCGGGCGGATCAGCCACGCTTACCTGTTCAGCGGCCCGC
>JAFAPY010000138.1 GCA_019246795.1 Streptosporangiaceae bacterium | reverse complement strand
CGAACAGGGCAGCGTTGACGGTGCCCACCCCCGATGCCAGGTCATAACCCCGCAGGGCGCTGAAGCCCCTCACCGTGTAGAAGACCCCGTTCTGGGTGAACGACACCGTGTTATTCCCCTGGGTGATGTCGACCAGGCCCGGCGCATGCTGGGCCGAGAGGCCGTACAGCGCCGGGTTGATCAGGCCGAGGGAATGGTGCGCCGCCTGGTCGGCAAGAGCCACGATCCCGGCGAACATCGGGGTCGCCTCGCTCGTACCGCAGTACTCGTACCAGCCGACCGACTCGCCGCCGAAGCTCGCGTAGACGTCGACCGGCCCGGAACAGGCGGCGCTCATGGCGATGTCGGGCACCCCCCGCTGTCGGCCGACGACGTCGGCCACGCCGTCCTGGTAGGACGGCCGGTGGAAGATTACCGACTTGCCGCCGCCCCCGGCCAGGGGGTTGGGCCCATTGTCGCCGAAGATGAACTGGTTCACGGTGGTGTTGTAGGTGTCGTTCCACACCCGGTCCGGCGCGGTCCGCTGGCCGACGGCATTGAGCTGCAGCTGCGTGCCCCCCACCCCGGTCACCAGGGGATCGCTGTCCGGCCAGGAGGTCACCGGATAGGTGTAGTAGAGCGTCCCGGCGACGTTGGAGTAATCGGTTGCCCCGGAGTCACCGGACGCGGCCAGGACGGTCACACCATGCTGGTAGGCGTTGATGTAGGCGCTGCGCAGGGCGAAGATGGATGCGGCGTTCGGGAATGTCTCCTCAGTCGCACTGAAGCTCTGGCTGATCACCTGGCCCAGGTCATGGTCGATGACATAGTTCTCGGCCTCGACGATCTGCGGGAAGCCCGCCGTCCCCTCCGTCTCCGAAACCGGGGTCTCGACCAGGAGGATGCTGGCGCCGGGGGCCATGGTGTGCGACCACTCGACGTCGAGGGTGGTCTCTCCGGCCCAGCCGACCATGTCGCTGTTGCTGGGGTCGTACGGTGGCACGGCCCCGGCCGGCTGGATGATCTTGAAGGACGGCGGCGCCGGGAGGCCGAACTGGGCGTCGAAGGTGGCTAGGTCAGACCGGATCGTGGGAGATCCGTAGGAGTCGACGATCACGATGGTCTGGCCCGTGCCGTCAATCCCTGCGCGGAATAGGGGCTGCTCGTTGTACGCCGTCTGGATCTGGGCCGCGTCGTAGCAGGGGACGCCGTACATCGCAACGCACTTGGCCTCGGTGGGCGGCTGGCTTTGCGAGACGAATCGGCTGATCACCATCGGATGGATGCGGATCGTAGCCGCCAGGGTCGCCGCGCTGGCGGCGGGTGCTGCCACGCTCGCGGTGGGCACCGCAACCGACAGCGCGGCCAGCCCCGCTACCGCGGCGACCGGGAGAACGGTCCGGGCGGTAACTCGCATGAGCGCGGACCGGCCACGCGACGCTGTGCGGCCGGGAGGCGATGTGGCGCTGTGCGTCGGCCTTCGAGAGAACACAGTCGTTCCCCTTCTTAGACGATGCCTGGCGCTTGCATAGCGGCAAGCAGCGAGCACATGGCTCAGGTGTGCGGGCCAGCACGGTCCGCCGGGAGCCACGCCGATACTGGATCGTTATCTCACAGATCGGCACGAAAGTCGATAGTTATCAGCGCAGGGTTTGCGGAAGGTCATCGTCAGCGTCAATGGCTGCCTGGATTTTCTCCTGCTGCCAATTGCACCCAGATGCGAGCTCGGGATCCCCGCGTGTTGTCGTCGGGCGCGGGCGTCAACCCAGGTTGATCAGCGCGAGGTGTGCGGCAGGACTCATGGTGACCGTAATAGCCAACGGACCTGCGCGCCACTGGGGGCTGTTTGTTCAACGAATGACCTGCGACCTTCTGGACTCCGGCCACTGCGAACCGATTTACCTGTACCGATCCTCGTCACAGGCCGGTTAGAGCGCGGGCCGACGCCGCGCCGCGGCAGCGCCCCGCGGGTCAGACGGGTCAGACGGGCCAGCCCGTCATGCGGTAGCCGGCGTCCCAGAACATCCACTCATACCGGCTCGACGTGCGGAAGTGATGGCGGACCCGGTCACGTTCGCCGGGGCGCAGCCAGGGACCCAGCTCGTCGGCGACGGCGAGGACTTCCCGCACGGTGGCGCCGAACTCCTCGCTGCCGTACATGTCGATCCACCGCTGGTACCGCGGATCGGGCGAGCCGCGGCGGCCC
>JAFAPY010000136.1 GCA_019246795.1 Streptosporangiaceae bacterium | reverse complement strand
CGTCCGGGCCGCGGCCGGCGGCCGGGTCGACGCGGTGTTCGACGTGGCAGGCAAGACGCCGGCCGGGGAGCTGATCAGCCTGGTATCCGAGCCGTCCCAGGTGCTGTCCATCGCCAACTTCGCAGCCGGCCAGGCTGGAGCCCGCGTGAGCGGCGGCGGCACGGACAGCAGGCCCATGCAGGCGCTGGCCGAGGTCGCCGAGTTGCTGGCACAGAACAAGCTGGTGATCAAGGTGCAGACGTTCCCGTTCGACCGCGCCGCCGAGGCCTACCGCATCAGCGAAAGCGGCCACGTCCGCGGCAAGCTCGTCCTGGTCCCCTGACCGCGGCGATCGCGGCCAGGCCGCCCGATCCAGCGGGGCGACCCGCCGCACCTCGGCCGGGTCGTATGCTGACCAGCCCTTTGCCCTGGAGCCTGCGCAACGCCTCGAACTCACCGATCTGTGCGTTACGGCGGACGCGGGACGCCGGAATCTTTGCGGAGATCCTCCTGGGCATGCGTCAGATCGCAGATCATGACATGTTCGGAGTCCCGCTCCGAAGGCTGTATCTGCTGGCCGAAGACGGCGCCTGCGCGGAGCCGTTGCTGGCTGCGCGCTGGCCGCCCGGCACGGCGGCCCGGCCCGCCGCCGGGCTGACCGGTCTCAGCTGCTTGCCGGTGGGCGGTCGAAGATAAATCTCTGCCGAACCGACCGTGGCTCACCTGACCGGGGGAGGCTGGCCCTCGGCGCTGGCGGCCAGGGCCATGTCCCACCCGCTGGCCGCGCAGGCGTGCTGGAAGGCCGACCGGGCGAACGCCAGCGCCGCCGCCCGCGGATCCGGGGCCGACCGGAGGTCGTCCCAGTCCAGGATGTACTCCCCCAGCGCCGGATCCCAGCGCGCCGCGGCCGGGGACAGGGCCAGCCCGGCGAAACCCGGCGGGTGGGGGTGGGCATAGGCGTAAAACGCCGCCTTGGGGTAGCGGGCATCGCCAGGCCACCAGCCGACCGCTACCTCCTGGCAGTCCATCGCATTGCGCATGATGAAATCCGGCGAGGGGGGATCGGCAGGCAGCCCGGAAAACAGGCTCACCGCCAGGTCGAACGAGCCCCACCACGCGTTCACCGGCGTGGCGCGCCCGCGGTAGGGAGCCCGGTAGGCGGCCAAGACCAGCGCAGCCTGGGTCGCCGCGGCGAAATACCGGCCGGCCTGGTCCTGGTCATAGTGCGCGTGCTCGGTGTCGGCGTCCAGCGGCACGCTCCACGGCACTTCCTGCGGCGCCGGGTCGATCTGCACCGGTCCGCCGAACCTCCCCACCGCCGCCAGCACCTCCCGGGTCACCGCGCCGACCGGCCGGTCCGGGGCCAGCGCGACCCGGGCCGACGGCCCGGCGCTGTGCTCGACCACCGCCTCGTGCCGGTGCAGGTCCAGCGCGATGACCAGCGCGCCCGAGCCGTCGGGCGCCGGCAGCGGCGCCGTCTCCCAGCCGCGCGCGGTCAGGCGCAGCGCCGCGTGCTGCAGCTGGGGTTCTGGCGGCGCCAGCTTAACCGCCAGCTTGCCGAGAACCTGAGTGTGCGCGTGCAGCGTGTCGCACGTATCGCGCCACTGGTCATACGAAACCGCGGGCCAGGCTGAGACCATGGCTGGCAGGCTACCGGGACCATGACCGCGCGCTCAACCGGCCCACGCCCACCTCGGCTTCTTCGCCCGTCGGCGCCGACCTGGCAGCCGACGATCTGCGACAGGCCGCTGGCCAGAACGTACAGATAGTTCTGGCCGACGCTGACGCCCTTGTCAAGCGGGTGCGAGGCCGGGTCGTTCTCGACCAGCGTGCTGCCGAGCGCACTGCGGGTGCTGTCGGACGCGACGGCGTAGCGGCCGATCGAGGCGCTACCCGCGTTTGCGATGTAGGCGAGGCCGCCGACGGCGGCCAGCCAGCGCGAGGCGGCCTGATCGATGGGCAACCGTCACAGTCGCACCAGGCTGCGGAGGCTGCGGGGGACAGAGCGCCTGGGGCGGGGCCCGGCGCGTCAGCGGAGCTTGGGTGGTGCTCGGCAGGAGCTGCCGCGCACGGCGGTGTCGATCTCGGCGGGGATGCCGGCGTCGGAAGGGCAAACCGGCTCATTCCGGAGGCATAGCAAGTACGCGCTGCTGATCTACGCGGCCCCGGGCGCCAGCCAGAAATCCGGACCCCGCGGTCCGAGAGGCGTGGATCAATTACACCAAAGCGGTGAAGCAGGCCGGCGTCCTGCTCGGCGCCGCGCAGCTCGCCGAGACGGACACCGCGACCAGCTTCCGGGTCGGCGGCGGGGAACGGCTGCTCACCGACGGGCCGTTCCTGGAAACCAAGAAGCACCTCCTCGGGTTCTTCCTGATCGACGTGCCCGGCCTGGACACGGCGCTGGACCGGGCGGCGCGGATGCCGCACGCTGCGTCCGGCACCGCCGAGGTGCGCGGTCCGCACCGGCATGCCCTGGCAGGCCGCGCTTGGCTGAGCCCGGGTCAGCCGCTCGGTCCGTGCGGTCGTGGCCGCCACGATGGCCCTGCTGCCCCGGTGGCGGCTGCCTCGCGGGCCGCTGCGAAGAACCGCTCGGCCGTCTGCTCCCAGGTTGGGAAGGTCGCCGCGCGGCGCCGGGCGGCCGCGCCCAGGCGCCTCCGCAGTTCCCCGTCTTCGGCCAGCCTGCGCAGGGCCGAGGCCAGGCCGGCCACGTCGCCGGGCTCGACAAGCAGGCCTTCCCGCTCGTGGCTGGCCAGGTAGGGCAGGTTGCCCGCTCTCCATCCCACCACCGGCAGCCCGGCTGCCATGGCCTCCCCGTAGACAGTCCCGTACGGCTCGCGGACGCTGGGCAGCACGAACACGTCCGCGTCGCGGTACATCGCCGCTACCTCCTCCCGGCCGAGACGGCCGTGGTACTCCACCCGGTCGGCCAGGTCACCGCGGGTCAGCCGGCGGCGAACCCGCGCGGCGTACCCCGGCTCGGGCCGGTCGTCGCCGACCAGATGAAGCCGGGCCAGCCCGGCCGGAAGCCGGGCGGCGGCGTCAAGCGCCTGCAGGATTCCCTTGCGGACCACCCAGTTTCCGACGCACAGCAGCGCGGTCCGGGCGCCGCCGCGAAGGTCTCGCCTCCGCCCGTCGGCCGTGGGCGTCACGTCCCGCCCCGGCGGGACCACCGCGGCGTGGCCGGCGAAGCCCCGCGCGCCGAATTGGTCCGCGAGCAGGTCACTGGCCACGAGCACGCGCTCGACGCGCCGGTACGCCGCTCGGTCCAGGACAGCCTGTGCGTGCTGCCGGACGGGCCCATGATCGATCCCTCCCGGCGGCTGGTGCGCCATGGCCATCACGGGCGCCCGGACGGCGGCCATCCACGGGCCGAAGAACGCCGCGGCGATGCTGTCGAGCACCACCACGTCGGCCTGCTGCGCGGACAAGACCCGCCGGAGGCGTGGGCCGTACAGAACGGGGAACGGGAAGGGCCACGCGGGAAAGGACGCGAACTCCAGCCGTGCGCCGTGCTGGGGAGCCAGCTCGGCCAGCCGGCGGTGATAGAGGTAACCGCCGGTCAAGGTGTTCGGGTCGCCCAGGGTTACCAGCGAGATCAACAGGCGGTGAGGCGTGGTACGGGTCATCCAGGTGGCTCCTACCTGCTTTGGCGTGGACGGCTTGTTCGGCGGCGGGGAGCGGTATCCGCTGGAGCTCGCCCGGGCCCTGGCCCGGGAGGTCGACTGCGAGCTGGTTACCTTCGGCCGGTCCGCCAGGATGGTCACAGAGCCCGCCGGGCTGCGCATCCGGGTGCTGCGCCCGTGGGCGCGGCTGCGCGGCCACCCGGCCCACCCGGTCAATCCAGCGCTGCCCGCGGTCCTGGCCGGCGCCGACGTGGTGCATACCCATCACATGCGCAGCGCGCCGAGCCGAGTCGCTGCCGTGGCCTCCCGGATGGCCGGACGGTCGCTCGCGGTCACGGACCACGGACTGGGAGGCGGCGGGTGGTGGGGGATGCTGCCGCAGCTGTTCGACCGGTTCCTCACAGTCTCCCGCTTTTCCGCGACGGTCCTGAGGGCACCGCCGGACCGGACCGCAGTCGTGTACGGCGGCGCCGACCCCGCGCGCTACCACCCTCCGGCGCGGGGCGAGGGGCGGGAAGGCGTGCTGTTCGTGGGCCGCCTCACCCCGCACAAGGGCGTCGACCTGCTGATCAGCGCCGTGCCCCCCGACGTGCCGCTGACCGTTGTCGGCACCGGGGGACACGACTCGCGGCCGCCCGAGTCGGGCTACCCGCAGCTGCTCGCCCGCCTGGCCCGCGGCCGCCGGGTCCGGTTCGTGACCGGGCCGGACAACGCCGAGATCGCCGCCCTCTACCGGCGGGCCGCCGTGGTATGCCTGCCGTCGGTCAACGTCACCTGCTACGGGCAGCGCGTGGAAATCTCCGAGCTGCTCGGCCTGGCCGCGATCGAGTCGATGGCCAGCGGCACCCCCGTAGTCTGCAGTCGGCTCGGTGGCCTGGTCGAAGTGATCCGGCATGGCGAGACCGGCTTCCTGGTCGAGCCCGGCAATGTCGCCGAGCTGCGGGACCGGATCGCGATGGTCATGGCCGACCGGCGGCTCGCCCGGCTCCTGGGCGGCAACGCCCGGCTGCTGGCGTTCGAGCAGTTCACCTGGCAGGCCTGCGCGCAACGCTGCCTGGCCGCCTACCCGCCGACGGCCGCGCGGTAGCCGCCGAAGGCCGTCGGCGACTCCCAGACCCGCAACGCCAGCGTCTCGCCGCCGGCCCGCCGCACCACGTCGGCCAGCGTCTCGTGCGCCCACCGGGCGAACACCTCCACGGTGATCCCCTCGGCGCCTGACGGCTGGATCGCGTCCTCGAGATCCTTGCCCTCGATCCGCCCGGCGAGGTCGGCCAACGCCGCCTCAAGCAGGTCCAGGTCGCAGACCATCGCCCGCTCGTCGAGGTCTCGCCGCTCGACGACCATCTCAATCCGGTAGTCATGGTGGTGCCGCTCGCCCTCAGGCCCGGGCATTCCCGGCATCACATGGAAGGCGCGCAGCATCCGGCTCAGCCCCACCTCGTAGGTCATCGTCCCTCCTCGTGCGTCGGCTGACGCCCTATGGCCAGATCAGGTGACTTGTATCGTTGACCCTCCGGACAGCGGCAAAGTCGTTACCGTACCACTGGATCTCGTTAATGCAGGCAGAGCCGAGATAGAAACGGTAAATAGTAAGCAGCGGGGCGCCAAGAGCCCGGCATAGCAAGATCTTAATCGGCGTAATATGGCTCACTATGAGGACTGTTTGGCCTCGACGCTGCCACAAAATCCGCTCGCAGGCGCGGTTTACCCTGCATGCGGTATCGGCGAAGCTCTCTCCGCCCGGCGGTGCCTGTTCGGGATCGTGCTGCCAGGCGACGACCGCATCGGGCCACCTGTCTTGAATCTCGGCGATGGTGAGTCCCTCCCATTCTCCGAAATCCGTCTCGCGCAAATCATCATCGGCCGCGGTGGTCAGGCCAAGTTCTTGGGCTACTATGGCGGCGGTGGCGGCGGCACGCTGCAACGGCGAGCTCACGATGGCGTCGATACGCGCGCCGGAAGCCAGCCGATGGGCGGCCGCGCGAACCTGGCGGGCGCCCTCCGCGCTGAGCGGCTCATCGGAAAGTCCGCTGAACCGGTGTTCCGGTGACAGGCGCGTGTCACCATGCCGCAGCAAAATCGTGATGGTAGCCGTGTCCTGGGGGTTACTCCATCCGAGCGCCGTCATGATCCACGGGCCGTCCCGTCGTAGTCGAGTACCGCGTGCATCAGGCCTGGTGCGTTCTCGTTCACGGCACGGAAGGCGTCGGCAGCATTCGCGTACGGGAAGACATGTGTGCAGAACTGGTCCAGCGGAAGCTCAGGCAGCAGCGCGGTGGTCTCGGCCCGGCGGCGCGCCACCGTCCAGCTGGCCGACATCCTGGCCGGAATGGTAGAAACCTGGGTACTGCGGATCGTCAGGCGGCGGCGGTGAAAGGCACCGCCAAGCGGCAATTGGGCCGGCTTGCTGCCGAACCAGGAGACGATCAGCAGCGTTCCCTCGTGGGCCAGCAGACCTAGTGCCTGTGCTGGTGCGTCCGTATTGCCGCTGGCATCGATGGCGAGCGGGAATTCTTCGTTCCCGAGTTCCTCGAAAGCCACAGCGGTGATGCCGAGACTGCCCGCTAGGTCGCGGCGCCAGGCCAGTGGTTCCGCGCACAACGGCCGCCGCCCCGAACGCTTCAGCAGCAGCGCGGTCAATAGCCCGACGACGCCGGCGCCGAGGACCACCACGCGATCGGTGTAACTCGCCTCTGCGTCGAGCGCTATCTGCAGGGCCGTCTCAACCAATGGAAACAAGGTGGCCGCGGCCGGACTGACGGCGGGCAAGGGGATGAGGTCGCCGGCGGCGGCGGTGAATATGTCCTGGTGTGGATGAAACGCGAACACCAGGCCGTCCTGTCCCGCCACCTCACCTACACAGGCGTAGCCGTAAGGGAACGGATAGTGAAACGTGCCCGCCAGGGCCTCAATCGTGTCGTCGAGCGCAATATCTTCAGCAACCTCCCCGCGGAAGACGAGCCGCTCGGTACCGCTGCTAATGCCGGAGCAGAGAGTATGCACGACTACCTCGCCAGGCGCGGCTCGCGGCGTGGGCACATCCCGGATCTCCACGCAGCGCGGCGCTGTGTGGAAGAGCGCTCGGGCAGGCACGCCTGGCGCCTACCCGGTGAACCGCGCCGACAAACGGCGCGGTTGATCTCGCCGCCCACGGGTAGCGGGCCGGCCATGTCCGAGGTTCACGAGGTTGCGAGGATCCAGCTGCCTACGGTTTCCGGGGAGTTTGACACACGAGCCTTCGAGTGCTCGTCCGGTCACGTCTACTTGGCGATGATCAAGGGTGAGATCGGCGATGGACAATCAATGCTGACCCGTGTGCATTCCGAATGCCTGACCGGGGATGCGCTCGGTTCCCTCCGCTGCGACTGCGGTGCCCAGCTTGATCTGGGCCTGCGCGCCCTGGCGGCCGAAGGTCGCGGGGTTCTCGTATATGCGACCGGTCATGAGGGCCGCGGCATCGGCCTCATCGACAAGCTCCGCGCCTATATGGAACAAGATCGGGGAGCCGATACGGTAGACGCGAACCTGCGCCTTGGGCTACCCGCGGACGGCAGGTGCTATGACGATGCCGCGTCGGTACTGAAGGCAGTCGGCGTGCGATCAGTCCGGCTCGCAACCAACAACCCGCGCAAGGTCGAAGGCCTGAAGGCCGCCGGAATCACGATAAAGCAGGTCATCCCGACGCCAGCGATTCCTTATCTACGTAATCAGCGTTACCTGCGCACAAAGCAGGACCGGCTGGGTCACGTGGCCCTCATCGATCGGCAGGTACCCGCTGAACGCCTGGCCCGGTCAATCGACGTCAGCAGCCTGCTCGGCAGCGCTTTTCCCGGCGGCAACCGTCCGTTCGTCGTCCTCCGATACACCCAGACGCTCGATGGCCGGATCCTCGCCAGGCCCGCGCAGCCGGACCCGGCCGATGCGGAAGCACAGGCCGTTATCTGGCACGCTCTGCGCGCTGCCTGCGACGCCGTGCTAGTCGGAGTCGGCACCGTGCTAGCCGACAACCCATCCCTCACCGTTCGAGCGATTCCCGGCCGGTCACCAGCGCGCGTGGTCCTCGACTCCGCGCTCCGCACCCCGATGACCGCTGCGGTCCTCAGCATCGACGCGCCGACCTACCTGATGACCAGCTTCCATACCGGCGACCAGAGCAAGCACCGGGCGCTGGCGGCCCGTCAGATAGCGATTCGTCACATTCCGCCAGGGCGCGGCGGCTTGGACATCGCCGCGGTAGTACGACAGCTTTACTCCGAGGGCATCCGCTCAGTCGTCGCCGAAGGGGGCCCACGCGTAATCACTTCCCTGCTGGCCGCTGACCTAGCTGACCGCGTTATCGTCTCCATCTCGCCGCATATCGGCGGCCAGGGCACTGATGCCGTCGGTGAGCTAGGCGACGGAGCCGCCGCTCACTCCCTTCCGCTGAACAGCCGGTCGGTGCATCTTGTAGGTGACACGATCATCGTCGCGGCCGACGTTGGCTCAGTGCCCGGCGCCAAGCCCTGAACTTGCCGCTTACGGCGACTCCTGTGGCGAGACCCACCATCATGTTTCCGGATCGTCGACGGAGCCGACGATGACTGGGCCTGCTGGTACGCGCAGTGGCTCCTCGACCTGTCCGAGCTGCCGGACCTGCTCGGCGCCAGGACAGGCAATACACGGCCGAGGCTCCCCGGCGAGCCTTCGGAGACCTACTACGCACGGCAGATTCTGCGTCACTTCCTGACATCAGGCAGTTGACACCACTGCGCACCCAGGCGGCTTGACCAATGCCACTATCCGGTCACACGCGGCGGCCACGACCTTCTTATCCGTCGTAGTGGGCACAGCGTCCAGGATCGTCCATTGTGGTCCGTGCGCTGGGCCGATATTCCACAGTTGTCCATGGGTGGCAGGTGTTGTCTGCCGTCAGGGCAGCAGTCACAACGGAACGCGGTGATCACGGGCGGAGGTGTCACCTTGGCGGGCGTCCCGGTGGCAGCCAGCCGACGGCGTCAGGGCCGAAGGCTACGCGGCTGCGACGGAGTAGAGCCGCCATTCCCCCGGCACGCCCTTCAGCTGCTGGATGCCGCGGTCTTCAAAGGTGATCCCCGACCCTGCCACCAGGTCCTTGACCGTCTGCGACACCAGCACCTCGCCCGCCGCGGCCAACGCGGACACGCGCGCGCCGATCGAGACCGCGATCCCGGCCACCTTGCCGTCCAGCGCCTCGCACTCGCCGGTGTGCAGGCCCAGGCGGACCTCCAGGCCCAGGCCGCGCAGCGCTTCCCGGATCGCCACCGCACAGCGGATCCCCCGGGCCGGCCCGTCGAACCGGGCGAAGAACCCGTCCCCGGCGGTGTCGAGCTCCACGCCGCGGAACCGGACCAGTTGGCGCCGGACCCGCGCATGATGCTCGGCCAGCAGCTGCCGCCATCGAGTGTCTCCGAGCTCAGCCGCCCGGGCCGTGGACCCGACGATGTCGGAAAACAGGATGGTCGCCAGCACCTTGTCCGGCTCGGGTGCCTCCCGCGCGGCCGCTTCCTGCAGGAACGGGATCATCTGGGCCAGGATCTGCCGCGCAGCCGCGGCCGTGGGAATGTGCCCGTCGCCGTCCAGCTCGAAAAACACTGCCCCCGGAATTCCGAACGGATCGCCGCTGCGCGCGTAGCGGGTTTCGGGCATCTTCATGCCAACGAGTCTGGATCTCCCGGAGAGCAACGCGCAACAACCAGGCATAACGCCGCGACGCTCCCGGCTACTTGGTGCGGACGAGCACCGGGCCTCTTGATCCGTAGACCAATACCGCCCGTCCGGCCAGTGCATAGGAATCCGAACCCGTATGTCAGCGTCCTGCCCGGTGTCCGGCACAGATGCCGTAGTCCGGTGTCGTCCGGTCAGCCTGTGAGAAATCTGTGAGAGATCCTACCCATGGCAGCGCCCGCAGCCGCGTCGACACGACCCGCCTCGTGATCACGATGCGAGAGCAGCAAGGCGACACCAGCCAGTGCGGCAGAACCGGTGAGACCTTGACCTGACCGCAGCGGCCGCCGCGGTCACCGGGAAGCAGGACCGCAGATCGTCCCGGCCTTCCTTCCCTCCTCGCTGCTTCTTTTCTACAGCACCAGCCCGGTGGCCACGGGAGCCCGGACGGGCGTCATGTCTCGCCCAACCCAGCCACTGGTTTGCCGTCCCATGGTCATCTTGGACCAGGTGGTCATTGTCTCCCTCGTTCAGCTGAGCCGAGCAGGCCCGCGAGGCAAAGCCAATCCCGCCATAGTGGTGTTCGGGATCCGCGATGAGTTCCGCTGCCGGACCTGGTCTGATCCATGCCAAGCAGATACCAGCAGAGCGGGGAATGCGGTGAGCAAACCTGAAGTCTTGATGGAAGGCGTCGTGTTCGGCGAGTCGCCGCGCTGGCACGACGGGCGTGTCTGGTTCTCCGACTGGGGCGCCCACCAGGTGATCGCGCTTGATGCCGGCGGCAGTCACGAGGTGGTGGCCACCGTTGCGTCGTTCCCCATGTGCATCGACTTCCTGCCCGACGGGCGGCTGCTGGTTGTGGACTCGGCACAGCGGCGCCTGCTGCGCCGTGAGCCTGACGGCTCGCTGGTCGAGCACGCCGCCCTAGCGGAGGTCTCGGACAAGCCGTGGAACGATATCGTGGTCGACGACCGCGGCAACGCCTACGTCAACACCATCGGTTTCGACTTTCCCGGTGGTGAGTTCGCACCGGGAATGGTGGTGCTCGTCACCCCAGAGGGCACCGTCAGCCAGGTAGCCGACGACCTCGCGTTCCCCAACGGGATGGCGATCAGCCCGGGCGGCGCGACGCTGGTTGTGGCCGAGTCGTACGCCAACCGGCTCACCGCCTACGACATCGGCGGTGGCGGTGGCCTGGGCAACCGGCGCGTGTGGGCCGAGACGCCCGGCGACCACCCGGACGGAATCTGCATCGATGCCGAGGGCGCCGTCTGGTACGCCGACGTCGGCAATCGGCACTGCGTCCGAGTGCGCGAGGGCGGTGAGGTGCTGGCGACCGTCGGCCTAGATCGCGGCGCCTTCGCCTGCGCGCTCAGCCGGGGGGAGAACCCGCGCTTGTTCGTCGTCGCCCAGACCTGGGCAGGACCCGAATCGCCGGAACCAAGCGGCCAGGTCGTGGCATTCCCGGCGCCCGCACCAGGCGCCGGGAGACCATGACCACCGCTCACCGAGTCACGTTCTATAGGCCCCCAGCGACGACATGCCGGTCAGCCAAAGAGCGATGCCGGAAGGCGCTCAACTGCGGCCAGATAAGGATGCCGCCAACACCCGCCCGGCCACGCGAAGCGTCATCAGGGAATAAGACCTGACGGCCTTGTACCGGGCGCTGTTCTTCGTGCCCCTGTTCCTGATCGAGATCACCACGTTGCTGCTGCTGAGCCTGTCGCCCATGGTGCGGCCGACCCGGGCCACGCTTTTTTGTCTCGCGCTGATGCTGGGCGTGTTCGCGGTCTGGGCCCTGTCCGGGTTCGGCTACCCTTCCGCACTGGTCCCGCTCACGCTGAACATCGTGTCGAAGTTCCTGGCCTTCGCCGTCGTCCTGACCCTCTTCTTCCCCCGGCGGTCCCGGCGACAGCAAGCACCCTAACCGCGCAGGGACGAGATCAGAACCCGCGTTCACGCCCTGACCGCCGAGATCACCACCGCACCCTGACCCCTTCTCCATCTTCCTCATAGGCGCCGAATCCTGGTAAGCGGTCGGCGGGTCAAAAGTCGCGAAGCGATCGCATGCGACGCCGCAGGCGCTCTTGACGCGCTGATTGCGACTAGGACACTGACAGCCGAGGAAGAAGGCCACACCCGAACGCGCGGCACTGAGTGCCGCCGATAACCGGGCTTGACCATCGGATCATGCGCTCGATGCCCGGCGCGCCGTGCCGGGTCGGCCCCCCAGCGCCGCAGCCCGGTGCGAGCGCGACCGGGCGCGGCGAAGTGGCTGTCGCGGGTGGACGGTAACGGACGCCTGCGGTCTGCTGGCGGTCGCCGTCGCCACGCCCGGCCGGTGTTTGCATTCAGCGGGCGCGGACCGCATAGCGGATCCCAGAGCCGAGCCACCGTCACCGCGCCGGACAGCACCCCGGCCGGGGCGGGGATCGCCGCGGCCACCTCATCATCCACCTGCCCGAGGGCTGGCACCCCGAACACAGTGGGTGAACCTGGCCGAAGCCGCCTGCGGCCCGCCCGCCGTTGCGGCGATGATCACCCTTATGACCCGCCGCCTCCCCAGCCCCGGCTGAGGCTATGAAACAGCCGCTTACACCAGCCCGGTGGCCTGGGCCACGGAGAGGGCCGGGCCATGCAGGTAGACCTCGGCGATGAAGTCGGGTTCTCGGTGTTCGGCGATCCGGCTGAGGCCCGGCTGGCTGGCCAGTACCTGATGCACGTTGTCGCCGCTGCGCGGGTACTCCGGCACCGGGTGGCGCCAGTGGACGGCGAGCAGGGTGCCGCCCGGGCGCAGCGCGGCGACCGACAGTTTCAGGAGCTGCTGCAGGTCATCTCCACCGAAATAGTAGAGGAGCTCCGAAAAAACGATGAGGTCGAAGTTCCCGGGCGGCCAGTCGCGGGGAAGGACGCGCTGTTCCACGCAGACGCTGGGCTGGCCTGAGGTCCTCCGCGCGGCGGCGCGCACTGCCGCTCGGGAGCCGTCACAGGACAGCAGCCGAGCGCAGCGAGGGGCCAGCTGCTCAGTCATGACCCCGATGGAGCAGCCTGGCTCGAACGCGTCCGCGTAGCGCTCGCTCGGCAGCATCGCAAGGGTGAGGGCGTACTTGCGCCTTTCGTACCAGCGGCTGGTGAACCCCCATGGGTCGTCGGAGGCGGCATACATCCGGTCGAAGTAAGCAGGTTCCAAGGTCATAGACGCACCACCGGGAACAGCACCTCATAGTCGCGACAGAAATGGGTGACAAAACCTGGGGGCAACACCGGTGGCGCGCCGGGCGCGCGGGGTTTCAGCTGGCTTCGGAAGCACCTGATCGCTGCTTGTTTCCGCGCGGCCACGGCCGGCGGAAGCACCACTCGTACTGCCTGCCCCCACGGCACGGAGGGAGCCGCGGGCCGGGCCCAGTGCCACATCCACACAGGGTAGAAGAAGGTCTGCTTGCCGGCCTGCCTGGCCGCGCGGCCCACGGCCTCGTGATCGGCGTGGAGGTCGCTCTCCCACGGGGCGAGGCATACTTCGAAGCCGGTTACCAGGTCTTCGAAAGCGGCCGTGATCTGGCTGTCCAGGGCCGCCAGCCCGGAGTCGGGCAGCCCTAGCCGGATCACCTCGGCGTCGGTGGCCCCGAGCGCCCGCAGGGCCTCAGCCCGTTCCTGCGCGCGGCGGCGCACTAGTTCTGCCGTATCGCGATGGCCGGGATGGGAGGCCTCCCCATCGGTTACCGCGATCACCCGCAACCGGGCTCCTGTGGCTGCGAGGACGGACATGACCCCGCCGGCGCCGAGCACCTCATCGTCGGGATGAGCGGCCACGATTACGGCACTGACCCAGCGGGTGACGTTGAGGACCGGAGATGCAAGCAGTCCCGGCCACCGGCGCCACCTGGTCTCGCTGGTGCCCGGCCCGTCGATGAGGTTGGCCGCCCCCCCATGTGCCGTGCCGGTCACAACCGTGCTCTCACGCTTTCCCAGCCCAAGGCCGGCCCGGCGGCCCTTCCTGGGCGTCCAGAGAAGGTAGGGCGCGTAGGTAGCTGGAGAAACCACGCGGTGCCCGTCCGTCGCGGCGCACGCTGGTCACCACGGGAATCGAACCGGTACGCGTGATCCGCAGGCCCGCGCGCGCTGCGCGGGTAGCCAGATCGGCGTCTTCCCCGGTTTCGAACGGCTGCCAGCCGCCGAGTGCCAGGTAGGCGTCGCCGCGGATCCCGAAGTTGGCTCCATGCACATGGGGGTGGCCCTCCTGGAGGCTGTGCCGGCTGTCCCACGCGGCGCGGGCTGCTGGGCAGAGGGCGCCCCCGGGTGTGACGGTCCCAAGGACGACGTGGGCACCGAGTCGTGCCTTTGTCACCATGGACGTGAGCCAGTCCACCGGGACCTCGGAGTCGGCGTCGGTGTTGGCCAGCCATACCCGCCGGGCGCACCCGGTGGCCGCCAAAGCGGCGGCCGCCCCGGCCCGCCGGGCGGTACCCACGCTCCCGGCGTTGATCGCGACGAGTTCCACGCCGTCGAAAGCAGCGGCGATATCGGCTGTCCCGTCGCGGCAGCCGTCAAGGACGGCAACAACCCTGGCCGCGGCGCTGGTGCCGCTGCGGTACAGATGTTCTCGCGCGGCGCCGACGCTGGCGAGGCACCTACCGAGGTGCCGCTCCTCGTTGGCCGCTGGGATGACCACCGCAACACACTGGATCAACCCGGGTGCCCGTCCTGCTGGCCGGCCAGCACGGCGTCACCAAGCCGGGCAAGGTCGCGCTCAGCGTGGTGCTGGCGCAGGTAAAGCTCTAGATCGGCGACCCGCCGCGCATGATCTTCGTCGAAGGCAAGCGGCGCGGGCCCCAAGGCGTGACCGACCTGCCGGATGATCCGCTCTGCCGCACGCGCCACGACCGCCCGTACCCGCAGTCCCAGAATGACGCCCGCCGCGCCTTGGGCGCTGCCTGCATCGATCAGCGCCGCTGCACCGGCGAGGGCAGCCCCGGACGCGTGCAGCTCCGCGTCCACGATGCCGACGTGCAGCGCGGACAGGTCACCCGAACGTTTCGCTGACCGGCGCAGCAGCGTTGCCCGCAGGCCCCGGGACCCGCCATGCCAGCACGCAGCCACACCCATCCCGCCCCAGGCGAACCCAGGCCGAGCCAGGTACCAGCCTGGTGGCCCGACCGGCTCGGCCGGTGTGCGGTCGAACCGCACACCCACGCTGGTAACATTTCGCAGCCCCCGCGCGACCCATCCATCGGGCGGTCCCGGGGTCACCGACGGATGATGCAGGCTGACGCGGAACAGCTGGCGATGACCGTCAGCATGGGCGGTGACCAGCGCTGCGTCGAGCCGGTCCGCCAGCGAGCACCACGGCTTGACGCCGGTCAGCTCGGCATGCCCGCCAGCGTCAGCGGCGTCCAGGCGGTGCGGTGCCGCTTCGGCGGCGAAGACCCCCCAGGCGCCGTCCGGCACGGGCTCACCGGCCTCCGCCAAGATCGCGAGCGCGTCGCTGTGAGCCTCCAGCACCCGGGCGACCGTGAGGTTGTGCTCAGCTGCCGCCGCGAGCACTGCCCAGCGCTGCGCCGTCTGCCCGCTCCCAGGATGCGGCAGCAGCCTGCCGTAGTGCGCAGCGAGCTTGACCGCCACGTCGGCGTCCTCACCAGCCGTCCGGCACGCGTCCACGAGCGGCCCGGCCCAGCCAGGCAGGCTCAGCGTCACAGGCGCACGGTCCGCGACAATCTCCACCTCTTCCCGGCCTGTCTTCACGGGTATCCCCGGTGGCCGCGGCTTTATGCCGGCGGTTTGGCGTCCCCGGGCCAGGGAAGCCGATGGCATATGCGAGCCATCTCCCGCCTGGAACAAGCCGACCGCCTGGACAAAGCCGTCCAGGTCGGCCAGCGCGTGGCCCGCCTGATCCGGCCTGGCAGGCTCCGGGACTGGCTGCACGGGACATGGCTCGGGCACCCCCTGCACCCCGTGCTGGTACAGGCGGTCGCCGGAACCTGGCTGTCAGCGAGCATCGTGGATTTCACATCGGGCGACGACGCAGCCGCCCGGCGCCTCACCGTGGCCGGGCTGGCCGTATCGGGGCCCGCCATCGCCGCGGGCGCCGCGGACTGGTCCGAGCAGCACGAGCAGCAGATGCGTGTCGGTATCATCCATGCCCTCGCCAACGCTACCGCGGCAGGCTGCTACGGCTGCTCGCTGCTCAGGCTCCCGCCCCGCACCAGCCGGGCCCTGCGCCTCGGCGGCCTCGCCGCCCTGGCCGTCGGGGGGGTCATCGGCGGCCACCTCTCCTTCCGGCTGGCCGGGGGGGCCAACCACGCGGAAGCGGTACCGCACCTGGTCAAACCGGGATGGCATCACCTGGCTGACGCCGCAGGCCTTCCCGAGGACACGCCAGTGCGCATCATGCTCGGCGAGGTCCCCGTCGTGGCGATCCGCAGCGGCGGCCAGGTGCATGTCCTCGCCGACCGCTGCAGCCACATGTCGGGACCGCTGTCTGAGGGCAGCCTCGCAGACGGCTGCCTGACTTGCCCATGGCACGGAAGCGCCTTCCGCATCGCCGACGGCTCCGTGAAACGCGGACCCGCCACCGCGCCGCAGCCGACGTTCGAAACCCGCGTGGAGGCGGGGACGGTTCAGGTGTGCCTGCCTGGCGCAGGCTAAGCTTGCCGTTTTATGACGCGACACAACAGGTCGCGCTTCCGGTAGCGAGACCTGGGGTGTCGGTGGGCTGCGTTATCTTCCGGCGTGCAGAGGCAGTTCCCGGGCACATTCAGTGGAACGAAGGATGACGGCTGGGGGGCGTCGGCTTCGCCGCCGGGTAGCAGCCGGTATCTCGTCGCTCGGTCACGAGGGCGCGTTCGCAGTGGCAGGGTCCGGCGATCACGATATCATGGGATATCACATGGAGGTGCAGATGACCGACGTACTGATCCGTGGTATCCCCGATGAGGTCATCGCGGCGCTGGATGCCCACGCCGCCCGTCTGGGCCTGTCCCGCAGCGAGTACGTGCGCCGCCGCCTGGGTCAAGACGCCGCCACGCCGGGTTCCCCGGTCAGCGTGCACGATCTGGCCCGGTTCGCACACACCTTCGCTGATCTGGCCGATCCAGACGTGATGTCCCGGGCCTGGACGTGACCACCTGGCTGATCGACAAGTCCGCCCTGGTCCGCCTGGCCACAAGTCCCGATGCCGCGGAATGGGCCGCGCGGATCGAATGTGGACTGGTCCGGATCACGACCATCACCCGACTGGAAACCGGTTATTCAGCCCGGTCGAGCTCGCAGATGCGGACCGGGTTCCAGCGGCCGCCGCTGTCGTCAATGCCGGTGGAGCACCTGACCCCGGCCATCGAGGACCGGGCAGTGGAGCTCTTGATGCTGCTGGCTGACCGGGGCCAGCATCGTGCTCCTTCGGTACCGGATCTGATCATCGCCGCAACTGCCGAGCTGGCCGGACTGACGGTGCTGCACCTGGATAAGGACTTCGACCTCATCGCTGAGATCACCGGCCAGCCTATGGAGCGCCTGAACATGGACTCAGCCGCTGAAACGGGCAACCATGCCGAGCAGACCGAGGCATTATCCTTCCCGGACAGCGGCAGATGCGGCCAGTCAGCGGGTCCTTCCCGGCGTAGACCTCGGCAAGCCAAGAGCGGCCCCGGCAGTTGCTCTATGTGGCCGGAAGAGGTGCTTGACGTGCGGCACCGCACACCACCGGATGTAACGCATAAACACAGGCGGGGCGAGTGGGACTCGAAGCCACGCCCGTGGATTATGAGAAGCCTGCCCTCAGGCAACGCTATCTCCAGCTGCACGGACAGCACGGTCCCGTCATCGATGGCACTCATCGCACCAGCATCCACCGCACCAGCATCCACCGGCACCTCGGTCCACGAACCGGTCCACGGCCGTGTCGACCTCACAGCCATCGACGCTACGGAACGTGACCATGACGGCCGGGGATTGCCCGGCTGACGGTACCCAGCTGGCCCTCCCCCGGCTTGTCGTTCCCCGGCCGGAGGCGCCGCGGTCCATTCCCGACTACTGCGGCCACGAGCTCGACGCCCTAACCGTCGGCACCTTGCCCGAGTTGTTCCCTCGCGTGAACGTTGTCCGCCCTGACTGCGAAGTGGGCCGAGACCGCCGGGATGTATATCTGGTCGCAGGCGTAAGCCGGGGATGCCGTGTGTGGTCAGTGCCGCCTGGATGTCGATGCGGTGATCGTCCGCGTGCCGGGCCGCGATCTGCGCTAGGCGCCGGACCCTGTCATCGCCGGCGTTCAGGTCCGCGGCGCTAAGGCCCGCGACCAGCCTGCTGATGACGTCGCCGCTGCGGCGCAGGTGCTCGGTCGCCGCGGCCCTGCTCACCGCTGCGGCGTCCCGGGCATGCTGGGCGTTCAGGGCGTCTACGATCTCGCTGTTCACCTCGATCGCCTGGCCGGCAACGAGCTGGCTGATCCAGCCCGCCAGGTACTCATACGCGTGCGCGACGTGGTCCACTACCACTGCCACCGGCCGGGGGTCGCCGTCCAGGGGGCTGCGCGCCATTGCTCGTCGCCGCAGCCGCTTACGAAGCTGATCAGCCGCTCTCTGGCCGCGTCGATATTGGCCGCATAGGCGGCCGGGTTCCCCGCGTCCTCTGCCACGAAGCCACCCTAGAAACCCGCATACGCTGCAGGTCAAGCCCGCAAGGCGAAACTGCCCCAGCATCCCTGAGAATTCGCCCGCTAGTAACTCTTTATGCGCGTCGGTGCTGGATGTGAAGACGTCCTCCTGATGCGGTTGTCGGGTTCGGATCCCAGCGCATCAAGGAGGACGTCCGTGGGTAACGGTAGTGGCTTGTCTCGTGGGGACCGCAATCGGAACGCGCGG
>JAFAPY010000135.1 GCA_019246795.1 Streptosporangiaceae bacterium | reverse complement strand
GTGATGGCCTGCCATCTGGCGGGGGTGCCCACGGCGGTGGCGACCTGTGGCACCTCGTTCGGTGACGAGCACGTCAAGGTGCTGCGCCGGCTCATCATGGACACCGAAGGGTCGGCGGGGGAGGTGATCTTCACCTTCGACGGCGACGCGGCCGGGCAGCGGGCCGCGCTGCGCGCGTTCGGCATGGAGGACAAGTTCGTCACCCAGACGTTCGTGACCGTGCAGGCGGACGGCCTGGACCCGTGCGAGCTGCGGCTGGCGCACGGCGACGCGGCCGTGCGCGACCTTATCGCCCGGCGGGTCCCGCTGTTCGAGTTCGCGATCAGGGGCGTGCTCGGTAAACACGACCTGAACACCACCGAGGGCCAGCTGGCCGCGCTGGATGAGGCCGCGCCGATCGTCGCGAAGATCAAGGACACCGGACTGCGGGCCAGGTACGCGGTGAACCTCGACCGCTGGCTCGGCCTGCTGGACGAGGGATTCGTCCTGGCCAGGGTGCGCGGGCACGGCGGCGACCCGAGGCGTCGGCGCCCGGCCCGTGCCACGCAGGACGCATCGTTCGGGAGAAAAGAAAAAGATCATGACCCGAACGATCCTGTGGTGAAAGTGGAACGAGAAGCGCTCAAGCTCGCCATCCAGCGGCCCGCGCTGTGCGGCCCGGAATTCGACGCGCTCGGCGCGGATGCGTTCACGGTGCCCGCGCACCGCGCCATGTTCGCGCTGGTCGCCGCCTGCGGCGGCACCGTCGCCGCGGACAGCCCGCGGGAGTGGGCCGCGCGGCTGCGGGAGCACGCCCACGACGAGCAGGCGCAGGCGTTCGTGACCGCGCTGGCGGTAGAGCCGCCGCAGACCGCGGCCGAGCCCGACGCCAGGTACGCCGAGGTCGTCTTGGCCAGGGTGGGCGAGCTCGCCGTCAGCCGGGAGATCGCGGCGGTCAAGGCACGGCTGCAGCGGATGAACCCGGTGGATGAGCAGGCCGGGTACAACAGGTTGTTCGGGGAGTTGGTGGGGCTGGAGAAGCGCAGGAAGGCGTTGATCGACCAGGCCGGGGGCGGGTAGGCCCGGCCCGCCCCTGCTCAGTAGCGGAACGGTGACAAAATTAGGTCCCCCGGAACCGCGGGTCGGTGACGCAGACTGGTCCCGTGACCCTCACCGTGCTCAGGACCGGATCAGTACCAGCCGATCTCGTGGCGCTAGGACGGGAACGGGGCTCGGTGACCATGGCGGACGTCGCGGCGGCGCTGGACCGCGCCGACCTGCCCCCGGAGGCGCTGGATGCGGCGGTCCGCGCGCTCGCCGACGAGGGCGTCGGCGTGCTGGAGGTGCCGCGGGAAGACGATGCCGAGATCCGGCGCGCCGAAGGCGAAGCCGAGGACGGCAGGCGGGCCGCCCCCAGCGACTTGGTGCGGATCTACCTCAGGGAGATCGGCCGCGTGCCGCTGCTGACCGCCGAAGACGAGGTGGAGCTCGCCAAGGCCATCGAGGCGGGCCTGTTCGCCGAGGAGAAACTGGCCAGCGGCGCAGACCTGCCCGGCGCGGTGCGGGCCGACCTGGAGGTGCTGGCCGGCGAGGGGATCAGCGCCAAGCAGCGGCTGATCGAGGCGAACCTGCGGCTGGTGGTCTCGATCGCCAAGCGCTACATCGGCCGCGGGCTGGTGTTCCTCGACCTCATCCAGGAGGGCAACCTCGGCCTGATCCGCGCGGTGGAGAAGTTCGACTACACCCGCGGCTACAAGTTCTCCACCTACGCGACCTGGTGGATCCGGCAGGCCATCACCAGGGCCATCGCCGACCAGGCGCGGACGATCCGGGTGCCGGTGCACATGGTGGAGACGATCAACAAGCTGGCCAGGGTGCAGCGGCAGCTGCACCAGGAACTCGGCAGGGAAGCCACCACCGAGGAGATCGCCGCCGAGATGGGGCTGGAGCCGGAACGGGTCGCGGACATCCAGCGGATAGCCCAGGAGCCGGTATCGCTGCAGTCACCGATCGGCGAGGAAGAGTCCGACCTCGGGGACTTCATCGAAGACGCAGACGCCGTGGTGCCGATGGAGGCCGCGGCGTTCATCATGTTGCAGGACCAGCTTGAGCGGGTCCTGGACCAGCTGCCGGAACGGGAGCAGCGGATCCTGCAGCTGCGGTTCGGCCTCACCGACGGGCACCCGCGGACGCTGGAGGAAGTCGGCAGGGAGTTCGGCGTCACCAGGGAGCGGATCCGGCAGATCGAGTCCAAGACCCTGGCCAAGCTCCGCCATCCCAGCCGCGCCCAGATGCTCCGCGAGTTCCTCGACTAAGGTTTCCCGCAGCCCCCGGCCGCTTCGGGTCGGCATGACACCTGCCGAGGCGCCGTGTCACACATGTCGTCACACATGTCCGGCCGGCATCACCGTGCCGTCCATCACGCCGTCCCAGATAGGCAGCACCCATGCCCACGACCATGATCGAAACGATCCACGACAACCTCGACAACCTTGCCGTGACCGTCGTCGGCGTCCCCGCGTCGTCCAGCCTGGGATGCTCCGCGAGTTCGCCGGGCGGCCTGCTCGGCTAGGCGGGGGCGCCTGGCCCGTCCGGGCTGGTGCCGTCCACCGCGGACTGCCCGCCGCTGTCGCGCTGGCTGCCCATCCGGTCGCGGACCCTGGTGGCGCTGCTCTTGGCCGTCTCGGTGAGCTTCGGCATCCGTTCGCTGGCCTTCTGGCTGGCCACCTTGCTGTACTCGGAGGCTTTCGCTCCTGCCGTCTGAGTGGCCCGCTGCACGGCCGGGTGGTTGGCCGCCTGCCGGCCGAGGCTCACCATCTGCTCATAACGCTCCCGGCCGGCGCGCGTCCCGGCGATGAAGCCGATGGCGAACCCGAAGATGAATGTGGCCTTTCGCATCTGGACCCCTTCCGCATACGTATCGTTTTTCCCACGTGACCTTCCCACGTTTAGCCGAGAGTACTCGTCCCGCCTGCGGGGCATGACCCGGCCCCGCTGCGCGTCACGCGCGCGGCTCAGGTGCGCTACCCTTATCCGGGTCGATCCCGCGTAGCTCAATCGGCAGAGCGTCCGGCTGTTAACCGGCAGGCTGTAGGTTCGAGTCCTACCGCGGGAGCCCAGCCGCCAGCCCCCTCACCTGCATGGACGCAGGAAGAGAGATCACGATGGCGCATGCCGGGCTCTCGGCACGGCCGTGTCCGCTGGCCTGGCCGGGCAGCTGCAGGCATAGCCGGTAAGCATCAGCCGCCTGCCCCGTCCCGGCAGCTCGTCGAGCGCCAGCTCACGCCTGACCGGGCCGTCGCGACGTGAAAACCACCGCTTCATGCGACAAGTTCACGGTCACGGGCTGCCGGCCGCGACAGGGTCGGCGGTCACAGGAATGCCGGCCAAGAGGCCGTATCGCCTACCGCACCCTCGCGCGCAGGCAGCCGGGCCAGTCGCGTTAGCGTCGGTCAGCCCGGCTGGGGCACGATCCGGATGTAGGGCTTGGGCGCCTTCCACTCACCGAACAGCTGCCTGGCCTCGTCATTGGAAACCGAGCCGGCGATGATGACGTCGTCCCCCTGTCGCCAGTTCACCGGCGTAGCCACCCGGTGCCTGGCGGTGAGCTGGAGCGAGTCGATCACCCGCAGCACCTCGTCGAAGTTGCGGCCGGTGGTCATCGGGTAGACCAGG
>JAFAPY010000126.1 GCA_019246795.1 Streptosporangiaceae bacterium | reverse complement strand
AGGCATAAGTGAAGCATTTCAGGACCGCCGCCCACGAGCAATTACCGCTCATCGGCATGACCGGTGCGATTTCTGCAGTGGCTCGAGGACGTGAACGGCGTCGTGCTCTTGTGGTTGTGCTGTCTGTGGCCGGGGTCGCCAGCGTGCCTACGGCAGGGAACTGAGCAGGCCGCAGATGGTTTCCAGAAGAGGCCCGGCTCGTGCCCAGGTGAAGCGCATCACCAGGGCCTCGTCGATGTCGGGGAGCCGGGAATGTGCTAGGTGATTGCGCAGGTCATAGAGGTTGGCCCAGGTCCGCTCGGCCCGGACAGGCAGCCCGATGGCTGTGGCATGGGCGAGCGCCTCGTTCCCGGCCGCGATCCACAGCCGGTGCAGCACCCACCGGTAACGGCGATCAGCGTCAAACCGGGCGGCGTCGCCTTCGTCGCGCATGGCGGCGATCTGGTTCAGCAGGGCGGCGAGCTCGAGCAGCGCGTGCCGGTCGGGGCGGAGTTCGCCGGTCACAGCGGCGTGGCGGTGACCAGGTCCGGGCTGACGTGCTCGTTGCGGAGCGCGCCGTCGGAGAACAGCACCACCTCAGCGCCGAGCAGGTCGGTGGCGGCGCGCTGGAACTCGAACACATCCAGCAGGTCTCGCCCCTCGGCGACGTGCCCGCGGAGCCTGCCCGCGGAGGCGAACGCCAACCCGCTGATCCCATGCCGGGCAGCCAGGTTAATCAGCTCGCCCGCATGGGAGCGGACCTGCTGCTCGGTTGCCGGGGGCAGCGGCGGTGGCTCTGCCAGGGGCTGACTCACCTGGACATTCTAGACCGGAGGAGACGCGATCCCGGCGCTTTGACCGGCGGTGGCCAGGCGGCACCGTCGGGATCCGGCGCCGTTGGGCTGACGCCTGGCCCCGCCTCGCCCCGCCGTGCCGGCCGTTTCCGGATGGGGTTCAGGTGCCAGAGGCCATGTAGGCGGCGAGGATGTAGTTGGGGTGGCGGTCCAGGTTCTGCGGGCCCGGTCGTAGCGCATCGTGGTCCGCGGATCCGCATGGCGGCCGGCGACCTGCACATCGCGCAGGCCTACGCCGGCGTCCAGCATGGTCGTCACGAACGTGTGCCTGAGCATGTGCGGATGCGGCCGGGAGATCGGCCCGGACGGCACGTTCAGCGCCCGGGCGGCCTTGATGTAGTTGAGCGCATCAAGCAACGCCGCTGGGCCGTCGAAGTCAGCGGCCAGCCACCAGCAGCGGTCGCCATCCAGCAGCGGGTACAAGCCGATGTGCACCTGCCCGGACAGGTGCGCTGCCAGCACCTCCGCGGTCAGCGGCAGGTAGTCCCGCTCCGCGTGCGGCACTCCCCTGCGCCACCCGCCGCTCACCGCCGGGAGCCACCCTGCACGGCCGGTGCGGTCGTTCTCCCACCGCACCGCGTAAATGTCGGTGCGGGCGGCGAACAAGGCGCCGAACAGCGCGACCTTTGCCTCAGCGGGCGAGGCCGCCTGCACCGGACCCGGCGGCGCATCGAACAGCCCGGCCTGCGCCGGGCCAGGCGGCGCTGCCTCGGCACGGGTCAGTTTCAGCAGGCGCAGCAAGCGTGCGTTTTCGGCCCGCAACTCCGCCAGTTCCTTGGCCACGCTTTCGGGCACTGCGTAATTGGCGCACTGTGATCCCTCAATCACGCAGACCAGGGTACGGCTCATCCGGCCGCGGACTGCCCAGCGTTACGGCGAGATGGATGTCCGGCGCAAGTGACCATTACCCAGAAGGCCCAGGTGTCCCCAGCAGTCGGCTCCTCTTGACAGCGGCCCGGTGGAGCAGTCGGCCGAGGAGCACTCTCTGGGAACGGAGCCCCCACACCGCTCATCGTCGCAGGTGTTGTCGTTCACGACGCGTTACGAGATCCACCGGGCGTTCACCGGGTCCCAGCTGCCACCCGCCGTCCCGTCCAGGAGTGGATCAAGGAACGGCGTGACCGCGGCGGTGGCCTCGTCCAGCGTTCGCGCCATCTGCAGCAGGGAGCGTCCTGCTTCCGCCGCGTAGCCCGGTTGCCAGAGCCCCCGGTCGGGGACGGCGAAGCGCCGAGGCAACTGAAGGCCACGCCGTTGGGCTTCAGAGCGAAGAGCGGTCATCTGCGGCCGCGCCTCCACTGGCGCGGCGAGGACGATGGCCACCAGGTCGACCAGGTCTCGGTAACGGGTCGACGGTGTCCCGGCGGCACCATGCCGCTCGAATATCGCGCAGACCTTGTCCGCGACATGATCGACAAGCGGGTAGGCCCGGTACCCGTGTTGCTCCACATCGGGCATGACCACGCGGGCCAGCGGCGGGACGTGCTCCGGGTCGCCGGTCATGCGGAGATCCTCTCCAACGAGGTCGGCGTGGAAGCCGGCTCACTCCGTATTCCCCACGAAGGCCTTCACCGGGAGGCGGACACCGCCGGTATCGGCGAGTGGCCGCGGAGCGCCGATCTCGAAGCGGAACCAGTCGCCAAGGTCCAGGGCGGCCGCCTGGCGGAGGTCCGCCTCGGCAATCTCCCGAGCCGCCTCGCGGTACAGGTCGATGTCGAGAGTCCCCCGGACGCCGATGTCGCGGGCGAGCAGCGCGGTCGCGCCTTTGATGATCCAGCTCCCATCGACGAGGTAGAGGCGTTCCAGCAGCCGGTCGTACGCCATCTGCCGCTGCAGTTGCTGGAGCGTCCAGCGGCTCCGGGTGGCGAGATCCCTGAGCTTATCGGTCAGAGCCCGGCGGAAGGCGCCAGGGCTTCCGTATGAGCGGCCGCCGGTCATCGAGGCCGGGCTCCGGCATGGGGACGAGCTGACGGCTTCCCGTTCTTCTCGGCGGAGCGTTCGGCGTGCGCCCTCGCCTCCTCTATCCACCGGGGCGTTTCGGGGTCGCCAACTGTGTCGAGGAGCCAGCGGAGGAGCGCTAGGCCATCCCCTCGCCTGAGCCCGAAACTCGCAGCGTATGGCGCGAGGGCGTCCGCGAACGCGGCTGGGAAGTCGTAGCAAGGCCGCAGGGCATCGGCAATGACCTGTGCGACCGCTTCGGGGTCTTCCTTGTCGCCCATCAGGTCGGCGGCAATGCGCGACGGCCTTGTGACCGGCATCCCGTGCAGAACAACCCACTCGCCGGGGCGGACTGCCCGGTGATGGAGCCGGACGTCTGATCGGCGAGATTGCCGCCGCTCCGGCAGCGTGAACTCGTGCCGGTCCGCGGGAAGGTGGCCGAGGCCATACAACGCCGCGGCCGAACGGTGAGATATGACCCCCTGCTCCGGCGTCCGCTCCCACGCCGGAACCTCCGGGGCGAGCTGGAGCCACGCCGCTCGAAGGTCGAGGTAATCGGGCGGCGGGGCGCCGGTCAGGCGGTACACGCCATGCGCCACCCGGTCGAGGATGCCCGTCGTGGCGAGTCGTTGCAGGGTAGCCTGAGAGACACCGGCACCTTCGGCCTGGCGGCGGGTGATGAGCCCCCACTGATCCTCGGCGATCTGTGAGAGGCGGTTGAGCGTTGAGTACTGTGCCACTACTGCATTATAGCTTGTTTCTGACTTATTTTGCAGCCTAACCTGCAAGTACTACTGCAATGCAGCTCAAATTGGAGCTACCCTGCAGGTCAGTAGACGTGTGCGCAGTTCTGCCGTCCCCGGTGCACGCGCCCGCATCGGGATCACGTTGGTCAGGCATCGGGATTCCACTGTGCCGCGAGCCACTCCAGATCCGTTTCGTCCCTGGTCCGCGCCTCCTGCTCGCGGGCGAAGAGCGCGTCGGTCTTCGTCAGGACCAGCGTGTAGGGGCTGCTTTGCCGCCTGGTTAGGTGGGTGACGGGCAGTTCGGCGGCATCGATCCGCGAATGGACGTGCTGCCTGCGCTGCTTGGCGAGCGGCCACTCGAAGGAACGCCGACCCTTGTCTTCCAGGAACGCGCGCAATGTGTCGCACAGGCCGCATGTGCAGCCGCCCCCGGGCAGTTCGATCGACCAGTCGCCGGACGCACGCTGCGGGCAGGCCAGCCGGGCGCGGAGCCGTGCCGCACAGTCGGCGGCCAGGTCACCGAACCCGGCCTCGTCGCGCCCGCCGCCGTCCCCGGACAGCTCCGCCGCGGCGCGCAGCGCGGACATCTCCAGCGCGGTCACCGCGTCTCCTTGCTCCCGGATATAGCCACTCACCATGTCTCGCAGGCCAGCCGCACCGATCGCGCCGGCGGCCGTCAGCACCGAGGCGAGCGGCTTGCCCAGATTGCCGAGTTTCTCGTCGCGGTAGCTGGGCGATGACGAGGCGAGCCCGGAGCCGATGTCCTTGCCGATCCACTCCCAAGACAGATCAACGAGCCGCTGTGCGGCCAGCCTGCCAGCACTGCCGGTGGCGTGCAGCCCCTCGCACAGGCCGGGCAGCGAGTCGGCCACCCACTGCGGCCGTTCGTGTCCCCCGCCGTATCCCCACGTCGGCTGATCGCCGCCGAACCACGTCCGCAGCAGTTCTGCCGTCCACTGCTGCCCGTACCCATCCGCGATCTTCGCGAATGACTTCACCTGCGCGCCCGTCAGGTTCTCGATGCGGAACGGGCGCAGCAGCATTACCGAGGACTCGGCGTCCGCGACGGCATTGGCCGCTCGCAGCGCCTTGTCGAGCAGTCCGGAGGCCCTGCCGCCTTCCCCCGGAGTCCGGCCGCGCACTGTGCTGTTCCAGAAGGGGGCCAGCGTCGCCGCTGCGGCACGCGCGCCCGGCACGTCGCCTGCTGACGCCATCGCGGCGAGCTCATCCAGAGCCCAGGCCGGGGAGGTCTCGGCGCGGTTCGCGAATGCCTGATCACGGGGCCATACTGCGACCGCCGCCCGATGGTACCACCGGTCCAGCGTGTTGCCCCAGTTGCCCATGTAGCCTTCGTACTCCGAGGAGTACGGTGAGAGGTCGCCCGTCGGAGTGGACGCGCACACCTCATCGCCGTCCACGGACAGCGAGGTCTCCTCCAAGCGTGTGCCCTCCGGGCCGGTCCAGTGCGTGAGGGTGACCTCGGAGTCGATCAGCTCCTGGACGTCGTACTCGCCTCCGCTGCCGCTCGCGCCGCCGGAATACTCATCATCGTCCTCGTCGTACCCGTCGTACTCGTCGTACCAGTCCTGGTATCCGTAGCCCTCATCGGCCGCGAACGCGCTGTGCGTCGTCTTGATATCGGCCAGCGCGAGGACGGACTCACAGCCTGCCCTGTCCGCCGCAGCGCGCAGCAGCGCCACCCGGCTCGCGTCCGCGCCTTTCAGCCGCCGCCAGTTCAGCCCACGGGGCGTGTACTCATGGTCGAGGAGGTAGACGAGCCGGTTTGGCGGGTCACCCGCAGGTCCGCCGTAATAGCGAGGCACCGGCGTGCTGAAGTGCTCGCGGAGGAGACCCGCAAGTTCGGCGACGGTTCCGTCATCGCCCTCCGGGCGGCTTGTGTCCCCGTATAGGAGCAGGTTGTAGGTCAGCGTGATCCGGTAGCCCGACGTCACCCTGAGCACCTCGTGCCTGCAGTCGGCGTAGAAAGCAACGAGCGACAGCGCCGTCTTCGACCCCCGGTAGGCCTTCCGCTCCTTGTTGTGACCCACCATCAGCTCGCCGCCGACATAGCTCGACGGCAGCGTCACCACCAGGGTCCCCACCATTGAATCGTCCTTCTCGGAGTCCTGATGGACGAGGAAGAACTGGTTCGGCTCATAGACCAGGAGCGAGTGAAGATCAGCGCTCAGTTCCGCGGCGTTCGGCAGCCCGAGCTCTTCTTTTACCGTCGTGAGAATGTTCGTCAGCGCGGCGTCGTTCCATTCGGCGCGGACGAGGCGCTTCGGGATCTCCCACGTGTCACGGACATCCGGATCAGTCAGCGTCTCCTTACCACGGCCGAACCTGGCCGGCTGACCGAGGGCGGCAAGCTTGCGGGCCTTCGCCGGAGTCACCGGGAACCTGACCTGTCCGAAGCCCTCAACCTGCAGGCTCAACTCGGCCGTCCTTACCGTCAGTTCAACGCTGAACGCGGTCTGCGCATCACCGCGCAGCGTTTTGGCTAGCCGGTCACGCGCCGCCGTCGCCATGGCCCTGATCCTCCCGCATCCCCGGAAACCGTCTCAACTCTTCCAGCGCGACCGTGGTGAACCGCCCGCAAGCCGCAGCCCCGCTTCCGCCGATTGCGAGCGGACGTTGAGTCCGGTCCGTGTGGCTACGCGTTGCGGAGCAGACGACGCGGAGTCCCGTGCATCGCGGCGGCAACAGCTGTGCTCGGCCCGGGTGAAATGCGGCTCGGCCAGGATCTTGCGGAACACCGGGTCGGCCGTCTGCGGGTGGGCGGCGGCCAGTCGGCAACAACAGCAACGGGCCGATCATCTCCGCCCTCAGGTATCCGCGTAGCACGTCCGAGGTGGCACCGGTGCTATGGAGCGCCGCGGCCATGCGCGGTTCCCAGAACGGGCTGTCCCGGGACATTAGCCAACAGCCTCGCCAGATGTGCGCGTCCGACGCGGTCCGCTTCGGCCCCAGGAACGGTGACAAGTCAAGTAACAACGGCTCCACGCCGCGGCAGCCGTGCCCAGACGTCCTCAGACGGTCCCATCGCCTCGCTCTCTGCTAATCCCGACCCGGCGCGACCTGGGCCGACCCCATGCTCCTGGCGGACGACAGCCGGACAAAGCCAATATCCGCGCAACGGAGACGCGCTGCGGGCCAAATTCTGCATACCCCGGCTGCCCATAACCGATCGAGGCGGATTAGCGCAGGCCAGAGGGACCTCGTGTCCAGGCACGTCATACTGTGCCTGCTGTCGGCTGGAGTCGCAACGCGTTGGTTAGTCACTTGATCTTGGATGCAAAGCTTGAAATCAATATCGAAACATTTATATGACCTGGAGCCCCGTTACGGAATCGAACCGTAGACTTTCTCCTTACCATAAGCACGGCGCCGTGCACTGTCCGCGCTGGCTGCACCGATGCCACGGATTATCGCACTGACAGCACTAGTCATGCTGGGAGTATCCGGCCTGCCGTGCCACGGGCCGTGCCACGCGCCCCGCCAGGCATCTCCCAGGAACGTCACCGAGCGTAGCG
>JAFAPY010000121.1 GCA_019246795.1 Streptosporangiaceae bacterium | reverse complement strand
ACTGGTGCAGGTCATGACGCAGGTGGATGCAGAAATGCGCCGCCTCCACCTGCCGGCCCATCTCGTCGGCGTACATGTGGAAGGCATTGAGGTAGGTGCTCATCGCGGCCAGCGGGTATTTCGGCTGGATGGCGCCGGCCGCCAGGTCGAGCACGCGATGCTTGAGGGGATGTCCCTTGCCGACCCTGGCGCTCGCCACCGCCCTGCGGCCGAACATCACACCGGCCGCCGTCGCCACCCCGGCGGCGACACCGATGCCGATGGACCCGGCCAGCCGCTGTGCGGGCTGCCATCTCCCGCTCGATCCTCCAGCTCCGTCAAGGACGCGTCGCGCGTCGGCCAGGTGCACCATACGCGCGCTCTACCCGGGTCCCGAAGCCCAAACCGGTTCCCTCCGCCGGTTATGCCGCGCTGCGCCAGGCTGGGAGGCGACAGCCGGGCCTGGCTGGGTTTGGCCGCGGCCAGCGGGGGCAGTCCGGCCGGACGCCATGGTCGGGCGGCCATGGCAGGCAGATCATCCGCGCCGGCACGATGCCTGGCGCCAGCGGAAGGAGGCACGACCGATGCCGATGAGCGGGCGCCCCGGGTTGGGGTCGGCCATTGGCCGGCCGCGGGTCTTCGCGTTCCGGTTCGACCGGGCAGCCCGGTTCCTGCTGCTGGCGGTGGGGGTGACGCCTGCCACCAGCAGGGTGGAGGTCGCAGGCGGCCGGGTCCGGATCCGGTACGGTCCCTGGGGGACCCAGGTGGACCAGCGGAACATCCGTGCCGTCACCGCATCGGGGCCGTTCCAGGCGTGGAAGGCGATCGGGCCCCGGGTGTCGGCAGCCGACCGCGGCCTGACGTTCGGCACCAGCACCCGCGGCGGGGTGTGCATCCGGCTGCGGCAGCCGGTCGGCGGCCTGCTGCCCCGGCGGCTGCTGGCGCACCCGGCCGTGACGGTAACCGTCGACCGGCCCGCCGAGCTGATCTGGCTGCTCCGGCTGAGCCGCTTGAACCCGCTGGCCGGGCGGATGCCTCGGCCCGGCGCGAGGACCGCGTGACGGCGCGCGCCGACGCCGTCATCGTGGGCGGCGGCTTGAGCGGCTTGAGCGCGGCCGGGTACCTGCACCGGGCCGGGCTGGCCGTGGTCGTCTGCGAGGCCGGCGACGAGGTCGGCGGGCGGGTCCGAACCGACCGCCGGGACGGCTTCCTGCTGGACCGCGGGTTCCAGGTGGTCCTGCCGGCCTACCCCGAGCTGCGCCGCCAGGCCGACCTGGGCGCGCTGCGGCTACGGCCGTTCCTGCGGGGGGTGCTGGCCGTGACGGCCGCCGGGCGCCGCTGGCTGGCCGCACCGTGGCTCGGCGGGCAGGCGGCGGCCGGAGCGGCGCAGTTCCTGCTCGAGCGGCCCCGGGACAGCGCGGTCCTGGCCGCGATGTCGCTGCGGGACGTGCTCGCGCCCGGCCGGGTGCTCCGCCAGGCCGACCCGGCCGCCACCACCGCGGCGGACCTGCGCGGCTGGTTCACCGACGCCACCATCACCGAGCTCCTGCGGCCGTTCCTGGCCGGGGTGTTCCTCGACCCGGCCCTGGCCACCCCGGCCCGGCTGTTCCACCTGCTGTGGCGGTGCTTCCTGCGCGGCGGCGCAGCGCTGCCCGAAGGCGGCATGCAGATGCTTCCCCGCCAGCTGGCGGCGCCCCTGCCGGCCGGGACGGTGCGGACCGGGACTGAGGTCACCGAGGTCAGCAGCTCCGGGGTCCGGACCGCCGCGGGCGAGGAGATCCAGGCCAGCGCGGTGGTGATCGCCACCGACGGCGCCGCCGCGGCCACGCTGACGCCCGGGCTGGCCGGGCCCGCCTGGCATCCGGTCGTCACGTTCTACTACCGGCTGCCGGCCTCGCCGCTGGGCGCACCGGTCCTGGTTCTCGACGGCCGGGACGAGCTGCTGCTTAACGACGAGCTGCTGCTTAACGCCGCCGTCGTGAGCGACGTCGTGCCCGGCTACGCCCCCGCCGGGGCGGCCCTGGCTGCCGCGTCGGTACCCGGCCGCGCCGACCCGGCCCTGGAACCGCAGGTCCGGTCGTCCCTGGCCCGCCTGTATGACACCGCGACCTCGGATTGGGAGCTGCTGGGCAGCTACCCGATTCCCCGGGCCCTGCCGGTCCTGGCGCCGGGGCAGCCCCTGGCCCGGCCGGTGCGGCTGGGACCCGGCCGCTACGTCTGCGGCGACCACCGCGACACCCCGTCCATCCAGGGCGCGCTGGTCTCCGGGCGGCGGGCGGCCCGCGCCGTCCTGGCCGACCTCCACGGCACCGCTCCGCCGCGATAGCTCCCGGCCCCGCGTCGCCGCGGCCTTGCGCCGCGGCTCGCGCTCTACGCCGCTGACCTCTGCTCTACTCCCGTTTGTCCAGGTAACCGGTCATCCGGGTGAGCAGGCCCATGGCGCGGTGCAGATCGGCGGATGCAGGCGGCGAGCCGGACGGGAGCTCATCCTCCAGGCGCCCCAGGCCGGGGAACAGCGATCGGGCAAGCCGGGCGCAGATCACCGCGGCGTCCCGGACAGCCGCCGGGTCGACGCTCCACAGCACCTCAAAACGCCGGGCGGCATCGGGGGTGTCCTTCTGGCCGGGGAATTCCCAGCCGGAGACGAAGGCGGGATAGTCCCGGGCCGCGCAGACCAGGAACCATTCCCGGCGCAACGGCGCGTCGGGGGGCAGGCGGACCTGCACCGGGGAGACGCCGGCGGCAGACGTGGCGAAATCGGCGAAGACCACGACGACGCGGGCGGTGCGGGCCAGCTCCTGCCACCGCTCCTGCGACTGACGGTAGAAGCGCTGCTGCTGGAAGCCGGCGAACAGCGCCGCCTGTCCGGCCCGCGCGCAGCATTCATCTTCGATGGCCCGGGTCAGCGCCAGCAGCGTGGCCTTGCGGAGTTCCTGGGGCACCAGGGCGGGATGACGGCGCCGCAGGCCGGCGAAGACAGACGGCTCGGCGTCCGCCGCGCGCGCGGCGGCCTGGCCGATAGCGGCCTGCAGGCTCATGCCGGATGCGCGCAGCCGCAAGACCTCCCCGATCTGGGCAATGTCGCTCTCCCGGTAACGGCGGTGGCCGCCGGCCAGCCGCCGCGGCCGGGGGAAGCCGTACCGGTCTTCCCAGCTGCGCAGGGTCGCGGCAGGTACGTCGGTGCGTTGCGCCAGCTCCCCGATGGACAAGCCATCCTGAGATCTGCTCACGGCAGCCCCGCCTTTCTTCTTCAGGATGCATAGGTTAATCTCTATATGACGTATAAGTTAAGGCTGGCGGGGCAGCTGGACAGCCAGGAGCCCGCCGCCACCCGGCCGGCCCGGGTCAGGCCATTGCGCCGCCCGGCGTCCGGCCAGGCCAGGAAGGAGCAAGGCCATGATCGAG
>JAFAPY010000224.1 GCA_019246795.1 Streptosporangiaceae bacterium | reverse complement strand
TCCTCCAGGTATCCGGCCTTGAGCATGTGGCTGATCAGCCGCAGGAACCGGCCATCGTGGATCTTCTCCGCCAAGATCGCCAGCATCACCTGATGATCAAGCGAGCCGAAGCAGTCGGAGATGTCACCCTCGATGAACCAGTGCGTTCCCTTCCAGGTCTCCACCACCTCGCTGAGCGCGGTGTGGCAGCCCCGGCCGGGACGGAAACCGTGGGAGCGGCCGGAGAACTGGGGCTCGTAGTAGGCCTCCAACAGCAGGCGCACCACCTCGGCGACCAGCTTGTCCGACCAGGTCGGCAGGCCCAGCGGGCGCTGCTTCCCGTTCTTCTTCGGGATGTAGATCCGCTTGACCGGCTGCCACCGGTAGCGCTCGGCGCGTAGCGCGCTGATGATCGCCCCGATCTTGGCCAGCGACATGCCGTCCACGGTCTCCCCGGTGACCCCCGGCGTCATCGCACCCTTGTTGGCGTACAACTTGCCGTAGGCCATCAGGAACAACTGCGGGTTGAACAGCTGCCGGTAAAGGCGCTCCACCGGCAGCCCTCGCGCACCTCGCTTGCCGATGATCTCCAGCACCGTTGCGGCGTCCTGCATTACGCATGCCTCCCATCGCCGGACATCTTCGATCACCTGTGCCCCTTCGCCCTGCGGCCCGGCTTTCCCGGCCTCCCTGGCAGGTCGTGACTCCTGCGACTACTACGGGCACTCCGTCGCCATAGGGCTCGCGCCCCGCAGGCGATCCCGTGGTACGTCCTCGTCGTACGTATCGAGCGCGACACAGGCCGCCCACTCATCTCCTTGACCGCCCTCACTGGGCGGCGCTCCGCGTCACGGAGGTTGCCCCGGCCCACGGGTTCACGCCGGGGCATGACACGGCACCGGTTCCAGGCGTCGTTCCGGCGGGTGCGCACATTCACCGCTGGAAATTGGGCTTCAAGCAATCCAGCCTTGGCCATATCGCGCGGGTCTTGCGGCACCCCGCCCTGGACGCCTCCAGACGGCCACCGCTTTCCTGGCATGCTCTTGTCCCGTTCAGGTTTCCCGTCCAGGTAAGCCAGGCGACCCAGGAACATTCCTCCGAGTTCCTCCCAACTGCGTCGGGGATACGACGAAGCGCCTCACGGCGCACACCGGACGTGCACGTTTCCATGCATCCGGCTCAAGCAAGCCCCGAGGGCTCGCTGACGGGCAGAAGTGCCGGGCTCTTGCTGGTCCGGGTGTAATGCCGGTAGCAGTGTGCGTGCATAAGGCGGAGTGCAGCCTTGTCCGGTATTCCGTCCGCCCGCATGACGATGGCATTGTGGATTATTGCCTTGCGGGTGACCGTCAGCCACTGTTCCCATTCGCGCGGGGTTTGCGGCGGCCGGTCAGCGTCGAGCAGTAGTTCCCTGCACAATGGGCACTGCCCGTGCTGCGCCTCCAGTAGGCGCAAGCTGGCGATGTCCATCGGCCGGGGTATCCCGCGCCGCCGCCGGGCGGCCCAGTAACCGGCCAGGGAGGGATCATCGGGTGACGAGGTTCCCCTGACCATCTGGTGCCGGACGATTTTCGTCCAGGCAAACCGCAGCAGGTAGGCGCCGCTGTCGCGGTCGCCGAAGACCCACTGGTCTTGCCGGGACTTGCAGAACTTGCCGAAGTAGCGGCGGATGACCCACCGGGTCGGCTTGTTCGGGTGGCTGTGCCTGGCCCACTTGTAAGTGAGCTTCCACAGGTAGTGATCCAGCGCGGTGAAGGTGTGGCTGGAGACCACCGTCCGGTAATAGGCCGACCAGCCCCGGATGATGGGGTTGAGCCGGGCGATGACCGCCTGCACGCTGGCCCCGCGCAGGGACCGTATTTCGGCGCGCAGCCGTTCCCGGATCCGCCTGACCGCCGCCTTGCCCGGCTTGATCAGCAGCTTGCCGTGATACCGGCGGACGTTGAACCCGAGGAAGTCAAAGCCTTCGTCGAGGGTGACGATGCGCGTCTTGTCCTCGTTGAAGGCCAGGCCCCGGGGCGCCAGCCAGGCGGCGAGCCGCGCCTTGACCTGCTCGGCCTCGTGCCTGGAATGACACAAGGCGACTAGGTCGTCGGCGTACCTGACCAGGACGGGTGAGCCCGCCGCCGCGAACGCGGCATCGCTGCCGGTGCGCTGGTAGCGGACCCCGGCGGCGTGTTCCATCCCGTGCAGGGCAACATTGAGCAGCGCGGGGCTGACCGGACCGCCTTGGGGAGTTCCCTCCCCGGTCGGGGTGAACCGGCCGTTGTCGACCACGCCTGCCTTCAGCCACCCGGCGACCAGTTCCCTGGCGGGGAACGTGCCGAGCTGGCCGAGGAGGTGATCGTGGCCGATCCGGTCGAACGCCGCTGCCAGGTCCGCGTCAAGCACCCACCGGCGGGCCGGGCTGGCGCCCTTGCCGACCTGGTAGATGGCCTCGATCGCGTCGTGGCAGCCGCGGCCCGGCCGAAAACCATACGACCTCGGCTCGAACCGCGCTTCCCACTCCGGCTCCAGCGCATTGGCCACCCGCGCTTGCTGCACGCGGTCGGCGATCACCGGGATACCGAGCGGACGCTGCTTCCCGCTGGCCTTGGGAATATACACCCGCCGGACCGGCCGGGCCGCCCACGGATTGGCCTGCTGCTGCACCCAGTGGGCCAGGTCAGACCGGGCCTGCGGGGTCAGCACCACCTCCCCGTCAACGCCTGCCGTCCGGCGGCCAGCATTGAGCTCGGTCACTCGCCGCACGCTGACCAGCGTGTTCGACCGCGACCGGAGCATCAGCTTCTGCAAACTGCGGACCCTTTTGAGGTCCCCCGCCTGCGATGCCGTGAAGATCCGCTGCCGCAGCCGCCGTACGTCCTCCCCGGCCGCACGCCAGTCCACCGCGTGCCAGCCAGAGAGTTCGTCCTCAGGTCCGTTCACCACAGCAGCCGCTGCGGCGTCCAACTTGCCCATCGGTTCCAGCGTCCTTGTCACCGTCATTCCTCACGGGCTCACCTGACCCGCGTCAGCGCCCTTTCAGGCCCGGGCACCAGCCCGGTATCCGGCCAGTTATCCGGGACGGTCGGCGAAGGGGCCGGCCATGACGCCCGGTTTCCTGCTGCCTTTCGGCCACCGGCATTCGCTTCTCGGGTCATCCTGTTCCCGCCCGGGAACTGGGCCTTCCTCACGGTCAGCTGACCGGGCATCTATCGCCCGGACCCGGACGGGGTTTCCACGTTCCGCACCTTCGAGATACGACCGGAGTGGGTGCCTCCTCGACCCCGGGGACGGCGGTGCTCTCCTGGCCAGATGCCGTGCCCGGCCAGCGCCTGCCGCTTCCCAGCGGCCAGTCCCTGTCACCCCGCAACCTGCTCCCATCGCGGGGGTACTCAATCACGGGGCATCAACGGAGGTTCACGCGATTCACCCGCCCGGCCTGCCCCTCGCCTGTGACCCCCGGATGGGACGGGAGCCCTTGGGCTTTCCCCTGTGCTCCGCACACCGCCGTTACCAGCGACGCCCGACAGGGCGGGGCCGGGCATGAGCACGCGCCCGGAACTACGCTGCCGACATAATCGGCCCTCCAATCCGCGAGTTCCCTCGCAAGGTGCGACCTCGTGTCGCAACGGCATGTGAGTGCGCGGCGCTATGGCAGGTGGGACACTTCTGGCTGTGGAGACGGATTCTCTCTCGCGGGTCGCCGCGCTCCTGCGTAAGCGGAATGCGATTGATGTCGAGCTGGCCCGGCTCATTCATCGGCCTATGACATCGGGTCATCTCGGTGAGTGGATTGCGGCGCAGGTCTTCGACATCGAGCTGGAAGCATCAGCGGTTGCCGAAGGCATCGATGGCCGTTTCCGCTCGGGTCCATCGCAAGGCCGGACCGTGAACATCAAGTGGTACCTAAAGCGCGAAGGCTTGCTGGATACGACGGAGTCCACGGCACTTGATTATTACTTGGTTCTCACCGGACCGTGGTCGTCTGCAGCGTCCTCACGAAGCACCACCCGGCCGTGGTGCATCCAAGCCGTGTATCTGTTTGAGGCGCGGCAACTTCGGTCTGAGCAAATAGTGCGAGGAGTGAAGCGCAGAGTTGCCTCCAGCGTCATCAAGCAGCAGTGGGAAGCTGCCGAGATCTACCCCTCGGCCTCCAATCCCTGGCTGGCCGTGACCCCTCAGCAGGCGGAGCAGCTCAGGTTGTTCGCTCCGTGACGGCGAGCAGCCCGGACAGCGGCAAAGTAGTGCGTATTCATGACCGGGCAGGACGGCATGGAGGACGCCGACGTTGTGGCGGTGCCATCATGTGCTGGTGCGAGAT
>JAFAPY010000183.1 GCA_019246795.1 Streptosporangiaceae bacterium | reverse complement strand
ACCGGCCCGGAGCATAATTTGGAAGAACGCACGTGGAGGAGGCTAGTCGTGCCAGAAGCAGTGATCGTTGCCACCGCCCGGTCGCCCATCGGCCGCGCCTTCAAGGGATCACTCACCGGCATCCGCCCGGACGACCTGGCCGCCCAGATGGTAGCCGCAGCGCTGGCGAAGGTGCCGCGCCTCGACCCGGCCGACATCAGCGACCTGATGCTCGGCTGCGGGCTCCCGGGCGGCGAGCAGGGCTTCAACCTGGCGCGCGTGCTGGCGGTCCTGCTGGGATATGACCACCTGCCCGGCACCACGGTCACCCGGTACTGCTCCTCGTCGCTGCAGACCACCCGGATGGCATTCCACGCGATCAAGGCCGGCGAGGGAGATGCGTTCATCTCGGCGGGCGTCGAATGCGTGAGCAGGTTCGTCAAGGGCAGCAGCGACTCCCTGCCCGATACCCAGAATCCCCGCTTCGCCGGGGCTTTGCAGCGGAGTGAACGGGCGGCCGGCGGAGACGCCGGGCCATGGCACGACCCGCGGTCCGACGGGCTGCTCCCCGACATCTATATCGCCATGGGCCAGACCGCGGAGAACGTCGCCGAGCTGCGCGGCATCACCCGCCAGCAGCAGGACGAGTTCGGCGTGCGCTCGCAGAACCTGGCCGAGAAGGCCATTGCCGACGGCTTCTGGCAGCGCGACATCACGCCGGTGACCGTGCCCGACGGGACGGTGATCACCGCCGATGACGGTCCCCGCCCCGGCACCACGATCGACAAGCTCGCCGCGCTGCAGCCGGCCTTCCGGCCGGACGGCACCGTCACCGCGGGGAACTGCTGCGCGCTCAACGACGGCGCCGCAGCGGTCATCGTGATGAGTGACGTCAAGGCCGCCGAGCTCGGCATCACCCCGCTGGCGCGGATCGTGTCCTCGGGGGTGAGCGCGCTGTCCCCCGAGATCATGGGCCTGGGACCGGTCGAGGCGTCGCGTCAGGCGCTGGCGCGGGCGGGCATGGCGATCTCCGACGTCGACCTGGTGGAGATCAACGAGGCGTTCGCGGCTCAGGTCATCCCGTCGGCCGCCGACCTCGGCGTGGACCTGGCGCGGCTCAACCTCAACGGGGGGGCGATCGCGGTGGGGCACCCGTTCGGCATGACCGGGGCACGCATCACCACGACGCTGCTGAACAGCCTGCAGTTCCACGACAAGGCCCTGGGCCTGGAAACCATGTGCGTGGGCGGCGGCCAGGGTATGGCGATGATCTTCGAGCGGCTCAGCTGAACATTTGGTTGCCGGCGGGGGTTGCCAGGTGCCGTGCGATAGGGCACTCTGCACAAGAGGAGCTTCTCTTGGAGGTGCCAGTTGTCGCTGACCCACTCACCGAGCCTGCACAGTAGCATCATCGCCCGTATTCCGGTCGTAACCGGCCGTGATCTCGCTGAGTGGTTCCACCGGCTCGAAGCTGGCCCCGCCTTCCTGCGCTGCGACGAGCGCGCCAGCTGGCTGGCCGACGACGCCGGCATCTCCCACGGGTACGCCAACGCGCTCGTGCACGAGTACGAGATGCGCCGGCGCCTGCGCCTGTCCGGCGCAGGCGCGTAGCGGCGCTCGCACCAGCACGCCCGGGCGACGTAGCAGCCGGCGCGGCGGTGCCTGCCCGGTAACACGTACGATTTGTGCCCGACGTAGGAAAAGCGGCCATTTCCGGCTTTTACTACGCGAAGCACTTATCCTTCGCCTTAATCCGCAAGGAGATGCAGGTCGGCGTAGTCGCGGGCGCGGCTGAAAACGGCGTCGAGCATCGCCGGGGTGACCCGGCCGGTGAATGTGTTCTGCTGGCTGGGGTGGTAGCAGCCCATGAGCAGCAGGTCCGGCGCCGCCGGGCGCCGGAGCCGCGCCTCGGCGCCGTGGCCGAAGGCCGGCCGCGGCCGGGGCAGCGCGAAACCGCAGCTGCCGAGCACCGGCCATGTCGCCTGCCAGGCAAACCCGCCGAGGCATACGATGACGCGCAGGTCGGCGGCCACCAGCCGGAGCTCGGCGACCAGCCACGGGGCGCACGCGTCCCGCTCCGCAGGTTCGGGCTTGTTCTCCGGCGGGGCGCAGCGGACCGCCGCCGCCATGCGTGTGTCCGGCAGCCGCTGCCCGTCGCAGGCGGCGACGCTGGCCGGCTTTTCGGCCAGCCCGCACCGGTACAGCGATGCGAAGAGGAAGTCCCCGCTGCGGTCGCCGGTGAAGATCCGCCCGGTGCGGTTCCCGCCGTGCGCGGCGGGCGCCAGCCCGACGATCAGCAGCCGCGGCTGCGCCGCCCCCCATCCGGGAACGGGGCGGCCCCAGTAACGCTCCTCGCGGAACGCCCGGCGCCGCGCGACCGCCACCTGTTCCCGCCAGGCGACCAGACGGGGGCAGGCGCGGCACACCGACTGCCGGGCGACGAGCTCACCCAGGCTGCGGCTCTCGCCCGCCAGCGCCGCTACCTCCGCCGCGCTGCGGGCGACGGGCGTGTCGGGCCGCGCGGGATCGCAGCGTTGCCAGCTCGCCTCCGGCTCGCTCATGCGCCGCCCGCCGGGCGGAACCGGCGGGGCGCCAGCGACCAGGCGATGCCGTCGAGGATGTCGTGCTCGCTGACCAGGACCTCGGTGAACCCGAACCGCGCCATGATGCGGTCGAGGATGAGCGCGCCGCCGCCGATCACGTCCACGCGTCCCGGGTGCATCACGCCGATCCGGGCCCGGGCGGCGCGGGTCTTGGCGAGCAGGCCGACGGTCACCTCGTGCACCTGCCGGGCAGGCACGCGCGCGTGGTGGATGCGGGCGGCGTCATAGTGGGGCAGGCCCATCGCGATGGCGGCCACGGTGGTGACCGAACCTGCCAGGCCGACCAGCGTTCCGGCCTTCCGGACCGGCACCGTGTCGGCCACCGTGTCCAGGGCAGCGTCGATGTCGGCGCGGGCGGCGGCTATCTCAGCGGCAGCCGGCGGATCACCGCGCAGATGCCGCTCGGTCATCCGGACGCAGCCGATGTTGACCGATATCGCCTGCACGGCCGACCTGGCCGGGTCTGCGGGGAGTGCGGTGGCCGGCCCGAGCACGAACTCCGTCGACCCGCCGCCGATGTCCGCGACCAGGCAGGGTCCGCGATCCGGCCGGGTGGCCAACTCCGCGGTGGCCCCGGCGAAGGACAGCATCGCCTCCTCCCGGCCGGTGAGCACTTCCGGCGCCACCCTGAGCACCTCCTTGACGCGACGGGTGAACTCGACCGCGTTGTCCGCGTCCCTGGTCGCGCTCGTCGCCACCATGCGCACCGCATCGGCCGCGGCGCCAGAGATGATGTCGGCGTAGTGCTGCAGGACGCCGAGCGTCCGTTCGAGGGCTTGCGGCGCCAGCCGCCCGGTCTTGTCCACGCCCTGCCCGAGGCGGACGATCTCCATCCGGCGGGCCACGTCGGTCAGCTCGGCCAGTTCCGGATCTACGTCCGCGACCAGCAGCCGCAGCGAATTCGTTCCGCAGTCCACCGCGGCCACTCGGCGGGTCATGACCACGCCCCTGCGGGCACGCGAACGCAGGGCCCGGACAACCACCATTGCCCGGCGAAGTCGAGCGCCTCGCGGCCGAACGGGTTTACCGCGCCCGCGGCAAGTTCGTGGGCGGCCAGCGCGTGCAGGCACTTGACCCGTTCCGGCATGCCGCCGGCCGACGGCGCGCCAGGCGGCAGCGGCTCGACGCCCGCTGATCGCGCGGCGGCTTCCCGCCGGGCAACGTAGTCGCGGTGGGCGTCGCGGTAGCGGCGGCGCAGCGCGGCGTCGGCGAGCCTGGCAGTCATCTGCCGCATGATCCCCGACGCCTCCAGCCTGCTGACCGCGGCAATGGCGAGCGGGCAGGTCAGGTAGTACAGCGTGGGAAACGGGCTGCCGTCGGCCAGCCGCGGCGCGGTCACCGCCACGTCGGGCAGGCCGCAGGGGCAGCGATGGGCGACGCCGAGCAGCGCCCGCGGCGGGCGGCCGAGCTGGGCGGCGATGACCGCCGCATCTGATTGCGTGATCACTTCGCCGGGCTTCCGTCTGCTTGCTGGACCGAACGCCATACCTTCGCGTACCAGGCAGCCTGGCCAGAGCGCGCCGGGCTGACGGCACTGATCGGCGACTCCCCCTCAGTGATGTAGCACTGCGTCCCGGGGAAGCACATGTCGAGTTCCTGCCTGGCTAGTTGCTCGATGTAGGCCGGCTCTGCCAGCCTGGCCTTCTCGGCTTCCAGGTCCTTCACCTGAGCGAGCGTCGTCTGCCGCTGCGCGGCAAGCTGGTCGATCTGCCGCCGCTGCGCCAGGTACTCCCGCACCGGATAGGCCAGGCTCAGCGCGATCGCGCAGATCACCACCGCAAGGACCGCGGCCCGCCCGGTCAGGCGGGTGGTCCGGTGGGCAGCCGGGCGGCCCATCAGCCCCTGCCGGCCCGCCCGGCGTACCGGGGATAGGCGCCGGCGCCCGCATAGGTCGCCGCGTCGCCGAGGATCTCCTCGATCCGCAACAGCTGGTTGTACTTGGCGACGCGTTCGCCACGAGCGGGCGCGCCGGTCTTGATCTGGCCGCAGTTGGCCGCGACGGCAAGGTCGGAGATCGTGGTGTCGTCGGTCTCGCCGGAGCGGTGGCTGATCACGCAGCTCCACCCGGCGCCGTGGGCAAGGCTCACCGCGTCGAGGGTCTCGGTGACCGAGCCGATCTGGTTCAGCTTGACCAGCAGCGAGTTCGCCGCACGCTCGGCGATGCCACGGCGGATCCTTTCCGGGTTGGTGACGAACAGGTCATCGCCGACCACCTGGACCGCGTCACCGACGCTCGCGGTCAGGGCCCGCCACCCGGGCCAGTCCTCCTCGGCGAGCGGGTCCTCGATGGACACGATCGGATAGGCGCCCAGCCATTCGGCGTAGACGGCCGTCATCTCATCGCTCGTTCGGGCTTTCCCTTCGAAGTTGTACGCGCCGTCGGCGTAGAACTCTGACGCGGCGGCGTCAATCGCCAGCGCGATGTCCTGCCCTGGGGTGAAGCCGGCCTTTCCGGTCGCGTCCACGATGAGATCCAGCGCCGCCCGGTTGTGCTCCAGGTCGGGGGCGAAGCCGCCCTCGTCGCCGACACCGGTGGACAGCCCGCGCTGCTTGATCACTGACTTCAGCGCGTGATAGACCTCGGCTCCCCAGCGCAGTGCCTCGGCGAACGTGGCCGCGCCGAGGGGGACGATCATGAACTCCTGGATGTCCACGTTGTTGTCGGCGTGCGCGCCGCCGTTCAGGATGTTCATCATCGGGACGGGCAGCACATGGGCGTTCGGGCCGCCGAGGTAGCGGAACAACGGGAGGCCGGCCGATTCCGCCGCCGCACGGGCAACGGCCATGCTGACGCCGACGATGGCGTTAGCGCCCAGCCGCGACTTGCCCGGCGTCCGGTCCAGGCCGATCAGCGCCTGATCGATCAGCCGCTGGTCATCGGCCTCATGGCCGAGCAGTTCCGGCTGGATCTCGTCAATGACACCCTCGACCGCTCGGGTTACCGCCTTGCCGCCGTACGCGGACCCGCCGTCCCTGAGCTCGACGGCCTCGGCGGCACCGGTCGATGCCCCGCTCGGTACGCCGGCCCGTCCGACGCTGCCGTCGTCCAGCGCCACCTCGGCCTCGAGCGTGGGGTTGCCCCGGGAATCCAGGATCTGCCTGGCATGGATCGCTTCAATAGAGGCCACCGCCGGCTCCTTGCCTCATCGCTGTCTCACGCGCTTGCTGCGGGCAGACGGCGAAGTCCGCCCACACCGGAGCCTAATAGAGGGCAGCACCGGGCGCACGGACCACGCCGCCTGTAAGCCCTGACGGCCGCCGGCTACGACGCGGCCGGGTGGCCGGCATCTCCCGGGTCGGCATGGTCGCGGATGGCTTCGAGCACCCGCCGGTGATCTGCGCACAGCGAATCGTCGTGCCGCCCGGCCAGCGCCGCAGCGCGGGTCAGCGCCCGGCGCGGCGCAGCGGCTAGCGTGGCATCGAGCAGCGCCCACGACAGCTCGTCGAGCGTCCCGCGCACCACTGCAGGGTCGTGTGTCCGCTCGCACACCTCGGCGAGCGCGGACAGCATCTTGACCGCCGTCGGCTCGGGCGCCATCTGCAATCGGAAGGCGTCGACCATCGGACATGCCGACTCCACGACCGAGGCCGCCTCAAAGGCATTGAGCAGCGGGCTCACCTCACCCGCCGTCATCGGGTCGTAGAGGCCGGGGAAGGGTATCTCCTCGTACCCAGGGTCGTATCCGCTGAAGTAGATCGGCGTGGCGGAACCGGTGCGCGCCACCACGGCCAGCGCCAGGTCGAGCAGGGAGACGGGCCAGCCGAGGTCGGACATGGCATGGATCCGGAGTTCGCCCTGCCTGCTGCCCAGGCTGGCCAGCAGCAGCAGCTGCGCCGACTCCTGTGCCGACTGCACGTAGAAGGCGATATCGGTGCCGTGCAGCCGGATGCAGCCTGCGGGCCCTTCCTCCGCCCAGCTCAGCAGCCGCCGGTAGATGAGGGAGTTGTCCAGGACATGGGTGAACCTGGCGGCCGAGACAACCATGCCGGTGCCTGCGGCCACCCTCGACGCCACCCATTCCGCGGCACGCTTGGTCGCTGTGTACATGTCCGGGGAGAAGGGTCGCAGGGCCTTGCCCGTCGACGCGCATACCACCTGCGGCACCCCGGCCTCCGCGGCGGACGTGACTACAGTGCGGGTGCCGAGGACGTTGGTGGATACGGTCCGGTGCACCTCCACCTCGGCCAGTCCCGGGTCTCGCTGCGCGGCGACGTGGAATACCAGGTCGGGCCGGATTTCACCGACCAGTTCGTCCATGGCGGCGCGGTCCCGGACGTCGGCTGACAGGTATTCGGCGCTGGCCTGCCTCGGCCAGCTGTCCGTGACGCCGCGGCTCACGCTGACCAGGCGGCCCGGAAATCGCGCCGCGATCTCGGCCATCAGCGCCGACCCGATGCACCCGGTACCACCGGTCACCAGCACGGTAGCGCCGCGCAGGCGGCCGGCAAGGTCGGCTTCGGGCAGGCACAGCCCCCGCTGGCCGATCGCAAGGAACCGGGCGTGCTCCTCGGCGGCGTCCTGCTTGGCCGCCACGAGCGAGCCGGTCAGGTCGCGCAGAAGCCGCAGCGTTGCCGCATCGAGATGCTGCTGCCTGGGCGGCGCGACCTCGCGCATCCTGGCGATGAGCTCCGAGACCGTTCCCACGCAGATCCTCCCGCTCGAATCTCCCTCTGCCGCATCACGTCATGCTGTGAGACGGCCGCTCCCTTGCGGATGCCTGTGCGGGGCAGGACACGCATTCGTGACCACCGTGAAGCCTACGGAGGCACCATAAATTCCCGTTAGGGTGACAGCGGGCGCCAGCTTAGCACCGCGCCGCCAAACCCGAGGCCTGATTCACGCGTCCAGGCAAGTGATGAGGATCGCATCCCCGCCGAGGCTTCGCGGCCTCCCGGGCGCCCGCAACGGCTGGACGCATCAAAGCGACCTCGCCCTGGTAACTGGCGTGCTGACCGGCAACGTCCAGCCCAGGAAGATTTGGTCCAAGCAGCTGGAGGACAGCAAGATCGTCAAGGCCTTGGCGAGCTGACGACCGGCCGGCCGGTCTTGTTCGGCGAAGGGCTGCTAATCCGCGCCCAAGACCAGATTTACGCCGGCTATAAAGAGACCTCGCGCCGGGGCCAGTGTACTTCCAGAGTTTCTGCAGAACCGCACTCTCCTCGGTGGCATGGAGGAGTCTCAGGTAGAGGCGGGGTGACAGGTTATGCAGCAGGGGAGAACGCCGCTTAAGCAGCAAGGTGGAAAACTGCTCCGGCGGTAGCTCGAGATAACGCGAAACGTCCTCGAACCACTGAGCGCTCAACCGGGCGTCAGCTTGCAGGGGCTGCAACGCTGTCTGCCGTTCTCTGGCATAGGCCTGAAGAGCGTCCTGTATTTCTCGGCGCTCCTGCAGTTTGTTAGCCAGGGCTACCGCGTCTTCTATAGCAAGCTTCGTCCCCGAGCCAATGGTGAAGTGGGTCGTATGTGCGGCGTCACCCATCAAGACGAGCTTGCCAGCGTTCCAGTTCTGGCTGGTGAACGTGCGGAAATTCAACCATGGCGCGGCCTGCCCATCCCGGAATTTGCCGAACAGCCGGTGCCCACTCAGCTGCGGTCTGAAGATCTCTTCGAGCGCGGCTAGGGTATCATCCGCGGACATGCTGCCGAAGCCGAGGCCGGACCAAACCTCAGACGGGCACTCGACGATAAAGGTGCTGGAGTTAGCGTCAACGCCGTACGCGTGACACCATATCCAGCCAGGATCGGTCCTGGCGAATGCGAAGATGAACGAGTCGAACACCTTATCCGTGCCGAGCCAGATATACTTGTTTCGCCCCACGTGGACGCTGGTCCCGAATTGATCGGCATCCGCTTCCCGCAGTTGGCTGTTGACTCCATCGCATGCAACGATCAGGTCGCATTCGGGTAGCTCGGAAGGAGCTTTCACCTCTTGTTCGAACTCAAGGCGTACGCCGAGGTTCCTGGCCCGTTCCGTCAAGATATCCAGCAGGCGCTGCCTTCCGATGCTGTAGCCACAGTGCTCGCCGGTCTCGAATCTCGTGCCCTGAACATCGACCACCTGGCTGGACCAGCGCCTGGCGGAATCACGTATTATGCGCCCAGATTCCGCATCACTTCCCTGCAGCGTCTCGAGAAGGTCATCCCAGAACACGACCCCCCATCCATAGGTGTGACCTGCCGCATTGCGCTCGAAGAGCGTAATATCATGACGCTGGTCGTACAGCTTCATGAGGATTGTGAAATAGAGACCAGCAGGCCCGCCGCCCACACAGGCGATCCTCATGATGTTCCCTCTTCCGCCCAGAAATGGTGACTGCTTGCTACCGACAGAGCACGCAGCGTCGCAAGTGGAACCTCGGCTGTCTCCCCAGGTTGCCCGAGAAACGGGCAACGCTCAAGCATGACGAGGACCCTGCGTTGACGCACACCTTTTCCTGCAAGGCAGACCGGCAGGCCGCACCATCGCGGCCTGCACAAGTGACGCTCTCGGGCCCGCTGGGGTTTACACCTGGCAAGCTCGGCGCCCGTGGCGCATGTGGGTGTCCTCGACGGCGCTCCAGGCACCGAAGGTGTTCCCTGGCGGGTTACCGGCGTGAGCCGACGCGGTATCACTTTAGTGCTGGATACCGTGCGGCTGAGCGCCGGTTGCATGCCAGTCGCCTCAGGTAAGGAGAGATAGATGACCGGCACAGATCACTACCGTGAGGCGGAATGGCACCTGCTGCG
>JAFAPY010000091.1 GCA_019246795.1 Streptosporangiaceae bacterium | reverse complement strand
CCTCCAACCGCCACCACGCCCGCGACCCCCAGCGGACACTCAAGCTACTTCAAGCTGCATGAACCCGACTTTGCCGGGTCCCTGCGTTCCTGGTGACCGTACGTCTCAGCTGCACGACCTGGGCGGCGCCGTCGAACCCGATCCAGGCCGGCGCCAGCACGGCCTTGATGGTGCGGCGCGCACGGCGGCCGTGACCGGTGGTCACGGATGAGACAGCGGGGATGGCGGTCCAGGGCAGCTTCTTGAGCTGCCGGTACAAGGTGGGCATGTTGGCCTTGACGGTCATCACGTAATCGGCGCCCCGGCTGAGGATGGCCTGCGCGGTGTCCTGCTGCGTATGCATTGCATCGATCGTCAAGACCGCCCCGGCCAGGTCGGTGAACGCCTTCAGCAGTTCCCGCACCGCGGGGATCTCATTGGATTTCTCATCCACGGCGACCTGGCCGAGGACCGCGCCGATCCCGTGCGCGAGGGCCGCGACCAGGTGCGGGGCCTTCCCGGTCTTGTTCCTCGCGCCACGGACGGTCTTGCCGTCGATAGCGATGACCAGCCGGCCGTCGGCCTGCACGGCCCTGGTCCAGAGCCAGGCACCGAGGACCCGGTCGAGAACGTCGGCGCTGACCAGGGCGAACGCGCGGCGGAATGTGGACTCCTCCGCCGGTCCGCGCGCCGCACCCAGCACCGCCAGGGCCTCCGGGCCAGCATCGCCGGCCCACTGCCCGATCGCGGCGAACGACCTCGACCCCGCGATCACCGCCGCGATACCCACGGCCAGCAGCCCGGCCAGCGGATGCCGACGCCCGCGCCTCTTACGCGGGTCCGGGACCTGGGCAAGCAGATCAAGAAGATAGTGGCAGCGCGCAGCCGGGATAGGCGAAAATGGCATCGGCGGGCGGGTCCCTCAAGGCAGGCGATGTTAGCCTCGATCTTTCGCGTGCCTGGACGTGCTGGCCCTAGCTGTTCGTCTGGTGGTGGTTTCGGGTCCGGGTCGTAGCTGGCTGCCCGGCTGTCGCGCCGGGTGGGCGGGGTTCCACGGGCCCCTGGGTCTCTCCTTCCGTGTCGCAGTGGTGGTTGGGGCTGGTTAGCCGGACGGCAGGGCTTGCAGGCGGGTGATCGCGGTGATGACGTCTGCCGCCCAGGGCCAGGTCTGAGCCAGGCGTAGCCGCAGGCGGCGGGCGCTGCGGGCCAAGCGGCCGGCGACCGAGAGCAGGCGCAGGCGGAGCCGCTTGGGTTCCCAGCGGCGGGCGGTGCCGGTCAGGGCGAGCATCTGGGTCCAGGCCAGCAGCTCGCAGGCCAGCGCGACGATCTCGCACCATAGCTGGTTCTGCGCGAAGCCCTTCAGCGGCAGGTTCCGCAGCCCGCAGTCCTTGGCGTTGCGGATGCGGTCCTCGCACCGTGCCCTGCGCCGGTGCCGCAGCTCCAGGTCAGCAAGCTGGCCCTTCTTCGTGTCGGTGGCGAAGGCGGTGAACCGGTGCCCGTCGATATCGGTGAACCGCAGCTGCGCGCCGGGGTGCGGGCGCTCCTTGCGGACGATGACCCGCATCCCGGCGGGCCAGCCACCCAGGTCCAGCAGGCCGGTGATGTCCGCGACCCACGCGCCGCCGCGCGCCTGCCCGTCCCCGTTATAGGCCGGTGTCCACGCCGATGCGGGAACCTTGCCGATCGCCTCGGCGATGGCCTCGGTGACCGTCATGCCGACCGAGTAGTGCAGCCGCCGGGACTTCGCGGTCAGCCAGGTGAGAAACTCGTGCGTGCCGCCGCCGGAATCAGCGCGGACCAGCACCTTGCGCCGCAGCTGAGCGGGCAGCTGCGCGACCGCGAGCCGGGCCGCCTCGATATGATCGGCGGCCGTGTTCGATCCCGCATTCCCGGCCCGCAGCACCAAGGCCAGCGGCTCCCCGTTCCCGGCCTCGCCGTGATCGGCCCAGGCCGTCATCGGATGATGCCCGAAGGTCTTCTTCCAGGTCGGGGCGGCCTGCTCCTTCTCTGAATGCGCGATCACGATGGTGGCATCCAGATCGACCGTGACCAGGCTCCCGTCCGCCCCGGGCGCGGCGTCCTCGCCTAGCGCCCAGGCCCGCTCCCGGGCTGCGGCCCGCGCGGCCCGGATCGCCGCCAGCGCCCGCGGCCCGTCCCCGGCCAGCGACCTGACCAGCCGGGACACCACCGGATCCGAAGCCACAGGCCCGGCCAGCCCGGGCTGTTCGCGCAGCACCGCGATATCAGCCAGGCAGTCCCCGCCCAGCGCCAGCGCCGCGGCCAGGTCCGCCACGATCTTCCCCGGGTCATGCACCGCCTGTGGCCCCCGCCACGGCTGCAGCGCCGCGGACAGGCCCCGGCCCAGGCCCGTCACCCGCAGCGTCTCCCACAACAAGACCGCCCCGGCCTGAGACACCAGGCCCCGGCCATCAGCAGACACCGCAACCCGGATACTGCGTGCGCTACTCTTCATCTGGAAAGTGCCTTCGGCTCGGGACGGACATGACTCTGGACAAGTCCATCCTCCCAGGCCAAAGGCACTTTTTATTGCAAATCGTTAGCGTGGCTAATTCCTGGCGAAAGCCCGAGGTTAGCTTCTTCGACGTGCGCGGCATGGTCCCCCGGCCCCTGATCGTGCACGTCGAGCACCAGACCATCGACGGCCAGCGCCACATAACGATCTTCGAGAAAGGCCTAGCCCGGCTGGTCGCGCACGAGGTTGACCACCTGAACGGCACCCTCTACACCGAGCGGATACGGCCAAGCGCGGCGCTCATCCCGGTCAGCGAGTACGGCGGCACAGGCGAGCGCTGGCGGTACAGCGACCAACGCAGCTAGACCTAGGCGGGCTCAGCGATGCGGACTGCGAAACCTGCCAGTCCATGAGTCTGACCATGCCTTGGCCTTGCAGGTGATCGACATGCCAGCCTTCAACATGCCCTGATCAGGGCAAAGCTTCGCACACCGTCTGTCAAGCGGTACAATTCTTGGTGGAGGGTGCGGGAGTCGAACCCGACCGGGAAGTCTGCCAAGTCTCACCCGGCGCACCAAGCGCACCCCTCGCGCGGAGTACCGGTCGCGCGTGTGACCAGCACGGATTACTCGTTCGGTACTTACTGGTGCTAGGCCCCCCGCGACGGCTGGTACCGGAAGGCGGGGGGCCGGCTTATCTTCTCATCGTTACTTCCTCTCAGGCTCCGCGTGCCCCGAACCATTGCTGCTCGGGGCAAGTTCAGGGGGTACCCAGCGGTAGGTAAACGCGGATCCCTCCTCATCGTGCTCCACGTGAGGGTCCTTCTCGCGCAGTCGTTTCAGCGCTAGGCGCACGGCTTCACGCCCATCTGCGTCAGGATCCACCCAACCCCGCCTGACCTGTTCATCCCACACCTCACGTACCGTCCAGCTTCGGCTCGTGTCGGCCTGTAGAACCTGCCGGGCGGCATTCATCCCGTTCGGCGGCTTTGCGGGGAGCTTATCTGATGCTTCTTCTGCCTCCGGTTCGCTCACGATCGGAAGGCCCCACAGCCCTTTGGGCGCCTCACTTAGCCTTCCCT